>QEUW01000179.1 GCA_003577005.1 Chloroflexota bacterium | reverse complement strand
CTGGCCTTCGGTGTCCTCAAGACCCGCAAGCCCTTCGACCCCCTGCATCTCCGCAACATACCAGTTGGGGGTTGACTTTCAACACACAATCTCTGTGTTGCTGCTTTACCTTTGAAGATGATCGTAAACCGCACGCCCGATATGCCCAAAGGCCGCATCGACGGCGCTGATGCGTTCCCACTCGGCCACCTTGTCATCCTTGACCGCTTCGGTATCCCAGCGGGCAAAGACCGTGATCGCAACATGGGATTCATCGCTGCAGTAGAGGATGCCGGCATCGTTGCGGATGCCGGCCAGCGTGCCTGTTTTGTGGGCAAAGGGAATCCCATACGGCAGGAAGAGAGGCAGGCGAGCATTCAGTTGTTGCTGCAAGAGGATATAGAGCATTTCGTCGCACGCGGCACGGTCGATGATCTCGCCGCGGAAGATCATTGCCAATAGCCGCGTCATATCCCGCGGGGTGCTCACATTGTTGTCGGGCCCGCTGCTAAAGGCGCGGCCGTCGCGTTTGACCGGTGGGGCCGTCTTGTGTTTATCCAGGTCGACAAAGAGGCGCGCCGGGTCCGACGCCTCGCCCAGCATGTCGTCAAAGATGCCACGAATCGTCAGCGCCATGTGGATGTCGGCCAGCCCCAGCTCGTGCATCGTGCGGTCGATCTGTTCGACGCCGAGGCGGTGCATCACTATGTCGGTGGCGGTGTTGTCGCTGATGATGATCATGAGCGTGAGCAGGTCGCGCACGGTAGGGGTGAGGCCATCCTGCATGTAGGTGAGGATGCCGCTGCCGATGTTCTTTTCGGCGGTGGTCAGCTCCCAGCGATCCTCCAGGGTGAACTTGCCCTGGCGCAGCTGGCGAAAGGCCTCGACCAGCACGGGGATCTTGAGAACGCTGCACATGGGGAACGATTCGTCGGCGTTGAGGTTGATCTCCTCACCCGACTCGATGTGGTGGAGGGCGACGCCCATGCTCGTCGCCCCGCTGGCGGCGATGATCTCGGTTAGCTGTTTCGTCAGGTTAGACATGTGAATCCTTGCCGTACGAAGTGTCGGTCAAAGGAAAAGACCGTGTTGATCCCTAATTGATTCATCATGACAAAACTAACACAGTCTACTAGACTCAAGTCGCGTTCATTGATGCCAAAAAGAGTTTGCAAGGCAACTGTATGGATTGCCGGCGTTACCCACTCTATCTGTAACAAAGGAACGATGTTGTGGGTAAAGTCGCGCGCCGCCTGCAAGCCCAAACGGCGCTGGAGTAGAGTCGTGGCCTCTACGACCACATAATTTGAACAAACCAAGTGCTCGCGCTGGTCTAGCAGGTCAGACCAAATCTGCCCTGCCTGTTCATGTCGCGTTTGATCACGGTCAAGCAGCGCATAGAAGGCAGACGTGTCTGTGAATACAGTCATGATTGTGCGGTGGTTGATTCTGAGTGAAAATAGTCATAGGCTTCATCGAGATAAGCGTCATGGTGCTCTGAGATATCTGAAAGACCTGATTGAAATTTGCCAACCACTGCCAATGCACGTCTTTTCTTTTCCTCCCAGTCTCCTTGTGTCATCCCTGCATCTCGCAACACTTGATCAACTGCCTGCCGGATAATCTCTGCAATCGAGAGCTGGCGCTGGCTGGCCAACTGTTTTAGTCCGGCAATTTGCTCTTCAGTCAACTGTATTTGTGTACGAACCATTGCATCCTCCTGTTATCATGATTACACATTTTACCATCATGATAACATTTTTGGCGCCAACGTCAATTTCCAATTCCAGCCTACAGTCATTGTATCCAATCTTGTCTCAATCCCCCCGCTGGCGTGGGTCGAGCGCATCGCGCAGCCCATCGCCCAGGAGGTTGAAGGCGAGCACAGTGATAAAGATCATGATGCCGGGGAAGGTGGTGATGTGGGGAAACTGGCGGATGAGTGCCCGGCCATCGGCCAGGGTGCCGCCCCACGAAGGCGTGGGCGGTTGGATGCCCAGCCCCAAAAACGAGAGCGCCGATTCGAGGATGATGATACCGCCTACGCCCAACGTTGCCAACACGATGACCGGGCCCATGACGTTGGGGAGCACATGGCGCAGGATGATGCGCATATCGCGCACACCAGAGGCGCGCGCCGCGGTGACAAAATCCGACTTCTGCAAGCTCATGACATCGGCGCGCACGACGCGGGCAAAACGGGCCCAGGTGGTGCCGCCGATCACCACAATGGTGGTGATGAGGCTGGGGCCTAGCACGGCAGACAGCACGATCAGCAAGACCAGCAGCGGGAAGGCCATGAGCGTGTCCACAATGCGCGATAGCACAACGTCCAACCACCCGCCAAAGTAGCCGGCCACCGCGCCGACCAGCACCCCAATCACCACCGAGATAGCCGTCGCCACCAGGCCCACCAGCAGCGCCACCCGCGCCCCATAGACCACCCGGCTCAACAGGTCACGGCCAATATGGTCAAACCCCAGCGGGTGCTCCCACGACGGCGGCGCACCACGCATACCAGGGAAGCTATAGGTGGGGCTGTGCGGCATCAAGACATTGGCAAAGATGGCGGCCAGGCAGATGAACACGATCACAATCAGGCTTACCACCGCCGCCCGGTTGGCACGGAAGCGCCGCCACGACTGCATCCACTCAGAGCGGCTCTTGGTTTCCCGCGCCACCATCACCGCCGATTGCTGCCCTAATTGCGCTACAGTCATGAGCTTCCCTTGTTCTGTCTAGTAGAGTTTATCAGGAGAAAGCCGTTACCAGTGGTAGACAGATAGGCAGGTAGACAGGTCAGCAGCGCCTGTCTACCTGCCTACCTTGTATATCTCGGAACGTTCATCGTCAAATTCACTACGTTAAATTCACTACCGCACCCGCAGCCGCGGGTCCACCACCGCATAGACCAGGTCAGTGATTAAATTGGCAAACACGACGAGCGCGCCCAGGACTACAACAATCGACTGCACCACCTGGTAATCGAGGCGAAAAACCGAATCGACAAAGAGGCGACCGAGCCCCGGCAAGGCAAAGATGGTCTCGATGACGATGGTGCCGCTAAAGAGAAAGGCAAAGCGAAATCCGACCACGCTTACCACCGGCAGTAACGCATTGCGCACTGCGTGGCGGACAACCACCGTGGGCTGCGCTAACCCCTTGGCCGTGGCCGTGCGTACATAATCCTGCGACAGCACCTCGATGGTGGCCCCGCGCATGACGCGGGCAAAGATCGCCATCTCCCCAGTCGCCAGCACCGCCACCGGCAGGATATATCCCATCCATGAATTAAGCCCAAAGGGAGGGAGCCAGCGCAGATAGAGCGAGAAGATGATGATCCCCATCAACCCAAACCAGAAATTAGGCAGCGCCACACCCGCCGTTGTGCCGATAGTCAGCAGGTAGTCGAAGATCGAGTTCCGTTTGACCGCTGCGATAATCCCGGCCGGGATCGCCAATGCCAGCGCCACCGCTACCGACAGAAGGCCAAGTCTCCCTGTCACCGGCATCGCCTCGAAGATCATCTGACGCACCGGCACCCCGCGGCGGATGAGCGATTCGCCCAGGTCGCCGCGTAAGAGGTTGCCCGCCCAGACCAGATACTGTTCAGGGTACGACTTGTCCAACCCCCACTTGGTGCGGATGGCGTTGATCTGCTGCTCGGTGATCTGGATGCTGCCCTCGCCCAACAACAGCATTACCGGATCGCCCGGCATCAGCCGCAGCATGATAAAGGTGACGACGCTGATTAAAAAGATGACCAGCACGCCCTGTAAGAGCCGCGAGACGATGTAGTTGAACATGCCAGAATCTGCCTTCTCTTTAGGTGATCCGCAACCGGAGAACAGAATGATAGATGGGTGTGATGACAAGATAAAGAAGAGGATCTTTGGCGCAGCCCGATCATCTTGTTATCTTGTCATCTTGTCATCCTAACCCTGTTGCAGACCCATCATGTTGCCATAGGGATAGATCGAACTGCCCCTTGATGTCGTGGCCGGGTCGGGCAGGCCGGTGACGCGCGGGTGGAAGACATTGAGCCACTGATCCCACTGGAGGAAGAGGAAGGGCACCTCTTCGGCGACGATCTCTTGGATCTCATCGTAGTATTGGCGACGCTCCGCCGGGTCCACTGTCTGCAAGCCTAGATCGAGCAGTTCGTCGACGCGGGCGTTTTTGAACCGTGAAAAATTGTTGGCGCCGTCGGAGCGCAACGTCACGGATGCATCGGGTTCGTCCAGGCTGCCATAGGTCCAGTTGAAGAGAGAGGCATCCATCTCGCCTTTGGGCAGCGCCTCCAGGATCGAGGCCACCGGCGCCTCCTGAAGCTGCATATCGACGCCGACTTCGGCCAGGAACTGTTGCGCGAGTTCGGCGATGGGGCGCCGCGCCTGGTCACCGGTGATGGTCACACAGGTGAACGAGAGCTTCATGCCATCCTTTTCGCGGATGCCATCGGCTCCTACCGTCCAGCCAGCTTCTTCGAGCAGCGCCCGTGCGCCTTCCGGGTCGTACGCATACTGTTTGACATTGGCATTATAGTAGAGCGTGGCGGCCGGTGACAGGTTGGCGTGGGCGATCTCGGCAGCACCGTTCCACAGTTCATCGATGATGCGCTGGCGGTCAAGCGCCATGAGCATGGCCTGGCGCACCCGCTTGTCCGAGAGTTGCGGCAGATCGTTGTTGAGGGGGAAGTGTTTGACCGAACCCGACGGCGTGGCAAAAACAGTGTAGCCCTCGTCACGCAGCCGCAGACTGTCCTCCACCAGTAGCGGCCATGTGGCTGAATCGGCCTCGCCGGTCTCCAGCGCAATGGCGCGCACCGATGGTTCGGGCACGATGTTCTGGCGCAGAAAATCGACGCGTGGCCGGCCGCGGAAGTGATCCTCGAATGCCTCCAGCAGTGTGTACTCGGCCGGCACCCATTCCACCAGCTTGAACGCTCCAGTGCCAATCGGCGCTGTGCGGTAGACATCTTCGCCTACCTCGGCGTGATACTCTGACTGGACAATCCAGGTGGTGGCGGCGTTGACCAGGAAAGCAGCGTTCACCTTCTCCATGTTGACGACAACGGTGTAGTCATCCGGCGTCTCAATCTCGCCCATGCCCAGGAAGTTGTTGGCAATGGTGGAACCGGTTTCAGCATCACTGTAGAATTCAAAGGTGTACTTCACATCGGCCGATGTAAACTCCTTACCATCGTGGAATGGAACGCCCTGGCGCAGCTTGAAGGTGTATTGAAGGCCATCAGGCGCCACCTCGTATGACTCGGCCAGCACGTTGATAAACTCGCCGTTGTAATCGAGCTGGATCATCCCATTGTGGATGTTGCTGATCATCGCCCAATGCACCGTCGGGCCGGCGTCACTGGGGCTGAGGCCCGACACTTCCTGGTGACCAACCCAGACGAGCGTGCCGCCGGTGACGCCGCCGTCATCCGCTGCGGCGGGCGCGTCCGCTGCAGCGCCACTGGGGGCAGCGCTACCTGGGGCAGGTGCCGGCGCACAGGCTGCCAGCGCCGCGGCGGAAAAGCCCGCCGCAGTCAACGTCATAAACTGGCGCCGCGTCAGGTGGTGGCGACCCCACACGATCCGTTCTTGTTGTGGTTCATGCGACATGGAATGCGCTCCTTTTTTGATTGTGCCGTTGAACAAGGGATGATGAACGAAACGAAGCACCGCGCGCCAACACCTGGTCAGACGAGACGAGTTGTGAGCCAGTCATGCACGGTTCCTCGACGGTGATTTGTGCCAGTATAACCTCGTTGCGGCAACCAGGATGAAGCCAGTATGAATGAAGAATTTGGTTCCCGGCGATGGCGTGGGAGGTACAGACAACCGCTGATGCGCCAACCCTGTCGAGAGGTTGGCTAAAATATAGCATAGCTATCAAAATACTGTCAACCTGCGACCACGAAGGGGGGGCGTCCAGGATTGGGGGTAGGTTTGCGTGACCACCTTCCCGGGAGGGGGCAAAACAGCCTGATCGAGAAGCTACCCTATTTGGGGCGACCATAGAACCCGCATTCCGGGAAAGGGCCGGAGAGGGGCTGGTCATGCAAACGGGCGCCGGCCCTTTCCCGGAATGCTTGTCCCGCCGCCGCTTCGCCCCCAATCCTGGACGCACCACGTTCCACACCGGCGTTGTACACCTTATATAGCCCTGTGCTATAATCCCGTTTGCCTTGGGTGCAATTACACCTTACCTCAGAACAAGAGGCTGCGCTCTGAGAATGCAAAACGCAGAGTGGAAAGGTGTTCTCTAAACTGCGGGAGCCACCGATGATAGACGCTGTAATCATTGACGCCGTCCGTACACCTGTGGGTACCCTGCGTGGCGCGCTCAGCTCCGTGCGGCCCGATGACCTGGCCGCCCACGTGCTCGGCGCGCTGGTCGAACGCACCGGCATCGACCCCGCCCTGATCGACGAAGTGGTGTTGGGCTGTGCCAACCAGGCTGGCGAAGACAACCGCAACGTGGCGCGCATGGCTGCCCTCCTGGCCGGCCTTCCCCACACGGTGACCGGCGTCACGGTCAACCGGCTCTGCGCCTCTGGGCTGGACGCTATCATCGCCGCCAGCCGCACGATCCAGACAGGCGAAGCGGAAGTGATAGTCGCCGGCGGCGTCGAGAGCATGACCCGCGCTCCCTTTGTCCTCGGCAAGAGCGAAGTGGCCTTCGACCGCACGCTCAATGTTTTTGACACCAGCCTGGGCTGGCGCTTTCCCAACCCGCGTATGGAAGCCCTCTTTCCGCTCGAAGCCATGGGCGAAACAGCCGAGAACCTCTACGAGCAAACCCATATTTCCCGTGAACGGCAGGATGCCTATGCGCTCGAAAGCCAGCGCCGGGCGGTGGCCGCCATCAACGCCGGCAAGTTTCAGGCCGAGATTGCGCCGATCATCGTTCCACAGCCGAAAGGGGAGCCGCAGATTGTCGATACCGACGAGCATCCGCGCATGAAGTGGGTCGACGGACGTTACGAAGTGGCGACGAGTCTGGAGCGGCTGGCCCGGCTAAAGCCCGCTTTCCGTACTGGTGGAACGGTGACGGCGGGCAACTCGTCTGGTCTCAACGACGGCGCTGCAGCGTTGCTGCTCATGTCGAGCCAACAAGCTGCTGCGCTGGGAATGAGACCGCTCGTGCGGATCGTCGGCTCGGCCTCGGCGGGGGTGGACCCGCGCATCATGGGGATCGGGCCGGTGCCTGCCATCCGCAAAGTGCTGGCGCGCACCGGGTTGGCCGTGGCCGACCTCGACCTCATCGAACTCAACGAAGCCTTTGCCGTCCAGACGCTGGCGGTGATGGATGAGCTGGGGCTGCCCCACGAACGGACCAATATCAACGGCGGCGCCATCGCCCTCGGCCATCCGCTAGGTTGTTCGGGCGCCCGCTTGATGACCACGCTGGTCCATGAGATGAAGCGCCGCCGCGCGACGGGCGTCGCTACGTCGCCCTATGGCCTTGTCACCTTGTGTGTTGGCGTCGGCCAGGGTGTGGCGACAGTTGTCGAGTGGGTGGGGTAATGAGTTATCAGCTTGTCAGGCACCTGATCATTGTCGCCGATGACCTGACGGGCGCCGCCGACAGCGCAGCGCGCGCCTTTGATGCCGGACTGCCTGCCACCATCTATCTACGCCCCGTCCCGGCAGCGTGGCCGCCCGGCGTCGTCGCCTTTTCCAGCGACTCCCGTTTCCTGCCACCGGGGGAAGCCGCCGAACAGGTGCGCACGCTGGTGGCAGCGTTGCGTGCCCCTCCTGCTACCTGGTACAAGAAGATCGATTCAACCCTGCGTGGCAATATCGGCGCTGAGCTGGACGCAATGCTCGGCGCGCTGGCGCGTCCCGATCACCCGACCGTTGCTGTCGTCTGCCCTGCTTTTCCAGCGCAGAGGCGCGGGTTGGCGGATGGGATGCTCATCCTGAGTGGGCAACAAGAGCCGCTGCTCTACCTGCCGGCGCTGATCACCCGTGAGACGGCGCGCCCAGTTGCTCTGTTGCCGTTGGAGATTGTTGAGAAAGGGACTGGCGCCCTGGCCGCTGCCATGCGTGCAGCCGCCGGCCAGGGCGCGCAGATCCTGGTGGTCGATGCGTTGAGCGATGACGACCTGGCAACGTTGTTGGCGGCCACGCAGAGGGTATTGCCCCATGCGCTCTTGTGCGGCAGCGCCGGCTTGGTGGCGCCACTTGCCCGTTCGCTCATCGCCCAAGAAGGATTTGCCCCTGCTACAACGCACCCCCCACCGCTGCCTATGCGCCCACCCCTACTAGCAGTCGTGGGAAGCGGCAGCACAATGGCGCACCGCCAGATCGACGCGTTGAGAGGGCAGAACAACCTTTCGCTCATCGAGGTGGACCAAGACCAGAGCGCCCCGGTAGGTTTGGAGCCCACGAGCAAACGAGGCGTGATCGTGCATCTGCCAAAACCGGCTGCGGGAACCATTCTCGAAGGCGAGCGTGCCCGTTCGCTGGCCGCTGCCCTGGCGGATACGGCGGCGCGGCTTGCCGAGGTGCTACAGCCCGGTCTGATCGTCCTGGTGGGCGGCGATACGGCGGTTCACACACTGGAGCGACTGGACATCCACCAACTGACCGTTCGAGCGGAGGTAATGCCAGGCATCCCGCTCCTGACGGGCGTGACCAGTGGCGGGGAAAAGTATAACCTCATCACCAAGGCTGGCAGCTTTGGTGATGAGGTTACGTTGGTGCGAATTATTGACCTATTGGGTGAGAATACCGTTTCTGGTCGCTAAGCGTCCGCAAAGTCATCGCCACCCGACCCGCTCCGGCTCGGTGCGTTGCACGCAAGGCGTGCAACGCACCGAGTGCCCTTCTACTCCCTCACTCCGTCACCGTAAACAAAGCTCCACTGCTGCGTCCCCACACCTCGTTGAAATACATCATTTCGCCGTAAACCGGGAGCACGCGGTATTCGCCCGGCACAGTGGCGCGTACCAGGAACGTGTATTCGTAGGCGCCGGCGGGCAGGTAGGTGGCAAAGAGCGCTACCCTGTCGTCGCGAATGTCGGTGTAGGTCGGCGTCCAGAAGCGCCACGAATTACGACTCTGCTCCGTGGGGGCCAGTTCTGGCCCGCCAAAGACGCTGGCAGTAGTAGCCAGGCTGGGGTCGATAGGCTCGACACCGGCCGGGATCGGCACTTCGATGAGCGCATGGTAGAGGTCGGTCGGCGCGATAATCGTGGCGGTGACGCTGATCACTTCGCCCACGCCTGCCGTGCTGACCGGTTTACCGTCGAACTCGAAGCGGCGCTCCACGACGATGCCGCGGTCGCGAGGTTGGATGGCCAGCGCGTCGAGATAGTAGCGCAGGTGTGTCGTGTAGTAAAGCTGGCCGCGGCCGTTGGCCTGGCGGTTGTCGCGGTCGATGCGCAGCAGGTTGGCCTCGTCGCGCAACAGGTTGCGGATGTCCATACGGAGTGTCACTTGCTCTCTTACGGTGGCGGGCGTTACCTGGCCGCGGCCAAGTTCGTCGCCGTTGAGTTGTACGGCCCACTCGTAGTCACCTTCGAGTTCATCCGTAGCGGCGAGCCAGTCGGTCAGCGCAATGATCGCCCACGCGTTCTCCTGTGTGGTGGACCAACGGCCGGCCTCGCGCGCGCTCATCAACCACCGTACTACCTGTGATAAGAGGGGCTGCTGTGGGTCAAGCCGCACAAAGGCAGCCAGGACGATACTCGTCGTACGGGTGTCGGTGTTGAGCGTGGCGAAGTCGGTCTCTTCCTCGTGCCACGAGGCGCCGGTGGCACTCAAGCGAGCAGCGCCAAAGAGGTTATCGAGCAGTGTATCGATGCGCGGGTCAGCGACCGCGCCGTTCTCTGTCTGCGCCAGGTTGGCGAGAGTCATGGCCAGCAAGGCTTGGCCGTAGTAACTCAGCCGCTCGCGCACCTCGTAGAGCGTGCTGGCGCGGCCCGGGTCGCCGGCTCCCATCTCCGACAGCACAAAGTTCATAAACGCCATCTCGTTGAGCAGCCAGTTCGCTTCGACATCCTTCGGGGCGTCGAACTGGCGCTCCAGATAGTTGGCCGCGTTTGTGAGCGTGCGCGCCGCCACCGAATAGCCCATGCTGTCAGCGGTGTGCAAGCCCCAGAGCACATAGGCCGAGATAAAGGGCGAACTCTCCTCACCCGGCCAGTAGCCCCAGCCGCCGTCGGCGTTCTGGCGGCTCATGAGTTGCTGCACACCGATGCCAAGCTGGTAGGCCAGCCTGGTCTCCAGTTCGGCGTCTTCGATATTGAGCGCCCGCAATGCCCGCATGGTCAGCAGATTCGGTAGGAAGCGGCTCACCGTTTGCTCATTGCACTCATAAGGATAATGCTCCAGATAGGTGAGACCATCAACCATCCCGGCTGCAAGGCTCGGCTCCAATTGGACCACCAGTTCGCCATTATCGGTGGCCTCTGCTGGTACGACAAGACCCTCGACAACGCCTTCCAGCGGGACCTCGCCGGACGTACCCACGACTTCGGGCGTCTCATAGCGCAGAACTGGAATCTCCAGCCGGACAGCGTCGGATAGGAGATCAGATTGCGCCGTCATGGTGACAATGACCGCGGGCGCAGCCGCGTCAACCGCGATGGGAAAGTCGAAGCGCATCTGGTCGTTTGCATCCACTGTGGTTGTGAGCACCGTCTGTTGCGTCTCTAGCGTAGCGCCCGTTGCCTCGATCGTAAAGCGCAGGTCGCTCGCTGCTTCATCCGTGGTGTTGAGCACGACCGCGCCAATGCGGGCGCGGTCGCCGGCGGTGAAGAAGCGGGGCAACAGCGGCCGGACCTGCAACTCCTTGGTGACCACCGTCTCGTAGGTGGTCTCACCCATCAGCGTGTTGGCGGTGATCGCTTTGGCCGCCAGGCTCCACGTTGTCAGGTTGTCGGGCAGGGGGATAGCGACCACGATCTGCCCGTTGGCGTCGGTGGTAAGTTCGGCGCGCCAGTAGGCCACGTCGGGGAAATCCTCGCGCACTTCCAGACCGCCGCCGGGGCCGCCGCCGCCACCCTTGGCGCCTTCGCTTAATTGCTGGCTGAGGCGGTCCTTGTTGATCGCCAGCAGCACACCGGTCGTCACCCCTAGCGGGCGCTGGTAATAGAAAATGTCGAGCAGACTGCGCGTGTCGCCTGCCGCGAGGGCAAGCACTGCCTTGTCTACCATCGCCAGACTGACCTCGGCGCCCGTCACCGGCTCACCGGTGCTGTCGACGACCGTGAGGGTATAGGTGACGGTGTCGCGCGGCGCCACCTCTGTAGCGGAGGCCTCGACCTGGATAGTCAATTCTTTTTGGCTTGTGTCGATGTTCAATTGCGCATAGCCAACACGCATGGCCGGCAGCGGATTGGTCTCGTCCACACCCTTAACTAGAATGACCCCAACGAAGATATTGGGGATCTGCTCGGCGGTGACCGGGATCTCGAGTGTCTCGCTGTTGCCGGTGAGGGTGATGACTTGCGTCTCGACGACGCCGGCCTGTTCGAGCGTGACCAAGGCCCGGACTGGCCCGTTAAAGGGGCTGGGGACCAGAATACTGGCTGTCTCGCCCGGTTCGTATAGTTGTTTGTCGGCGACCAGCCGGATGCGGTCGTTGTTTTCGCGCGGCCAGGCCACAAAGCCGCCCTGAGTTGGGTCGCTTACATAGAGGTAGGCTGCGCTGCTCACAGTGTTGCCAGCATCATCTTCCCCGCGCGCCACAATCTGATACTGCCCGGCTCTATCCGGCCGCCAGCCGATGGCCGCTTCACCTTGACGGTTGGTCGTGACTGTCGTGGTCAACACCGGCGTGCGGAGGACGCTGGTCTGCCAATGGTAGGTGCCATCGGCGGCGCGGGTGTAGACGCTGTTCCACTCGTACTCATAGACCGTGACCGCCAGCTCTGCTCCGGCATAGCGGTCGCCCTGGGGCGTCACTGTGACTATATCCACCGTGCTTTCATCGCCGATATTGACCACATAACGCTGCGGGCTGAGGCCAATGTAGAACTCGCCCTTATGGACGGGAACGGTCGTGCGGCCGCTGACAAACTGGTTGGTTGGGCTCTGCACCGTCACGTCAAAGGCCCAGCGTTGGCTGTGGAGCGAATCCTGGATGGCGGCGGGCACTTCGATGACAAAGGTACCGTCGGCTGCCGTCTGCCCTCGTCCCTCTTGTACCAGGCCGTAGTAGGGATAGCGGTAGGGGTCGTCGGTCTCCTGGTCTGGATCATAAGGAGTAAAGCTGTAGAAGCGGTCCGTTGGCCCCTGCTCCCAGGTGAAGAAATAGGGCTCGGCGATCAGGCGCCACTCGACCGGGGCATCGGCGAGTGCCCCGCCGCTATAATAACTGGCCTGCACGTCGATGCGGACAGTATCGCCCTGGGTGTATTCGGGCTGTGCGGGCGTCACGCTCACCTCGAACTCGGGCCGGCGATAGGAGGCAACCTGGAACCCGGCGCCGCCGTAGACGGTGCGACCGGCCACCTCGATACGTGCTTCTAGATAGTAAAAGCCGGTCACAGCGGTCGACGCCAGTTCGACCTGGCCGTTGACCGTGCCGTTTTCGTTGAGTTCGTACTCGGTCTCGACCACGGCGTTGCCCCGGTCATCGCGCACGATGATCCCTACGGTCTGGCCGGCGGGCGGCAGGGCATAGCCATCCTCTTCGAGCACACGTACAATGCCTTTCCAGTAGACCGTCTGTCCAGGCCGGTAGATCGGGCGGTCGGTGTAGAAGTGCAACTGGTATGGCTCAGTCATGTAACCACCGCTGAGGCCAAAATCCCAGACGGCAACTCCCGTGTTCCATTCGCTGGAGACCGCGGCAAAGAGGGGATCGCCCGGCTGGCCGGCCAGGGCGCGCACGGGCCAGTAGCTATTCTCTTGGGTCAAGAAGAGCTGCGTCGTGGCAATGCCGTCCTCGTCCGTCGTAGCCTCGGCCAGGCGATTTTGTTCCAGATAGAAGGAGATGGGCTGGCCGGCCACCGGCTCACCGGTGCGCAGGTCGGTCAGCCAGGCGAGGCTGTCACCAGCCTGACTCTTTTTGACCGTCAGGTTGTAATTGCTCAAAACAATGAGTACCTGGGCCGGATTCGTGTAGGGATCGACTGGGGGGGCGGTCTTGGGCTGGTCGACCTCCAACAGGTAAAAGCCCGGTGGCAGGAGATCACCGCTTTCGGTTGTCAGCGTAACGATCTGCTGAGCCGTGACATTCTTGCCCACACGCGGCTCGTAGCTGCGCGCCCAGATGCGATTGGCCGACCGGTCGGGGATCTGGTAATCCTGCCACACTTGCCATTGGTCGCTGCCGGTCAACTTGAGAAATTCGCTCGTCGGCACTCGGTAAAGCGCAACATCCACGCTCTCCACGTTGCGGTAGTAGACGCTGACACGCGTCTCGGTTATGGCGCTAAAATGGGTAAAGCGGTCAAGATTGATGCGCGTGAAGGGGGTGTAATCGCCCGTGGTGAAGCTAAAGACATAATCCTCGCCCAGGGTGTTGCCGTAGTTGTCGGGGATCGCACCCCCTACGGTGACTGTATAGGTAGTGTTTGGCTCTTTGAACCAACTGAGCGTCGCTTCGCTGATGTAATCGGCGTAATAGCTGTAAATTCGCGTCGTCGTCAAGGTCGGCGTCACCTGGATGTTGGGGAGCACCGCCGTATAGCTCATGGGCGCATTGAAGCGGATGGTGACGTTGGTGTCGGGCGAGACATTGGCGGCGCCATCCAGCGGCGAGACGACTTCCACCGCGGGCAGGGGCACGACGCTGAAATCGCGCTCGAACGCCTCGCGCAGGGCGCCCTGGCGGCTGGCCGGTTGTGCGCTTGCCTCGACTCGAACTCGATAGGCGCCGCCAAAGGCCAATGGCGCCGTCGGCGAAAAAGTCAACGTGGCGCCAACCTCGTCCCAGGTGAAGGCGCCGGCCACGCTTTCCGCACCATCACCGTTGGTGCGGGTAAGACTAAAGGCCGCTTCGGTGCTGGCCGGGTCCATCGGCTGGCTAAAGGTGACGACTACCGGCTGCGTCGGCGGGATCTTCTCGCCCTGGGGCATGACATCGAGCACAATCGGGGCTGCGGTGGTAAACGAAAAATGGACCGGCTCCGCCAGCGTCTCACCCATCAATCCGGTCAGTTGCTCGACTGTAACCTGGTATTCGGTGGCGCCGGCCAGACCGAGCGTGGGCTGGAAGGCAAAGATGCTGGTGTTGATCCATACCCCCTCACCTTCCACGGGCGGGTCGATGGTGAGCGGCTGCGGCAGGCCGGCCTGTTCGTCTACGCCGGTGAGCGGCACCGCCGGTCGGTTGAAGACAACGATGATCGAGCTAGCCGTGCTCACGTCGATGGCACCGTCGGCGGGCTGAGTCGAGGTCACCTGTAAGGGCGCCTGGGCGACCAACGTCACGATGACCGGTGCGTTCAATGCAACACCGTCAACCGAAGTGATATCCGTTCCCAGCGTGAACTGGTAACGCTCGCCGGGCGTCA
>QEUW01000774.1 GCA_003577005.1 Chloroflexota bacterium | reverse complement strand
GCTGCGGCCTTGAAGGTCGCACTGTACTGTTTGCGCATGGCTCTTTTGGACTTTATTTTTGCCTTTTTGACTGTCTAAATCCCTGGGTCCATTATAGTCGTTCGCCAGCCGGTGAGCCGGGAACGTTGGCCGGCTGAGCCGCTACCGGAGTAGACAAAGGGATAACAGCAGGACTTATTGTCAGTCCATCAGTTTCTCAGAGGCTGATCTACCGAAGCAGGTGTGGTGCAACAGCGCACCTATCCCTATTTGAGGAATGAAAAGAGGGTTATGCTTTCGCCAGCGTTACTCGGATTGTTGCCCATCTGGCTGTTGCTTGGATACCTGTCTTGGGCCGTGTGGTTTCGGCCAGATGGCTATCAGTGGTGGCTCCAATTCAATGCAGGTTTGCAGTGGAACAAGCTGGCGGAGAAGGTATGGCTCTCCGGATGGATGTTCTGGTCCATGCGTGTGCTATGTCCACTGCTCTTCGCTGCGGTCAGTATTGCTCTTATTCGTGTGGCAATGGCTCCTGCTTTGCCCTAGCAGTGGACAAGGAAGGGGTGAGGGGGCGGATCCGTGTGCAAGTGCCCAGTCCTGTCGAACTCGGTGTGCCCTTACAGCTCCTACCTGGATGGTTGAGCCGGTCAGAGCAAGTTCAGGTGCTCGGCCGGCCAACAACCCGCTGCACCGGACTGGCTACACTCAGGGCCGCGCCATGTCTGCTCCTTCGGCCATGTTTGTTCGTTTAGGTTGTTGTGGTGCTGTCGTCCGCCAGCCGGTGAGCCGGGAGCGTTGGCCGGCCAGCAGCTCACGGGGACGACAAAGAAGGAAGAACACAGGCTTCCAAGAAGCATCTCAGGAGTACTGGGCGTCTGGTTTGATGAGGGTAAGCAAATCTCGACGGTTCTGCTGTGGGCGAGATGGTACCAGCGAACGCGCTGGGCGGGCAATGCGCATGGCGGTAGATGGTTGGTTCCGGCAGTGTGGGGCAGGGCAAAGTGCAGGGGGTAGGCCGGCCAACAACCCGCTGCACCGGACTGGCTACACATAGGGCCGCGCAATGGTTGTTCCTTCGGCCATGTGATCTCGTATAGGTTGTTCAGGTGCTGTCGTTCGCCAGCCGGTGAGCCGGGAACGTTGGCCGGCCAGCAGCTTGAGGGAAGGACAAAGAAAAACAGCAAGGCTATCCACAGTCTAGCGACTTTTGGCTAAAACGGGATTTGGTGTCATACTGGGCAGCATGAGCGCTGACCTGTTTTCGACCACCGATCCACTTGGGCGCACGGTTCGCCTCACTGAGCGGTGTTATCATGACCACATTGTAGTGGAGCATCCTGATCTGGATGATCCAGAGGAGATCGAGCGGAGTGTGCGGCTCGCAGAACAGATCGCACAGGATACCATTGATCCGCAGCGCACCGTGTACTACCGCACCTATCAACGGCGGCCCCAGCGATGGTTGGTCAAGGTGGTGGTCGACGAACAGGGTGAAGTCGTGACAGCCTATCGTGTGAAGCGTATGAAGCAGGAAGAAATCATCTTATGGCAGCAATAACCATTCCCGAATCGGTACAGCGATATTTTCCTCGCCAGATTGACCCATCTCAACTGTGGGTTCACTATAACAGTGGTGCCGATTCGTTGACCATCTACTTTACAGGCGAGCCGGTGCCCAGTGTCTGGGAGGACATCGACCAGTATGCTTACATCGGCTATGCAGAGGAGGATGAGACCGCCGTTACTGGCGTGATGATTGAGCACTTCAGCAAATGGCTCCCGGACTGGCTTAAGATCGGGTCGTGCGGTGTCTGCTCCTTCGGCCATGTCTGTTCGTGTAGCTTGTTGCGGTGCTATCGTCCGCCAGCCGGTGAGCCGTATTCGTTGGCCGGCTCACCGAGAGACGCTGCAGGCGCAAGAAAGTGAAATCCGTTTGTTCTTCGTGGAGAAGGACTGAAAGATAGCTGCTTGGTTTTTGGAATAGCATAAGAGCCGTGTTATCATGTAGCAATGATCCTGTCGTTCAGAGATGCGGGAACAGAAGACATCTTTAACGGTGAGAATACGCCAGCAGCACGACGCACCTGTCCGCAGTCGCTGTGGCGGGTGGCTGTTCGCAAGCTTGACCAACTGGATTCTGTG
>QEUW01000178.1 GCA_003577005.1 Chloroflexota bacterium | reverse complement strand
GCGTTAGAGATAAGCCCAAGTGGATGTTACCAGCCATAAAAATACGATTTCCATGTTACAATTGAATAGAGGTTTACAAGAATGAATACAGATCCTCGCTAACGCCTGTGTAGGCCTTGCGCCCGGTGTACGAGCTTCTAGTTTTCTAAAAATGAACAAAAGAAGGACGGCAGGACAATTGCATGAAAATATATCGCAATCTAAACGAAGTACGACGAAAAGAGACGCTTGGGCGCCGGTTTAGCCTGGGTGGCCTGGGCATTCTCTTTCTGGGCATGATAGCAAGCTTTGTCCCCAACTGGTACCCGCCAGGGGAGCCGACCCCCAACGCTTTTGCAGCTTTTATGCAGCAATATTGGGCGCTGGCCAGCTTTATCGCACTGCCAGCCGGTTTTCTTTGCGCCAGCGTTGGCAGCTATTTTATCAACCGTTTTGCGCGCCGGCGCTGGCCCGGTAGCCGGATGATCGCCCGGCCCGACGAAGTGCTCGAACGAAGCCTGAAGGGGTTTGACGACAAATTTGCCTATTTTGCCCACAGTCTACCCGGGTGCCCTTATGTAGTTGCCGGTCCCTGTGGTGTGCTGCTCTTTGCCGTGCGCAACGACCGGGGGCGCTTCGTCATCAGCGGCGACCGCTGGCGCGAACCCTTTAGCTTCGGGCGCATCTTCACTATCTTTGCGCGCGAGGGCGTCGGCCATCCTCCCCACGAATTAGAGGAACAAAGCAAGAAAATGCGTGCGCTGCTGAGCCAGAGCGCCAACGGCGCCGGCGAAACAGCTACCGGTCTGGCCGCGACCCCAATCGACTGCGCGGCTCTCTTTCTCAACGAGCAGGCAAAACTGGATGTGGAAAACCCCGTCGTCCCGGTGCTGCGCCCCGACCAGGTCAAAGAATTCATCCGCCGCAAGGCAAAAGAGGCGCACCTGACACCGGCCACCGCCCGCACCCTCACCGACTTTCTCCGCGAGCACGCCACCTACCAAGAGTCAGCATCCTAGCCTCGACAAGTGAGAGAAAAAAGCGGAACACAGAGGGCACAGAGAGTTTTTTCTCGGTGATCTCTGTGTCTCCTCTGCGTTCTCTGTGAACCGTTTTTTCGTCCTAGAACCACGACGCTTTATCCACCACATTGCGTAGCGGCGCGCCCGCAGCAAAGCGCCGGGCGTTATCTAGCAGGATAGCAAATTGGCGGTCGGGAATATTCTCGGCGTCCTTCACCGCGATATGCGGGGTCAGCAACACGTTGGGGAGTGTCCACAGCTTGTGGTCAGATGGCAGCGGTTCGACCTCGAAGACATCGAGTCCGCACCCGGCGATCTCGCCCGCTTCGAGCGCGGCGACCAGGTCATCGAGCCGGGTGGTCAGGCCGCGACCGATGTTGATAAAGTAGGCGGTCGGCTTCATGAGCTGGAAGCGGCGCCGGTTCCACATTCCCTCTGTTTCGGGGGTGTGGGGCATACAGACGATAACAAAATCGGCAGCAGGCAGTACCGCATCGAGTTCGTCGGGTCTGTGTTTTTCGATAAAAGGCAGCTCGTGCTCCCAGCGCGGGTCCACGCCGATGACCTTCATGCCGACGGCGGCGCAGAGCTTGGCTGTCTCGTGGCCGATGCCGCCGACGCCGGCGATAAGTGCGGTCGCAGACGCCAGGTCGATGTAGGGACTTTCCCGCGCATCCTTATCCCAGCGCCGCTGGCGTTGCGCCTCCATGTAATAGGGAAGGCCGCGGGCGAGCGCCAGCACAAACATCAGAATATGCTGGGCAATGTGATCGTTAAAGACCCCCCGCGGGTTGGTGATGGTCACCGGGTGGTCGATCAATTCTTTGTAATAGTAGCCGGCAGGCGGGCCAACGTTGGGGCTATGGAGCCAACGGAGGTTTTGCGCCAGCGGGAGCAGATCGGGCGGGACCCAGCCAAAGGCGGCGTCGGCGTCTACCAGCGCGCTGCGGAGCCCCTCGTCGGTCTCTGGCGCGACGATCTGATAGCCCGGTAGTTCCTGTTGCAGCCGCTCGGCCCACGCACGGTTCTGTGGGCTCTGCGGCGGGGTGATTACAAGTTTGGGCATGTGGGTTCCTCCAGATAGGGAAACGATAGACCGCGGATTGAGCAGATGATGCGGATTTATGCGGATCAATACGCAGTATATCCACATCGATCCACCCAATCCGTCTCATCCGCGGTCTATCCATCGGTCATGGATGGGGTGCATCAACTCTTTGGCATTTCTTGGAAGACGGTGACGCCCATCTCCAGGTATTTGTCCCGTTCGCTGGGTAGGGTCGTTGTACCCATCGCCAGACGGACGCCGGTGCCAGTCAATTGGGCGGCCACGTTGCGCATACACTCGTCCACCGTGCGGAGTGGGTACTCGGGATGTCCCTCCAGGCTAAATTGCAGATCGTTTGGTCCAAAGGCCAGCAGATCGACGCCAGGTTTGGCGAGCCGCCCTGCATTGGTGATGGCGGTGACCGATTCGAGTTGCAGCGTCAGGACGACAGTCTCGTTCCACCACGCGGCGTAGCTCAACCGGTCTGCTTGGCCACCCTGGGCGCGGACACCGACACGGGCCGCCCCACCCCAACTGCGCCGCCCAACCTGGGGATAGTAGGCGTAGGCGATGGCTTCGTCGACGGTGGCCTCATCCTCGACTTCCGGCACCATGATGGCCGTCGGCCCCAAATCGAGATAGCGCCCGATCAGATAGGTGTGGCGTGTATGCGGGATGCGAAACTGCACGGGGATGTTCAGATCCTCAGCAAGCGCACAAAAGGCGACCAGTTGATCCTCGCAATAGGCCACGTGCTGGCCGTCGATATGGAGAAAGTCGTAGGGGCCTTTGGCCCACATATCCTCTACCTGGCGGCGACTCATTCCCAGGGATGCGCGCAGGCCAACGACGATTTCGCCGTCGCGGATGCGCCGTTTCAACGACAGGGTCGTGGACATGGCATGCTCCTAACCGGCAAAGACCGGCAACCCCAACGCCTGGGCATTGACGATGCTCGGTGCAGCCTTGGGCGGATCGTCGCCCAAAAAGGGCAAGATGTTGTTTGGGTCTGGCCAGACGGGGTAGCCGTTGAGGATGCCGGCCACGTTGCTGGCGGCCAGGATCGCCATTCCCTCGCGCGTCCAACTGGTGGCCGAGGCGATATGGGGCACGATGACCACGTTGGGCAGGTCGCTCAGCCCCGGTTTCATGGCCGGCTCGTCTTCAAAGACATCGAGCCCGGCGCGGAAATTGGGGTGCTTCTGGCAGTGCGCCACCAGCGCCGCCTCGTCGATGACCGGCCCGCGGCTGGCGTTGACCAGGATAGCGTCCTCTTTCATCAGGTTGAGCCGTTCGGCGTTGATCAGGTGATGGGTGGTGGGGTCGAGCACCGGGTGCAGACTCACCACATCGGCACTCTGCAACACTTCCTCTGGGCTGGCGGCGCGAGTGCAGGTTACCCGCGGCTCGCCGTGCGCAGCTAGAAAATCCGCATAATCGGCAATGTACTTCTCCAACGCCTGGTTCTGATAGAGGTCGTAATATACCAGATTCATCTTGAACCCTTCGACCATCATGCGCGCATAGGCGGCGCCGATACGACCGGCACCGATGACGCCCACCGTGGCCCCCTTCAAGAGCTTGCCCAGAAAGAGGGTGGGCAGCCAGCCGTGGTATTGGCCGCTGCGCATAAAGACATCGGCCTCGGCCACGCGGCGGGCGGCGGCAAAGGTGAGCGCAACCGCCATTTCGGCCGTGGTCTCGGTCAAGACGCCGGGGGTGTTGCCCACGGGGATGCCGTACTTGTTGGCGACATCGACATTGACGTTGTTGTAGCCGACGGCATAGTTGCTGTACGCTTTGCCGCCTGCCGCTTTGAGCGTGGAAAAGAGCGTCTCGCTCCAATCCTCGGTCAACTGGCCGATGGCGCCGTCGCAACGGTCGCCGATGGCCGCCTTGATCTCGTCCACGCTCAAAATATCGGGCGAAGTGCAAACTTCGACCCGGCTGTCGCTGCCCGCCAGGATCTCCAGCCAGCGGGTGCCGGGCAGCAGCTTGGTCACGATTACACGCTTGCTGCCAGAGGGGTTGTGGATTTGCCATTCCTTTTGGCTCATGAGGTTCCTCCCTGTAGGGATTGGTGATTGGTTTGATACATTGTCAGCTCACCTTGACCAGCTTGCGGAAGCTGCGCATGGTGCGCGGCGGGTCGAGCCGGCGGCCATAGGCGCTCCACGAGACCTCACCCACGTAGAGATCGCCGTGTGAATCGACGGCGATCCCGTGGGGAGCGGTGAACTGGCCGGGGCCTTCGCCGGGCTGGGCATCCCCCAGCCGGGCCAACTGGCGCCCGGTGAGGTCGTGGATGGTCACACAGGCACCGAGATTGGGGTCGCCGGCGTTGACGTCGAGGTGTGAAGGCAGTTGGCCGATATAGACCAGCCCCTGGGCAATATGCAGCCCGCAAGGCCGGTGTAGATTGTTCCACTGCGCCAGATACTTGCCTTGATCATCGAAAATCTGCACCCGGTGATTCTCGCGGTCGGCCACATAGACCTTTCCGTCCGGGTCGGTGCAGACGCTGTGGGGAAAGTTGAAGTGGCCCGGCTCCACACCATAGTCGCCCCAGGAGAAGAGATGTCTCCCGTCGGCGCTGTACTTATGCACCCTGGCGTTGCCGTATCCATCAGAGATGTAAAGGTCGCCGCTCTTTGGGTCCAACGCCACTTTGGTGGGCCGGTTGAAGGGGCGGCCACTCCGCCGTGGCGCCCCCTGGCCGCGCGTGCCGATCTGCATCAACAACTCGCCGGTCAGGGTGAATTTGCCGATCCAGTGCCCATCATCGTCGACACAATAGAGCACCTGGCCGTGTTCGCCATCGGGGGCCAGGGTGAGGCCGTGGGGCCGGGTGAACGCTCCCTCGCCCCACGATTGGATAAAGCTGCCATCCTGCGCAAAGACAATGAGCGGATGTTCACCGCGGTTGAAGACATAGACACGGTCTTGATCGTCCACGACCACATCCACGACCTCGCGGAAGTCCCAACGGGTGGGCAATTGCGCCCAATCGTGTCGCTCTTCGTAGACGTAATCGCCGCTGCCGAGTTTTGTCATGATACCCTTTCTTTCTGACATCGAGGAAGTGCGCTAATCAGTTAATCTCCGCAAATCCCCCTAATCTCCTGCAGCTGGCTTCTGGCGCCGGGGAGATTGGAGAGATTTGAGGAGATTACTCCGCCAGGCCATACAATTTTGCCGCCACACCCCCAAAGATGAGCGCCCGCGCCGTTTCTGAGAGCGACGCAAACTCGGCCAGGGGAAAGCGCAGGGCAGCGGCGTAGCCCTCGCGACCGCTCACCGGCGGGTAGTCACTGCCCCACATCAGCCGTTCAGCGCCAAAGGCGGCGTACGCCTCGCGCAGGATCGTCAGACCGGCCGGGTCGAAGGGAAAGGGGGTTGTGACCGGCAGATTGCGGCGGCAGATTTCACCCAACCCATGAATCTTCATATAGACATTGGGATAGTGGGCCAGCGCCCAAATCTGCCGGCGAGTCACCTCCGGCGGAAGCTGGCCGTCGGTCGCCTTGAGCGAAGCCAGGTGCTCGACGATGATCGGCAGGGTCGGGAACGTGGCCACCAGTTGGGCAAAATCAGCCGCAGCAAAGCCCTCGATAGCCCCCCCACACGAAACAGGCAGACCCAACTCAGCAGCCTTACGCCAGATAGCAAGCGGGTCGGCGCCGGGGGAGCAGTCGTCCGGCGCCAGCCGCACACCGCGGGCGCCTTGTTCGGCCAGCCGTTCAAGCTGATCCGGGGCATCGGGCCGGCCAACGTCAACCAGCACGACCGAGATAAAGCGACCGGGGTACTGTTTTTCGCACTCGAACTGATAGTCGTTGTCAAAATAGCCTCGGATCTGCACCAGCACCGCCTGCTCGACGTTGTTTTGATCCATCTGATAGACCAGGCTTTCGACCGGCTCATACCAGACGGGGGCTGCATGACAATGGGTATCGATGATGCGCACCGTTGCCCCTTTTTTGTTCCAATGCTCAGCCGTTGAGAATGGCGTTGACGGCGCTCAACTCATCGGCGCTGAGTTGCCAGTCAGCCGCTTTGGCGTTGCTTTCCACTTGCGAGAGTGTGGTGGCGCCGGAAATCACCGAGCTGACCTGGGGTTGGCCCAGCAGCCAGGCGTGAGCAAGTTCGGTCATGGTGTGGTCGCGTTCTTCTGCCCAGGCTGTCAGTTTTTCGACAATATCGTAATTGGCGTCAGTCATGTATTTCTGCACGTAAGGGCTGTTCTCGCCGCGCGAACCGGCCGGCGCCCCCTCCCCGCGCTTGTATTTGCCGGTGAGGAAGCCACCTGCCAGCGGGAAGAAGGGCAGAAAACCCACGTTGTGGGCGTTGCAGTAGGGGAGCATCTCTCGTTCCTGGTCGCGCTCCAACATGTGATAGTGGTTTTGGATGCTGACAAGAGGCGTCCGGTTGCGCAATTCGGCGATAGTGTTGACGCGCGCTAGTTGCCAGGCTGTGTAATTGGAGGCGCCGATGTAGCGGACTTTGCCGCTGCTCACCAGGTCGTCCAACGCATGCAGCGTCTCTTCAATAGGAGTTTTATCATCCCAGCGGTGCATCTGATAGAGATCGATGTGGTCGGTCTGGAGCCGTCGTAAACTAGCCTCAAGACCATTGATGATATGATAGCGCGAAGCGCCGCGGTCATTTGGCCCTTCTCCCGTGGGGCTGACTACCTTGGTTGCCAGGATGACTTTATCCCACTTGCCTTTGAGCGCCACGCCCAGCGTCTCTTCGGACCGGCCTCTTGTGTAGACATCGGCAGTATCGATAAAGTTGATCCCCAGGTCGATAGCGCCGGCGATGATCTCGTTGACCCCAGCCTGGTCGACCTTGCTGCCAAATTGGTTTGTGCCGAGGCCGATCACCGACACCCGCACACCCGAATTGCCCAATTGTCGATAGTGCATGAATCCTTTCCTTTCGAGGGTGATGGTTAATGTGGGATGGGGCGACAAAAATCGCCCACCTGGCTTTTTGAGGTTCTCCCCGGTTCAACAAGAACCACGGAGTTTGCACGTGGGTGTGCAAACTCCGCAAGAATATTCTGGACGGATGTTACCCCTAAAATGGATTGCGCCAACAAGACGTTCGTGTTACTATCTGGGACAAAGGATACCATAGCTGTTCCGATTCTTATAGTCATTTAGCGACCGATCACACAATACGGCCCACGTCACTCGTGAGCCTCCCTCATCTTCCCAATCGAAAGCAGCAGGACAATGGCAACACAATCAGTCAGAATTGGTTTGATCGGCGTCGGCGGCATCTGCGCTGGGGTCCATTATCCGGGGCTGTCGCTTATCCCCGGTGTGGAAGTCGCCGGCATCTGCGAGCCAAACGATGTACTGCGGGCACAACGCCAACAGGAATGGGGCATCGCCCAGGCGTACGCCGACAGCGAAACTTTCTTTCACGAGGTCAAGCCCGATGCGGTGGTGGTCGCCACCCCCAACAAGTTCCACCGCGAGTTGATCCTCGAGGCACTGGCCAATGGCTGCCACGTGCTCTGCGAAAAACCGCTGGGGCTCGACTACGCCGAAACCGTGCAGATCTACAACGCAGCGCAGACGGCGGGCGTCGTCCACATGATGGCCTTCACCTATCGCTTTGTGCCGGGGATGAACTTTTTGCGCCACCTGGTGCAGAGCGGCGAACTGGGCGAGATCCGCCATGCGCGCTTCCAGCGTCTGCAAGATTGGGGCGAATTTGCAATCGGCTGGCGGCAGTACAAGGCGATGGCCGGTTCGGGCGAACTGGGCGACATGGGTATCCACCGCATCGACTTTGCGCAGGACCTGCTGGGGCCGATTGCGGCGGTCTGCGGTGCAGCAAAACAGTGGGTGCAGCGCGATTGCACGAGCGATGGCCAGCCCTGTCCTCCCCAGGATGTAGAGGATTGGGTGGCGTGGATCGCTGAGTTCGAAAGTGGCGCCACCGGCGTCTTTGAGATGGGCAAGCTGACCAAAGGCTATGGTCCCGACGGCGGCCACGACCTGGCCGAGATCAACGGCAGCAAGGCGTCGGCGGTCTACCGGCTCCACACACCGCACGAAATCTCTTTTGCCAAAGCCGGGCGGGGTGAAACCTATCAAACGATCCCTGTCCCCGAAGAATTTCTCAAACGGCCCGGCTCCCCGCGTACGCCGGGCGAGGGCGACCCGGTGCGCACCTTCCGCTACGACCAGGCGTGGGAGTTTGTCAGCGCCATCCGCGAGGGGCGCGAGGCGGTTCCCTCGTTCTACGACGGCATGCGCGCCCAGGCCGTGGCCGACACCATCCTCCAGGCTGCAAGCGAGCGGCGTTGGGTGGATGTGCCCCGATGAGCGCGCAGGCGGCGACGGAGCGGGACCGGCGGACAGCACAGCCGCTTGCTGCTGAGCGGACCGGCGCCACCCCGCGCGTCTCGCGCGCGGCGGCCAATCGCATCTTGATCAGCCTGATGTTCCCGGCGATGCTGATGCCCTTGATCTCCTCGACCATCCGCGTAGCGCTGCCGGTGATCCGCACCGATTTTCAGATGGCGGCGGATATGACGGCCTGGGTGGACGCCATCTTTACGCTGCCCTTTATGCTGCTCATGCCAGTCTATGGCCGGCTGAGTGATGGCGTAGGGAAACGCCGGTTGATGCTGGCCGGAACGGTCATCTTTTCCATTGGGACGGCGCTGACTATCGTTGCGCCGGGCCTGGCCGGGCTGATGGCAGGGCGGGCGATCCAGGGAATTGGCGTCGGCGGCATGATGCCGCTGAGCATGGCGCTGCTCTCGGCGATCTTTCCTCCCCAGGAGCGGGGTAAGGCGCTCGGCACCTGGAGTTCTATCGGGCCAACAGTGGGGTTTGTCGCTCCACTGGCCGCCGGTTTGCTGGTGGACCGTTGGGGTTGGCGGCTGGCCTTTATCCCGTCGCTGGCGATTGGCGTTATCGCCCTGATAGCCGTCGCTCGGGGTGTGCCAGCCGGTCTCAGCCAGATCAAACCCAACTTTTTGCGCACTTTTGATTGGGTAGGTGCGTTCTTGTTGAGCCTGGCGCTGACCAGTCTGATCTTTTTCCTCTCCAGCCGGCCCATCACCGGTGTGGCACCGTTGCAAGATTGGCGTCTGTTGGCAGTGACTTTGCTGCTGCTGGCCGGCTTTATTGTCTGGGAGCAGCGCCGCTCCAACCCTTTTGTGGAGTTGGGGCTCTTCCGCAACCGCATGTTTAGCCTGTCGTCGTTTTGTGGTCTGACGCGCATGTTTATCATGGCCGGGCAGGGCTTTCTGGTAACGCTCTATCTGGCCGATGTGCGCGGCTTTGGCGCGGCGCAGATCGGCGGGATCACCATGTTCAATGCCGGAGCGATGGCGCTGATCGTCCGCTTTGGCGGCCAGGCGGCGGACCGCTGGGGCAGCCGTTGGCCGGCCGTCATCGGGCTGAGTGTGCAGGTGTCGGTGATGGTGATCTTTGCCATGCTGCCGGCGACCGCTCCGGTCTGGGTGCTGGTGCTCGTGCTGGTCTACTATGGGCTGGGCGCCGGTTTTGTCCTGGCGGCGCTGCACAGCGCGGCCATGAGTCACATTGCCGAGAGCCAGATGGGCATGGCCGCCGGCATCTACAGCATGAGCCGCTTTGCCGGCGCCGCGGCCGGCACCGCCCTGGGCGGCGTGATCCTCCAGCGGGCGTTGGACGCAGACATGACGACGATTGCCGCCTATCAGTTGACCTTTCTCAGCTTTGGGTTGTTGGCCGTAGTGGGGGTGGTGGCTGCGTTTGGTTTGCGCGAACGGTGACATTGACAACCCATTGTAACAATGCTAGACTCATCATTACAATGGACATAAAGCAACTCGAACAAGAACGGGCAATCGTCCACTCAGTCGAACAATTTCTTAAGGAGCGCGGGCCGTTTGTGTCATTGGCAGAAGCGGCGCGGCTCACCGGCGTGCCGCTGCCAACGTTGTCAGATGCCGTGCGGCATGGGCGGGTGCCGGCGGTCCAGGTGCAGCCGCGGCGTTGGTTGGTGCGCATCGAAGCGGTGCAAAGTTACTTCCAGAGTAAAGAAGCCAATCCCCACCTGGCCCTCCAGCAAAAGCTGATTGCCGAGGGCTTGCTGAACGAAATCAGATTGGAGCAGCATTTTGAACCCTTTGAGCCGCTGGCGTCAAAAGGCAAACCGGCATCCGAACGCCTGATTGAGGAGCGTCGCTAGATGGCGCAGGCCTATTTTCTCGATAGCAGCGCTCTGGTGAAACGGTATCTGCGCGCCCAGGGTAGCACCTATGTGTCCACCCTGGGCGCCGATACAGAAAATTTACTCTATATTGCTCAAATTGCAGGTGTGGAGGTTGTATCGGCCATTGCCCGCCATGCGTTGGCCAAGTCGATTAGCAGGCGCAAGGCCCAGACCGCCATCACCCGGTTTCGCGCCGATTATGCGGCCAGATTCATTGTGCTCTTGGTCAATCTCCAGTTGATCGAATCAGCCATGCAACTGGCCGAAACACATGCCCTACGTGCGTACGATGCGGTGCAACTCGCAACTGTGTTGAGAATCGCCAGGAATGCGCCGCAGTTGACTCTCACCTTTGTCTGTGCTGATGAAGCCCTCAACAAGGTGGCGCAAACGCTGGGGTTGGCAATCGAGAATCCGAATCAGCATGACTAATTGTGATTGCTGATTTATTCAGACCAGACCTGTTATATGCTGCCACCCAGCAACGGAGTCGCCCAATGCTCGGCACCTATCGCACCAATCACACCGGCAGCCTGACCGACGAACAGGTGAGATTCTACGACCGTGAAGGCTATCTAGTGTTGGCAGGGTTGCTCGATGACGACGATCTAGCGCCGGTCAAAGCAGCCATGATGGCGAAAGTCGATCAGATCGCCGAGGATCTCTATGCCAGCGGCCTGATCACTGGCAAACGGGAAGAGAGTCCGTTCGAGGCAAGGCTGGCCGAACTCTTTGCCGGCCTGACCGACGCCGACTTTCTCAAGTACGGGCGTAGCTGGCGCGACCGGCTGCCTGGCTATTACCACATCATGGCCAACCCCAAGATCCTCGATGCCGTCGAGTCGCTGATCGGCGGCGAGATCTTTGCCAACCCGGTCTACAACACGCGGCCCAAAGTACCCAACGTGGCCGCTGGCGCCGTGCCCTGGCACCAGGATAAGTCGTACTGGCCGGATGCAAATGCCAATCCCGTGATCACCGTCTGGCTGCCGTTGGTCGACGCGACGCTGGAGAATGGCTGTCTGCACCTCATGCCGCGCACCCATCGCCAGAAGTTGCTCTCGTGGCACCGGGAGAGCTATACCGGCACAGCATACACCGAATTGGACGCTGAACATCTCGGCGTCGAGAAACAGGTGATCCCGTTGCCCGTCAAGGAGGGTGACGCCATCTTGTTCAACGACCGCTGCATCCACATGTCCACACCCAATCGCACAAACAGGGTGCGTTGGAGCCTGGACCTGCGCTACCAACCCACCGATCAGGACCCAATGCTGCGGCATGGGGTGGGTTTTTTGGCCCGCAGCTACCGGCACCCAGCGCGAGTGGCCACCCTGGCCGACTGGTTGGCGCAACGCGCCGAGCATGAACCAGGCTTGACCGGATGACAAGATGACAAGATGATAAAGCGATACGAGGTCATCCTCTCATCTTGTCATCCGGTCATTTTTTCAGGAGAACGCAAATGCACTATCGAACACTGGGTAAAACAGGTCTGCAAGTCTCCGAACTGGGCTTTGGCTGTGGCGCGGTGGGCGGTCTGCTCGTGCGCGGCGAGTATGCGGAGATGGTGCGCACGGTCGAGCGTGCCGTCGCGGCGGGTATCAACTATTTCGACACGGCACGCAGCTATGGCGACGGCCAGTCCGAGACAAACCTGGGCCAG
This sequence comes from Chloroflexota bacterium, assembly GCA_003577005.1. The sequence continues at coordinate 2,548 of QEUW01000178.1, read as the reverse complement.
GTGCTTAGCGAACTCAAGGCGGAGGTGCTGGTCGGGACAAAGGTGCAGTTGACGGCTAACGAGATGGATGATATTGAAGGGGCAGTCGTCAAAGCGGTGGACGACAGCCTGCGCCGGTTGCAGCGCGAGCGGATCGACCTGATGCAACTGCACAACCCCATCGCGCCCCAACGAAACCCGGCGCGCGGCTGGCTGACGGTCGCCGATGTGGAAGCGGCGCTGAGGGCCTTCGAATCGCTGCGCCAGCAAGGCAAAGTGCGCTTTTATGGCATCAACGGGCTGGGCGATACGGTGGCGGTTCACCAGGCGGTGGCGCAGGGCGTGGCACAGACGATTCAGTGTTGCTATAACCTGCTCAACCCCACGGCTGGTACACCTGCACCGGCCGATTTTCCGTTTCAGGACTACAGACAACTGATCGACCGGGCGGCTGACCAGCAGATGGGCGTTATCGCCATCCGTGTGCTGGCCGCCGGTGCGCTGAGTGGGACGATCAGCCGCCACCCCAACGCGGCGCAGTCGGTGGCCCCGATTGCCTCCGGCAGCGACCTGGCGACGGACGTGGAGCAGTCACACGCCTTTCAATTTCTGGTCAACGAAGGTTACGCCGGCAGCCTGGTCGAGGCAGCGATCCGCTTCGCTGTCAGTAATCTAAAGGTCTCCACCGCTTTGGTGGGCATCTCCAGCCTGGAGCAACTCGAACAGGCCATCGCCGCCGCCGGGCGAGGTCCGCTGCCGGGAGCGGCGGTAGAACGTATCCGCAAGGTGTGGGTCGATTGGGGCGCCCGCCGTCGTGACACCGCCCCGCCGTGAACGCGACCGCGGCCAAAGGGCGTCCCGGTTAGTTCAACAGTAAGGCCGCGCCCGCTAGGCACCCGCCTTACCCTTGTAGGCAACCCTGTTGCTTTAGCCTGGAACGGCGCCACCCACAAACCGGTCACGCCCCTGGACCAGCGCCCGCATCTTGCGATCCGCTACCGAACGCGGCAGCATCCAGAAGCCACAGTCTGGATGCACCCACTGCACGCGCTCCGCACCGAGCGTCGTGACCGCCAGCTCGATGCGGCGTGCCACCTCATCCGGTGTTTCGACTTCGTTGTCCTTGATGTCGATCACGCCGACGCCCAGCGCAATACCCGGCTTGAGGTCGCTGAAAACGCTCAACTCGTCATACCCTCGTCGCGCAAACTCCAGCACCAGATGATCCACATCCAATGCATTGAAAAAAGGCAACAGGTCGCGAAAAAAGCCACGCTGGATCGTCTGACCCCCATAATTGCCAAAACAGAGATGGAGCGCCCGTCCTGTGCCCGGGGGCACACCCCCCAACACGTGGTTGATCGCCTCGGCGGCCCACATCCCATCCTGCGGCGAGCCGGGTAGGTTGGCTTCGTCGATCTGGAGCACCGCCGCGTCGATGGCGGCAACCTGCCGGCGCAGCACCTCGGCAATCGCCAGCGCCAGCGTGCGGCGGTCACCGTAGTGGTGATCCAGCAATGTTTTGGCCAGCATGTAGGGGCTGGTGACGGTAAACTTGAGCGGTTTGGCCGCCAACGCCTTGACCGCGTCAAAGGCAGCGGGCAGGTTGAGGGTTCCCTCATCGACCTGGCCGCGCACCACGCCGGCGGGCGTAGCGCGAAAGCTCATGCCGGCCTGCGCCCGAAACGCCGCCACCTCGTCGCGCGTGACCTGGCTATGGATCCCGGCCAGCGGGCGCACGAAATAATCGATCATCCCGTTGGTTTCCGGGTGGTTGGGATTGAAGCGCGACAGTTCGCCGTCGCTCACCACGTCGATGCCCGCCAGTTCCTGCGTTTTGAGCACCACCATCACCGCATCGCGCCAGTTGGGGGTAGAAGGCAGCGCCGCCAGCCAGGCAGGGATCGGATAGCTGCCGACGACGGTGGTTTTGATCGTGTGCATCATGATAGGTTCTCCTACCTGGACAAGCCAGAGCCAAAAGCAGTTCGCAGAGGGCACAGAGAAGACACAGAGATCACAGAGTTTGCACGGAGAACAGCCGCTATAATTTCCGTGTTTGCAAAGCGGACGCGAAAGCGCCAACCGCTTTTTGTCTTTGTACAAACCTTTCATGACCTAGGTTCTGTTAACATTTCGATCTACATAGCGGTGCGATGCACTTGACAAGTGCGTTGCACCTGGTGCGTGCATCGCACCTTGCAGGTGCAACGCACGTTTTCGTCCTGGCTGGATCGCCCATTGCCGGCAAATGTCAACAGAACCTGGGGTCTAATCCAGGTTCAGATCCACCGTATAGCCAAACGGCGCATCGATTACGCTGTCCAGATGAATGGCGCCATCGCCAATCGCCAGAGTGACAAAGCCATCTTCGCGCCGGCGGTAGAGGTCGCCGTGCTGCGCCGCAACCTGCGTCTGAAGCGTGGCGGGGAACATGCTCAGGCCGCGCGCATAGTGATGCCCGTTGCGCTCCACGTGGGGGATGCCTAGCGTCGCCACCACCGCCAGGTCTTGCAAGAGCGCCACCGGGCCGATGTTGCACAGGTCTTCCCCGCTCAACACGCCGCCG
>QEUW01000177.1 GCA_003577005.1 Chloroflexota bacterium | reverse complement strand
GCACCCTCTTCCTTCACCCTCTACACCCGTGACGGCAAACCACACGCCACGCTGGGCGGCAACCGTGTCCACTTTACGCCCGGCTCCAGCGGGCTGCGCATCCACGACCACCGCAGCGGTGAACTGCGCCCGCCCTTGACCAGCGATTTTGTCGAGTATATCCGGCTCGTGGATGGGTTGCCCCACATTGCTTACCCGGCCACGGCCTTCTCCACCGACGACATCGAGGCGCAAATTTCCGATGCCTGGCGCCTCTACCTCTGTTTGATCCACTCGAACAAGCCTGTGGTCTCCGGCGCCTTTACCGAACACGGCGTCCCGCGCATGGCCGAAATGATGGCGCTCTTTCGCCGCGACCGGGCCGACCTCATCGCCCGGCCCATGGCGATCTTTACCATCACCGCCACAGGCAATTTTCGCTATAGCGAAGACTCGTGCCAGAACCTGCGCGATTGCGCCGAATGGGGCATCCCCATGGAGATCGTGCCGGTGACGCTCATGGGGCTGATTGCGCCGGTGACGCTCGTCGGTGCTGCCGTCTTTCATACGGTGGACGTGCTGGCCGGCATCGTCATGGCGCAGCTCGTGCGGCCCGGTACGCCAGCGCTCTTTGGCGGCGCACCGGCGGCTTTCCATATGCGTGAGGCGACGTCACCCATGTTGGCCATCGAGGCGTTGCAGCTGGATACCATCTACACCGCCATCGGCAAACACCTGGGGCTGCCGACGCAATCCTACATGGCGCTGAGTGATAGCAAATTTCTCGACGCCCAGGCCGGCGCCGAAACCTTTGGCAGTGCCCTGCTGGCTGCGCTGGCCGGCGTCAATTCGGTCTCCGGGCCGGGGATGCTCGACTACGTCATGACCTTTAGCCTGCCCAAGCTGGTCTTCGACAACGAACTGTGCGGCCAGGCGCTGCGCTTTATCCAGCCGGTCGAGCCGCTCGATGACCTGCCCACGCTCGACCTGGTGCGCGCCCAACTGGCCGAGCAACACATGCTCACTGCCGAACATACGCTCACCCACTGGCCGCAACAGCTCTATCTGCCCGGCCCCGTCTATGACCGCGCCAACCGCGAAAGCTGGGAACGGGCCGGCAGCAAGGAGCTCTGGCAGCGCACTGTGGCAGAAGTTGAGGAACGGCTCGCCGCCTACGAACCCATTGCCACCGACCCGGCCATTGAACGTGAACTCCGCCGGCTGATCACTGCCGGGATGAGCGGCGAACGTCCGTTGCCCGCCGTGCCAGCAGCGCAACGCCAAACACCTCGCCCCATCGTCGACCCACGGATCGCCCGCCGGCAGGAACGCCACGCCCGGCGCCGTCGCAAAGACGATTGACGGTCACGAACGGGTGTGCTACAATGAATAGCGAGGATTCAAGCAAACTAGCTCATTGTTTAGGTGACAGATTCGTACTGTGAGATGCTCTAACGGCGGTGAAATTTATGGCGTTACTGATTGAAACATTTGAAGATTTAGTCCATATTATCGAAACCAATCCTGAGTGGCGGCGGCGTCTAAAGCGGTCGCTCTTTGATATTGATATTGAAGCTGCCTTGACTCGTCTTGAGGCTGCTATTGAAGAGCTGGTTACAATCCAACGGCAACAAGCAAACGATATCAGCGGAATAAAAGGCGATGTATCCGAGCTGAAGAGTGATGTATCCGAGCTGAAGAGTGATGTATCCGAGCTGAAGAGTGATGTATCCGATTTGAAGAGTGGCATGACCCGATTGAATGGCCGCGTTGCCCGTATGGCAACCGACGTGGCGACGGTCAAAGGGAAGTCGTATGAGCACGACTACCGGCTCAAAGCAAGTGCCATCTTTGGGCGCTTTATCCGGCGTGGGCGAGACCGTACCGATGATGTCGCCGACCAATTGTACGATGCATTGGCTGCCGGCACGATCTCCGCACAAGAACTCACCCAGATACTATCTGCCGACTTGTTGTGGGGGGGCAGGGCGCGCTTGAACGAAGAAGAAGTGGTTGTGATTTTGAAAGCCTCTTGGCGGGCGGAATCGAACGATGTCGAACGGGCGCATCAGCGCGCAACGACCCTGCGGCGCATTGGGTTCTATGCGGTGCCCGTAGTGGCTGGAATGGAATGGGAGCAGCAGGCGCGCGCACTCGCCGATTCACTGGCGGTGGCGATTGCCGCCAATGGTCAAGTCGACGCCGACTCCTGGCAGAAGGCATTGATGGCCCCGCATGCCCTGCCTGAATAGATGGATAAGAAGTATGAAGGAAAGCGCTATGCCGACACCCTTTCCGGGGATGGACCCCTATCTTGAGCGTCGCGGTCTGTGGGAAGAGGTTCACACCCATCTGATCGTAGGGATTCAACATTTTCTCACCCCGTTGCTCCGGCCAAAATATCGTGTTGCGGTCGAACATCGGACGTATCTGGCTCTCTTGCCGCCGCCAGACCAACTGGTCGGCATTCCTGATGTCCTTGTGACCGCGGCAGGGGGCCAATATAGTAGTGGGGTTGCAGCCAACCTGGCCGTGGCGGAACCGGTGGTTGGCGAACTGCCTATGCCCGAAGAGGTAAAAGAGCGCTATTTGGAGGTGCGCGATGTTGCCACCCAGGAGGTCATTACTGTCATCGAGATCCTTTCGCGTTCCAACAAACTCTCCAAAGAGGGCCGTACCCAGTATGAGGACAAACGCTTCAAAATTCTTGCCAGCCGCACCAGCCTGGTGGAGATTGATCTTCTGCGTACGGGCCAGCCGCTGGAAATGAAATTACGTTCACGCAGCGACGAAAGTCACAGCGACTACCGTATCGTCGTCAGCCGCAGTTGGCAGCGCCCGCGCGCCGATCTCTATTTGTTCAATCTGCGCGACCCGATCCCGACCTTCCCCATTCCCCTGCGCCGCGGCGAAACCGAACCGGCGCTCCCCCTCAATCAGATCCTGCATGAACTCTACGACCAGGGCGGGTACGATCTCGCCATCGACTATGGACGACCTCCAGAACCACCTCTGGACGAGCGAGATGCAGCGTGGGCAGCTGCCGTCGTCAACGCACAGAGGGTATAACTTTCCATCTTTCATTCCAGATCGAGGTGAATTGAATGACCCAATACCGCACCGCCATCATCGCTTGTGGCACGATTGCCCGCGTCCATGCGCGCGGCTGGCTTGGCGTCCCAGGCCAGCCAACCGCAATTGGCGCTATCGCCGACACCAACCCCGATGCCCGCCGCGAGTTTGGCGACTTTTTCAACGTCGGCGAAGGGCACCGCTATGCCGACTACCGCGAGATGCTCGACAAAGAGCGGCCGGATTTTGTCGATGTCTGTTCCTGGCACCAACAACACGCCGAAATGGTCATCGCCGCCGCCGCCCGCCGCCCCAAGGCCATCCTCTGCCAGAAGCCCATGGCCGTCGACCTAGGCGAGGCCGACGAGATGCTGACCGCCTGTGCGCGCAACGGCGTCAAGTTGCTCGTCGCCTTCCAGCGCCCCCACCACGCCACCTGGCTCAAGGCACGCGACCTCATTCGGGACGGCGCCATCGGGCGGGTCACGCAGGTCCAACTGGATGATGGCGGCAACATCCTCAACACCAACTCGCACAACATCCGTCTGGCGCTCTTTTTGATGGACGAACCAAAGGTCGAGTGGGTGCTGGGCGCGGTCGAACGCACCACCGACGGAGTCGAACGCGGTCTGCCGGCCGAGGATGCCTGTCTGGGGCTGGCCGGGTGTGACAATGGCGCGACCATCCTCATTCAGGGCAACCTGGTGCGCGGGCTTGGGCAAGGCTGCCGGGTGATCGGCACGGATGGAGTCATGGAACTGGACACGACTCGCCCGCCCGACAGCGAGATCCCAACTGACCTGCCTATGTATATGCCCGAAGGCCCATCGGCGCGCTACAATTATGAGATCGGCACCGTGCGCTATCTCAATACCGCCACGAACGGGTGGCGGGAGGTCCAGGCGCCGTGGCACGACTGCTGGAGCCACCAATGCCAGGAGGCAATCGACTGGGTCGAGGGCCGTATCGACCAGCCCATCAGCGGGGCAGAACGGGCGCGCGCCGTCCAGGAAGTGATGATGGCGCTCTTCGAGTCGGCGCGCAAGCGGCAGCGCATCTACCTGCCGCTCAAGACGCGCGTCAACCCGCTCAAGCTGATGGTCGAAAATGGCGACCTGCCGGTCGAGTGGCCGGGGCGTTACGAGCGCCGCGCCCGGCTGGTGCGTGGGGAAGCGATGTCGTGGCATTAAACCATAGGCCTGGCACCAGATGACGCCGGGCCTGTGGTAGCCTAAAAGACAATTGTCAACTGTTCATTGTTAGCGCTGGACCATAGGCAGATAGGATTGGACGATAAGAACTGTGGGCGGGTCAATCACACCCGGCCCGGTCAGTTGTTCACACTGGTCTTCAGCGCTGCCTTTGACCACGTTGTTACCACCGGTAGGCGGCGGATCGTTCTCTTTGCATTGCAAGTTGCCGTCGATCACGTTTTGAGCAATGTGTACGCCCCCGCTGTTCTGAATAACCTGAACATTGCCTCCCACGATGTTGTTCGTGGCGCCCAATGCAGCGTCGTTTGCCTCAAACTGAATATCGCCAGTGACCTGTACATCGTCGATCTGGGCGGCAGCCCCCTGTTTGACCTGGATGCTGCCGCCGACTGTTGAATCAAGCGCTACATTGACCGCAGCCGCACCTTCGGCCTGGATATTGCCGATCACACGGATGCGCAGCGCAGTAAGTGTAGCCCCATTCTCAACGTAAATTGTCCCTTCCACCCGCGTGCCATCCAGGCTGCACGAGCCATTTTGGGGCACCCGCAGGTTGTCAACGGTCACAGCGCCCAGCGAGCCGTTGCAGGTGGTTTCTTCCGCCTGCACGCTCGCGGGTGTTAGCATCAGAAAAATCAGCGCCAGCGGCACCGACATAGTTGCCACAAGCCATCGTTTCATCTGTTCTCCCTTTTTAGGTGTACGATACCAAATCTACTATCCGATCGGGGCCGGCTCATGCGGTCAGGATCAGGATTCATCCCCTCTTGCCTGCCACTCCAGTTGAATTTAGGGCGGGTGCGCAGGCGACTCACCCACTTATACAATAGACAGTCAACTATAAGGATAGGCAACTTATCTGTCAGAGAATACCCATAAGTGCAATGTTCACCAAGAGACCTGGATAGAGAGAAAGGATGTGCCAAGCAGTATACTCAGCGCGGCAGACCTGTCAGATTCTCACAATCTGACAGGTCTGGGTTAGGGTGATATTTTTGCCGGTCGCTACCGTTGGACAACCGGCAGCAGCAGGGTAAAGGTCGGTGGGGTTGTCACCACGATGGTGACACTGGCCTGGCTTTGGGCGCCGGCGCTGTCGGTGGCCGTGAGGATGATGGTGTGCTCACCCGTGGTGGCCTCCGGTGTCCATATGAGGGTGTCGCCCTGACCGAGCGTCCCCAGTTGTGGGTGGCTCCAGGTCAGCTGAACCGCCGGCAGTGCCCCATCTTCCAGATCAATGGCAAGGCCGGTCAAGAGCAGCGGTTCACCGGGCGACACGGTCCGTTCTGCAGGCCCAACAATCCCTACTTGCGGCGGTTTGTTCTGAACTTCGCCAATAGCAATTTGCGTCGTGCGCGCCTGGGTCGTGTTGCTGGCAATGATTTCTACCAGCCCGTTGGTGCTGGCCGGAAGACGGCTCTTATCCAGCAGGTAGGTGGTATCAGCGAGGCCGGTCGCTAGGATCTGCCAGGTCTGGCCGCCGTCTGCACTGTAGCGTATGGTAGAGAGCGGCGTACTCCCGTCTGTGTTGAGCGCCTCCCAGGTGAGCGTCACCTGGTCTGGGTCGCCCTCAGCAAACGAAGCCAGCGGTGCGCTCAGGGCCGGTGGTCCGGCAGCTGCGGCCAGCGTGGCGAGCAAGGTAGACTCATTCCACAGTTGCACGCTGCCCAGATCGGCAATACGTGGCGCCACAAAGCCAAAGTCGAGCGGCGGCAACGTCGTATCGTGTACGTCCATACGAGCGGGTTCAAAGGCGTAGCTAAATTGCACCTCGTTGGCTTGGTCGCGTAGTTCGATGCGGAAACGCCCACTGCCTGGCGGTGTGACTACGGCAGTCGATGTGATCGGCTCGGCGTGGTCGAGCGTCGCGCTGGCGCCATCGGCGGCGATGCGACCGGTGATCAACCAACCGGCTTGCGCCTCACCCACGGCGGCTGCCTGCGCCCCGCGGCTGATGAGCGTCTCCATAAACCTGACATAGTGGTAATCTGAGATCCACACCGGTTCACAATAGCTCATGACATCCTTGTGGGTATCGGCGATCAGCGCCCGTGTGTAGGGATTGATGCCTGGATTGCCGATCACGCCGCCGCTGTAGGGGTAGGCAGGGTCAATGTTGTTGTCATTGGGCCCACCACAGGCCGTGTGCATCGCACCCAGGTTGTGGCCGATCTCATGGGCGGCCACGGTTGGGATATCCACCAGGCCGAGGCCGGTGCTGCCAGGCGCATAGGCGAGCCCACCATACAGGCGGCCCTCGGAAGGAACCACGCCATAATACTTGGGCATGAGGCCGGCATTGAACAACATCGGTTCGTGCGGGCGTTCACGCAGGCGTAGATCACCCATTTCTTTGAGCAGTTGTTGCCATCCTTGCGCTGTATTCAAATCCCCGCGGAAAAGATATTCGCTGTGGATGGTGTACTCGATACGCGCCAGTGGGAAGAGCGCTGACAGAACGCCCAAACCAAAGCCATTGGCACTGTTGAGCTCCGGACGAAAGACCGGTCCGCTGCCGTTGCGCTGGTAGGCGATGGGGATGAGCACGACCTGGAGCGGCGGCACGGCCCGCACCGTAAGGTTGAGCTGACCGCTGCGGTTGTCGTTGTAGTTACCCTCGGTCACAGTGCGTCCGGGATTGACCTCGGCCCAGAGCGTCAACGGCCCATCCACAAGCCAGCTTACGGGCAGGTGGAAGTTGAGCGAATCGTTGAACTGGCTGCGGTTGGGCGCGAGCGGCGCGGCAATCACTCCGCCTGGATTGAAGGGGTCGAGAGGCGAATCAGGCAGTTCGCTGCCGTTGCGCATGGCGTGCAGTCTGGCAGTGACACCAGCGATGTTGGCGCTTGCATTCTGGACACCGACAAAGACGCGGGCCACCGCCGGGCGACCGGCCACCAGCGGAACACGATTGTTGGCCGTCTGAATGGCCTGGCTCACTTCGATCCGCTCGACTGTCAGGTTAAGACCGCTGACGGGTGTCTCTGGTGGCTCCGGCGTGATGGGCGTGTTCGTAGGCGGGGCGGTCGTGGGTGTCTCAACCGTAGGTGGGACAATCGTGGGCGTGGCGGTAGGCGCCACAACCGTAGCTGTCGCGGTGGGTGTAGCCGGCTCGGATTGGGTGCAAGAGACCAGCGCCACATCGTCAAAATTGACCTCGCTATAATAGACGTCGCCGTCGGGAACAAGCTGGAAGGTAAGGTTAACGCGCTGCCCAGCCAGTTCAATTGGCAGCGTCGCAGCAAACCAATACCAGGAACCGGTCGATGGATAGATGAGGCTGGTGTAGTAGAGCAGATTGTCGAAGCTTTCATCGTAAACGCTGAGATAGACCACTTCACCTGGGTCGCCAAAGATTGCCGCCGAATAGAAACCGACGGAAAGGGCATTGGCAGCGGCGGGGATCTCCACCAACTGCCAGATCGAGGCGGTGGCGCCATAGTTGGTGTTGGCGTACGCCGAGCGCGCACCCGAGTAAGCGTATACCGTGCTAAAGCCTACGTTGGTTGCCGGTTCGCCATACCAGCCCGTATTGGACTCAAAGCCGCCATTGATCACCTGGTCTGTACACGGTGTCGGGTCTTGCTGGGATTGTCCGGCGCCTGTCACTGCCGGCGCCAGGGGCTGTTCCGCCCCGTTTGGACCGGCCAACAACTGGGGCGGGGCGCCTTGTGTGGCGCTCAACAGGTGTTCACCACCCGCGGCGACTGTATCGCCGCTGGGTTGGCTTACCGGCTGCCCTTCATGGGCATCGACAGGAAAACTGCCATCCTCTTTTGTATTGGCCGTCGCGGAGGCCACGACGCCCATGAGAGTGGCGCCCTGTGCCATGACGACCAACCCAACGATGAGCAAGACGAGCAAAGCCCAGCGGCGGAGTATGTAGGTGTTCATCCGGCCAACATCCTTTCTGCATGTTCTATATCGCTGAGTAATAAGAAGAATGAGATAGCTGTTGCCAACCAGGGTGATGAGGGCGGGAAGGTAGCGTCAAGCCGGCCCTTCCTTCCCGTACGGACGCTACACTTACTGGACAGTTGCCAACGTAGCCTGAATCTGATAGCTGGTCGTGCTTCCCCCCGAAAAGGGGATGCCTCTGATCACCGCAGCCGAGCCAGAGGTGTTGATCCAACTCATCGTGACGACAGGTGTATCCTGGCTGAAATCGATGACACCGTCGATCATGGCGGTGGCCAGGCCTGTATAGCCGATCTGAGCAGAGCTTGCTGCGCTGAAGATGACCTGGCTGCCTTGCACCTGATAGCGCCCCATCATGGGGTAGAGGTCGCTACGAACATCATATGTGGGTGCAAAATAGAAGGTGCCGTCGGCGTTGAACTGCCAGATGGCGCTCATGAAGCGGCGGGCGCTGTTCTGCGTCCACTGGGGGTTGCCGCCGCGCACCTGTTCATAGCTAAGAATCCGGTCGGCTGCAAAGAAGACGGGAGCGCCATTCTGCGCCGCCACCGGTTGCGGCAGGCCGAACGCAGCAAGCAGCAGAGCAGCGAGCAGGGCCAGGATCATGGGTGTGCGGATCATCTTGCGAGTCATTGTTAATGCTCCTTTCATGGGGTTCTTTTGCCCGTGGGCGGTCATTTCTGTCATTGCAATGCCGGTATGTCGTTCACTTCAACAAGGACAGCAGCAGGAGCGAATCTTGCACTTAGAACCTATCTGAATAACTCTGCGACAACGATTACTCGTCGGTGTAGTTGTCGGACCCGCAACCGTGATTCGGATGGGTTCTTAGAACCTGTTTGAAAAGGCTCGGCGCGTTGCACTCGCAGCGTGCGATGCACCTGGATCGCTGGGTGCTTCAAAGGTGCAACGCACCTTGTAGGTGCATCGCACCAGGTTGATGTCTACCTTTTCAAACAGCCTCTTAGCGATTGGATCTGACTGTACGGCCCGTGCGGGTGCCCAGAATTCGGAGTGATTTTGTCGCCGGTCACTCAGGTGCTATAATGATGCACCTGATCGGATCAACCTTCTTCGTTTCACCGGGGTTCTCTGTGTCTGACTTGGAGAGAGACCACCGCGCTGAATGCGCAGCCGTTGTCCGCAACCTGTTGCGCGGCTACGACTGGCGCCTATGCACCGAGGCGCAACTGGTCGAAGATCTGCTGAACCAGCCGGGCATCCATCAAGCGTCCACCGAACTCCTTCGTCACCTCGCCATCAAACGCTACAGCGCCCTTGCCCTCCACCCTGCCTGCCTCGGTTCAATGGGGCCGGCAGCCCGCCAGCGCGGCTTCGAAGAGCTGTGGACCCATCTGCACCGTGTCGCAGGCCAAGCGCGCCTGCCAATTACAGCCGATGATGTGCAAGAAGCGGTGTTGGAGCTGTTTCACAAGGCAAGCGACTGCCGCAAACCCGACCAGTTCTTGAATTTTGCGCTTCAAAAGCTGCGTGACATCGCACGGCGACCTTATCGCCGCGCCATCCAGGAGCAGTCGCTCGACGAAGTCCTCGAACAAGACCCCCACGGTGCGCTGGCGGCTGAGGCAAACCTGGCCGGTTCAGCGCCGGCCAACACAGAAGAGACCGTCGTGTTGGCGGCGCTGCGTCGACAACTGCTCGAGCGCTTCCAGACGCTGCGCCAGAACCAACCCCGGGCCGCCCGCCAGCTAGAGGCCGCCTGGCTGCGCTACATGCAGCGGCTCACCGCCGAAGAGTGTGCCGAGAAACTAGAGACATCGGTGGCGAATGCATCGGTGCTCGTGACGCGCGGGTTGCGCCACTTTCGCCAGGATGAGGAATTTATGCGGCTTGTCCAGGAGATTGCCGCCTGTTACCAGTAGGTCGCCCTACCAGGGCGACGGCCCTGCTGAATAAGTGCCTGCGCTCAAATGAAAGAATTGCGCGGGCCGGCGTCCTATCCTCAGTAGGAAGCAAAATCGGAGCATTGCAATGAAGGAATTTGTCAACGCCATCATGTCTCCCCAGGAGGATCCGCTCACCTGCCGCGCCTGCCAGGATGCGCTGCTCGACTATATCGATGCACAGACGACACAGCAGGCAGTGGGCGCCGAATTTACCGCCGTCGAGCAGCATCTGGAGCGCTGCCCGGCCTGCGCCGACGCCTACCGCGAACTGATGGAGCTAACCACATTGGCCTACGCAGCCAATCTGCCCACACCCAAACGGTTGCCAACATTCGACTTTGCCGCACTGGAGCAGAGGGCGTCGAGCGTGACGCACAAACCCTACTGGTGGGACGAATTTGGGCGCATGATCCTCGAGTTCTCCGCCGACCTGCTGGCGTTGTGGCAGCCGCCTGCTCTGGCGCCGGCCTACAGCGGGCTCAAGGCGGGCGAGGCCGCACCGATCCTGGCCCGGTTCACCATCGAGGAACACGAACGGGATCTCATCGCCACGGTTACGATTCGGGCAGAGGGAGCTGAGGGGGAGAACGCTGGGCGTTGCGCCATCGAGGTGGCGGTAGAGATCCCCAGCCGCGGCGGCTGGCCCAATCTGGCCGACATCCCAGTGATGCTCAAACGGGGCGACGAGCCCCTGGCGCGTTCGTTTACCGATGCCTTTGGCAAGGTCCAATTTACCGGCATCGCCCGTGGTGATCTGCCGCAGCTAAGTATCGAAGTAGACCCAAGCGAGTAAAAGGATGGTCGCGCAACATTGGGTAGCACTGCACAATAGCGTAGAAGGGGCAGCAGAGTGCGACGCACGGGCCACAATCACTCCTGTCTAACCATTCATTTTCTGGCCCGTGCGTCGCACTCCACAGTTTCCTACGGTGCTACCCAACATTGCCAAGCTGAGTAAAAAAGCAGGAACACAGAGGAGAGCGAGGAAATTGAAACGATGAAGAAAACCGAAACATCACTCCGTGCTCTCCGTGCCCCCTCTGCGTTCTCTGTGTTCCTGCTTTTCACCTCTGTTCGGCGGATAGTTACTGCGAGGGGATCGAGCCAAAGAGGACAAATGGCGCCCAGAAGAGCGGGCCGGCAAATGGGTGGTCTGTATCGTCGCCAAGTTGGTGGGCGGCCTCGGTCCAGCGCCGGCTTCTGGCTGCGGGGTGGTCACCCAGCGCCGCCATAAATTGGGCAAGCCGCTGGCGCGCCTCCTGTGCCGTGAGCCCGCGCAGATGAAGCTGCGCCTGCATCAGCGCCTCGGCCACATCGACGCCCTGCATGATGAGCGTGTAGAATGTCTCCATCACGAGCATCGTCGCTGCTTCGTTCACCCGCCACAAGGTCGAAATCACTTGCCGGGCGCCAGCGTAACGCAGGGCGCGCAGGAGGCCGATCAGTTCGTCCCCGCGGCGCACCCGGCTGAGGCCGCTTTCGCACGCGCTGAGGATCACCAGGTCGCAGTCAAGGCGTAGCGTCTGGATGATTTCGGCCGCGCTGAGCGTCTCATCCGGCCCGATCTGGAGCGACGAAGCCAGTGGCGTCGCCGGGTCAAAGCGGCCATGACACGAGAAATGGAGCAGCCGGTAGTCAGCAGCCTGGGCAGCCAACGTAGACCGCTTGGGCGCAGAGCCCGTCCAGGCCTCGCCTCCGGCCAACTGGGCTACGCAGACGGCCTCGGCTTCGGCCAGCAACAATTCGCCGGGGCCAGCGCCATTATAGCCCACCGCCAGGCAGGAGTGCGACGCCGTGGCCGGCCGGGATGCCGGCGGGCGCAACAGGATCGTTGCACTTGGGCCGTAGACCAGCGCCGGCCCGCCTGGCCGCAGCAGCGGTTCACCATCTGGGCCTACCAGCGCCTGGAAGGGGAGATAGTGGAACGGCCCATGCGGCGCAATATAGAGCGCGCGCCGGCCGCGCAGCAGATCGGCCACCGGCGCAATGAGCGTATCATAGAGCCGGCGCAGCAGCGGCGGCGCCAGAAAGTGCCGCTCGGCCACGTTTTCCAACGAACTGGGTTGCAGGTGGTTGGGCGAAAATTGTGGATCATAGAAACGGAGCTGCTGCCGCGTCACGGCGAAGATCAGCGTCCTGGCCGGCGGAAAGCGGTGGCGCCGAACATTTTGCTCGCGGTCGGCCCGCCCGATACGCGCCTCTTCCAGCCCGGTGGTGAAAAAGGCCAGGAGCAGCGCATCCTCGGGCAGCGCCGCCTGCACCTCGGCCAGCGTTGCGGGCGTCGCTTCGGCCGCCCGCGGCAGCTCCAACGAACCGGCGGCCATCATGTCGAGAAAGGCGCGGGCGCGGGCCCGTTCGACCAGGTCGAAGGCAACGGCGGGTTGCTCCAGCTCAAGCGCAAGCAACACAGCGTGGGCGTAGATGTCGGCAATCGTCGCAAAAAAGCCGGCGCGGCCGCTCTCCGATGAGATCCCGACACGCAGGCTCTCGACAAGTTCAAGCGCGGCCAGAACATGGGCCAGCGCCTGCTCAGGCTGGCCCATCTCCGCTGCCAGTAGCCCCAGATCGGCGAGTGCGTCGGCCATGAGCGTCTTGTTCTCATAGCGGCGGAATAGCGCCAGCGCCTGCTCATAAGCTGCCCTGGCGCCCGCCCAGTGGGCCGGGCCGAGCTTTTGGTGGATCTCGCCGCTGTTGAGCAGGCTGACGCCGACGCCATGCCAGTCGTCCAACTGGCGGCAGATGGCCAGGTCGCGCTGGTAGCAGGCCAGCGCCTCTTCCAGCCGGCCCAGATACATGTGGAGGCTGCCCAGTTCGTTCCAGATGGAGCCGGCCAGCCAGAGCACATCATCCGCCGGGGCGCCGTCGATGAACGGCTCGATTAGGGTCAGAGCGCGTTCGGCACAGGCGACGCCGCGTTGTAGCTCGTTGACGCCATATTCGCCATGTACAAAGCCATTTTCGTAGCAGATCGTGATATGTTTCCAGGCCTTCGCTGCTTCCAGCGGCTGGCCGTGCGCCTCGGCGTGCTCCCGCGCCTGCTCGAATGCGGCAATCGCCTCTGGCCAGCGCGCCTGTGCGTCATAGGCGCGGGCCAGTGCATAGAGCACGCGCCCACGCAACTCCGGCGGCAAGATCTGCTCCAGCAGGGATGCAAAGAGACGCTCCGCCTCCGCCCAGTCGTTTGCTTCCTCGAAGGCGAGGATGCCGCGCAGGTACAGACACCAGGGGCGGAGCGAGCGATCTGCCTGAGCAGTGCTTTCCAACTCCTGGAGCAGACGCCGGCATTCGTCCAGCCGGCGCAACAGCACCGCGGCGAGGAACTGGTCGATCTGGGCATGAGGGTCGGCTTTAGTCATAGGAGATTGAGTGTGCATAGATACAAGGTGTGGGTGAACCGCGGTCGTCTCGCTAAGACCTCCGGGAGGTGTCCAGCGATAGCACGGGCCTTGAAACCAGAATCTGGACACCTCCCGGAGGTCTGGTCGCAATCCCTACGTTTTCTACGACGATAGTTGTCTAGCCTATACCATTCCTGCGAGGACAGAATGCAACGTACGTATGCAAGCGTTGGCGCTCGCCTACCCCTCTGGCTGGGGCTAATATGCGCCTGGCTAGGGCTCGGCTTTACCGCTGTACTGGCTTATTCTACAACCGACCAGCCGGCTGCCCCAACCCCACCACCCCATGAGACGCCGGTTCTTCCCACCGCAGCAGCCATTGCGCAAGGCGCCGGCTTTGCGCCCTTTCTGAACGTCGTCCCGTCCCAGGATGGAAGCGGCCTGCTCGTCAGCGCCGGGGGGGTGGGCCAACTGCCAGGTGAGGTCTTTGCCAACGTGGGCATTGGCCCCACCGGGCGCAAGGGCGGCTGGACCATGACCTACTCCGACACGGTGGAGGCTTACGTCGCCAATGTGGTTGGCTTTTCGCCCACGCTCTCCGAAGAGGGTAGCATCAACATCACGACGACCACCGGGCTGCAGACGAGCGATGTCTCCTTCCTGCGCGCCTATGTGCAGGCGAGCCTGGAACGCCCTTTCGATATTGACAGCGCCGATGGCAACCTGCGCCTCACCATTGCCAATACGGACACCTTTGCCACCGAGGTCTACGTTGCCGTGGCGCCCAGCTATGGCCCGCCCGGCCCGCTCCCCGCCGGGTATCGGCCGGTCACCAGCTTCTACAGCGTGCGCGCCTCCGGCGCGATTGCGCAAGTCGAACGGCCTATGCTGTTGCGCCTCTTCTACAACCAGACAACCCTCGCCGGGGCCGACCAGCGCACCCTGCGTATCCTCGGAGCTGGGCGGTCGCCTGTTGGCCGAACAGCAGGTCAAGGTGGCGGCCATTCATCGCTTCACCACCTACGTGCTGGCGGCGACCACCACCTGGCATGACACGTTCGACAATTTCGAGGGCATTGACTTTACCCACAGCAGCAATGTCACCAACGGCGGCACGCCGCAGAATCGCACGATGGTGCTGCGCAATACCCCCGGCGAAGGTGTTCTGGTCTCGCAGCCCATCACCCCACCGGCTGGTTTCACCGAGTGGGGGATCATCGCCTACGCCAAAAGCGATGATCCCCCGGCCACAAGCTTGACGGTTGACGTGCTCGATGCGGACGGCGAACTCCTGCTTGCCGGTGTCGCCAGCGGGGCCGATCTCGCCGGTCTCTTGGACCCGGAGCGCCACCCCACCATCCGCCTGCGCGCCAACCTGGCCGCCACTGAAAGTGGTCTCTCGCCCGTGTTGGAGGATTGGCAGATCTCGTGGT
>QEUW01000773.1 GCA_003577005.1 Chloroflexota bacterium | reverse complement strand
GTGTCCCTGCGCCAAAACTGAAGGCGCAGTCAGCTTGAGATCGGGTCACCTGATGGGCGCATTACCCTGCAGCGCACATAGCGCACCAACAACCGGATGCAACGCTGACTTTGCGTATGAAATACGTTCTTGTGGATATAGGCCACTACTTGCTGGCGTAATGCCTGTTGTTTATGCACGGGGTCATTCGAGCCCGTCAACACAAACACGGGACTCTGTGATAACTGGGCGTCCGCGCGCAGGACTTTGAGAAGCTCAAACCCACTCATGCCCGGTAACTGCAAATCCAGGATAACCACATAGGGCGGTTGTAGGCACAGCCGGTCGATCCCGCGCAGGATCCGTAACGCCTGAAAGGCATCCGCCGCTCGTATAATTCGCAAAACATCCTGATAGGCAGCCAGGGCGCGGACGACAGCTTCCGCATCGATATCATCGTCTTCGATATGCAGCACATCTACCAACGCCATGCGCGTCTTGTTCCTTTTCCTGATGTTTATGCGAACATAGATACGGTAGTGGCTGAGTCGTGGCACCTCTATAGAGCAGGGTAGGTCTAGGAGATACAGAGTAAGATAGAGGGACGGTAAGGCTGTAGCTGTCTTTCACGGGCACTTTATGGCGTAACCTTCGCCCTCCTCACGGTTTCCCCTGGGGTCTTGGCGCCATCAAATGGGACTACGACCGTGCGATGTGGCTTATCAAGGTTCTAGCTACCGTAGGGTTTCATAAAAAGTAGGGAATGAGTCTGATCGAGACAGATTGCCCATTGGTCAAGCATCGTTCGAGCATATCAAAACCGATCCGAAAAATACTGAGATCCCTGCGGTCGTGACGGTCAACGAAGTGTCGGCGGCCCAGTTTAATCGTTTGGGAACCGAAGGCCAGAAGCGTCACGTAAAGCATAGAAACGGCAAGAGTCAGCCTGGAAAGACGCAAAAAGTGTTGCAAGCGGGAGGATTCTAGATCAAAGCCGTTGCGTTTGAAATCAGCGAACATTTCTTCGGCCCACATGCGGCGCGAATAGTGGAGGCGGGTTTCACGGGCGGTGGGTAGATTGGTGGCCAGGAGCCAAGGCTCTTTTTCACCTGGTTGCCAGAGCGCCAAGAAATGACAGGGATGCTGATGCTCTTTGGTGAGGCGGATATTCGTTAGCCAAAGCCGCTCCCCTGGTTTGGTCACCAAGGTGTCACAGCGCTGCCAAATCGCCGTGCCCGCCTGACGCAAGAGATGACTGCCTTTTTGGCGCAAGACATAGCCCCACTGCCAACTTTCCAATAAGGCTTGCAAGGGCGTGAACTCACTGTCGCCGCTGACCATGACTTCGGCTGTGGGCGGCACGAGGGTGCGGACATAAGCCAACAAGGCACACTGCACGCGACCGGAACTGTGGCCACGTTGGCAGCGCACCCAAGTCCAGGCAAGCGGAAGCGCCCGGCGGCGATAGCCCAGCGAGACCATCAGTAATTGATGGTTGTTGCCGATTTTGGAGCCATCAATGATTAGGCGCAGCGGTTTCCCTGCCTTGGCCGCTTCCTTTAGCAGCGCTTCGGCGATCGGGCGATACCATTCGCGGACACGGACATGCTGATTATGGAGAAAGCAGCGAAAGCGATCAGCCACGCTCAACTTTTTGGCGACCCCGGGGATCTTATTCGCTATGCGCGTTAAGTGGACGGACCGGCTATGCAGGATCCCGCTTTGCAACCAGGCCATCGTTCGGATTCGCGTGATTCGTTCTTTGCCCACGGTCTGTTTGATTCGCTCTACTATGGTATGATAGGTTTGGACAATATTCATCATTCCCTCCTGATTATGATCTTTTTCGCACTCTGACCATATCAGAAGAGTGGGGATATTGTCCACTTCTTTCAAACCCTACGGTAACTAGTAGTTGCATCAATTCTATGATGGCTGCTGTTGAACCTCTTCATTGCCCTGGGCCGGCGTCGGCGCGT
>QEUW01000176.1 GCA_003577005.1 Chloroflexota bacterium | reverse complement strand
GCAAAGCGGGTGATCGGCTGCCCGGCGTGGATGGCGTTGAACTCCCACTGCTGGTAGACCTGCACCCCATCCACCCAGCGCGGAACCAACTCGCCGTCCGGCAGCGTAGCAGTAACGGTGATGGTCGCATTGGCTTCTACCTGGACGGCCGCAGCCTGGCTCGCCTCGCCGCCGCTGCTCACTGCCGGCAGATAGAGGGCGGTGTCCCCTGCCGCCTCCAGGGTTATCGGGGTCGTGCCCGTCAGCGTGGCGGTGGGCGACTCGTCTTCGGCTGGCGCTGTCGTCGCTGTCACCGTGAGGGTGACCGTCACCGCTGCGCCGGCTACCGGTGTGGTCCCGTCCAGATCCTCCCCGGCGGCGTCCGGCTCGTCGGTAGGCAACAGAGAAGGCTCCTCTTCACCCTCGGCAGTGGCCGGGTCTGACAACTCGTTGGTTGCCTGCTGGGTCATTGGGGGCGCCGTCGTCACGGTTGGCGTTTGGAATGGTTCTGGCGTCACGGTGGGTGTCACGGTCTCCACCGTCTCCGTGGCCGGCGGGGTTGCCGATGGCGTGACGTCGGGTGAGGGGATAACCGTAGACGTCAGGGTGGGGGTGGGTGTTGCGGTAGGTATGGCCTCATCCGCCCGGTAGAGCGACTCGTAGTGGAAGAGCGCACCGGGTGGGGCGGCGCCGGCCGGCACCAACAAGGTCACCCCTCGCTCGACATCGCGCAGCACCGTGCCCGCCGCGCTCTGAACGTTGGTCGTGACCGTAGCCGGCGGCGCCACGCCGAAGAGGGTGGTCGCCGCTACTGGCTCATATCCGGGCGCTGCCAGCGTCGCCGCCAGCGTCATGACGGCCTCTTCGGCCCCGATAGCGGCCAGGTCGGCATGGAGCACAAGCGTCTGTTGCCACGATGGACTATCTTCAGGGCCGGGGGCCAGAGGGGGCAGCGGCCAGCGCAACTCACCACGGTCGCCCCCCGCCGTTACCAGCCCAGCCGGCAGTTCCAGTGCAAGCGCCAACCCGGCCACATCGCTCTCGACCTGGCTGTAGAGCGTCATCGTGAGCAACGCCGTCTCGTCAGGTGCCATCACAAAGCGGTCTATCCGCAGGTCCAGGTAGAGCGGCAACGTGGGCGTGATGACCGTTGGCCCGCCGGCCAGGGTTTTACTCTGGCGCATTCCTTAACTGAACAACCGGATTTCGTATTAGGCAAACAGAAGCTCATCTGTATCGATCACCTGATCTGCTCAATAAAGTCGAGGGTGCGGTAGAACATCTCCTTGCCGGCTTCGGTGATCTCCTCATCGATCTGCAAGTAGTGGCTAACATCTTCGTAATAGAAGACCTCCACCGGGACACCGGCCTGACGAAGCGCTGCTTCCAGTTCGTATGCCTGTTCGATAGGGATCACACGATCGGCCGCGGTGTGGATGATCAGCGTTGGCGGCAATTCGGCGGCAGTGTAGACGGGTGAATAGCGCAGAAAGAGCAAGGGATAGAGGTTGGGCATCCCCAACGCTGGGATCAGATACTCGTACTGGGGTGGGATCTCTAGCCTGCCGGCGTAGAAGGCGGCGGTGGCGGCAAAGGCATTGGTCACACCGCCCACCGTCACCCAGCCGTCGATCTCGTTGTCTGTCAGCCGGATCAACTGGTGGAGGACGGCGCTGCTAAAACTGCCGCCCAACGCTACGGTTGTCGAGGTGTCGATCTGTGGGTCGAGCACCTCGCTCTCGGTCAGCGCCAACGCCAGGCGCGCATCGGCCGCGTGCGCCACCATGTCGGTGCCTCGCTCGGCTACGGGCGAAATGGCGACAAGCGCATAGCCTTGGGCGGCATAAGCCGTGCTGACCGACTGCCACAGATCGACGTGCGAAGGATAGATCATAAAGAGCAGGGGCAGGCGCTCCTCTGGTATGCGCTCGACCGGCGTGTAGAGGCGGAGGGTGTCAACCCGCACACCGGTTCGTTCAAAGGCAAATGCCCGCATCTCGGCAGTGGAGCCGGCCGGAAAAGGTGCCGTCACGACAGCCGTAGCCCACATCTCCAGATTAGCGGCCTGGGGCCAGGGCTGCGGCAATGGCACGGGTTCGAGACGGTGTAGCTGAAAGGGTCGAGCTTCCGTCACCTCGGCGCTGCGAATGGTCACCAGATGTGGCGTGCCCAGCACATTGGTATTGACCTGTTCGGCGTAACCGGGGGCGACTGCGGCCGGCGTATATTGGCCGGCTGGGATCCCATCGATGCGGTAGCGACCGGTCGCATCCGTGTAGCCGACATAGGGCCGGCCGATCCGCTCGGCAATGACGACAGCCGCCCCGGCCAGCGGGCCTTCCTCACCCATCACCAGCCCGGTGAGTGTCCCGCGCGGTGCGTCAGGTGGGGCCGGCTCCAGCCGCCCCCACTGCTTTGCCAGCAGATACCCCACGACGTTGCTCGTGGGCGTCGGCTCGCACCCTCCCAGCAAGAGCGCAAGCAGCATGAGCACCCAAAGGATGGCCGGTCGGATCACAAAGCTACACAAAACAGTTATGATGCAAAGAAGATCGGATTTGTAAGCGCCAGCAATTCACCATTGTCTGCACGCACCTCCACAACATACCAGTCGGCCAGGGCTGGCGTTACCGGCCACCGGCGCTCGCCCGGTGCTTCGCAAGGCCAGGCCGTCCACAAGCGCCCATTGGCGAGCAAACGGGCCTCTGCGCCAGGCGGGCAGTCGCGCCAGGAGACGGTCAACGTGGCGGGCTGGTCGACCTCATCGCCCAGGGTCCAGCTTCTGCCCGCATCGTTCTGGGCAGAGAAATGCAACGTTGGCCCCGCACTCAGATAGAGATGGCCGGCGCGCACGGCTCGCAAAATCGCTTCCTCGCTCAATTCGTCGGCGTAGACAATGCTGAAACCGGGGCGCTGAGCATAGTCATCGTTGCCGTGCGTGTCCGTGCCGGCAGTGGCCACCAGCCGCAACCCCTGGTTGAGCCAATCATACCAGAGCGCCAACGCCGGCTCGTTGTTGGAATCACCGGCCCACGGCCCATTCCAGACCTCCACTAATTGCGCCACGCCGGGCATCATCTCCGGGTAGCGCCAGATGCAGCCAGTGCAATAGGGGTCACCCAGCGACTGCGGATGGGCAATGATAAAGAGTTGGCCATGCGCCGCTGCCTCGACAGCAATGCGTGTGATGTCGCCGGCGCCGGGGCGAAAGCGCCAGTCCACCCAGGTGTGTGCGCCCAGCACCAGCGCGTGGCCCCAGAAGGTTGTCAACTCGATGCCACCGGCGGCCAACAAGCGCTCGTCGCCCATGCTTTGCATCTCGGCGAGGCCAGAGACCGTGTTGTGGTCGGTCAAGAAAATGAAGTCGAGCCCGGCGGTGCGCGCCGCCTGCACCAGCTCCGCCACGCTGCGGTTAGCGTCGGAATGGTCGGTGTGGCTGTGCAAGTCGCCGCGGAACCAACCCGGCCCCTGCCGGGCAACCGGCCGCCGTGGAGAGGCCGGCGCGGAGACCGGTTCGGGCGCGCCCTGCTCGATCTCCACAAAGAGTGTATAGCGGACCGGCTCGCCGGGCATGATCATGTGCGTGTCGATCTGGGCGATCCATTCGCCGGGGGGCAGCGGGCCCGGCTCATAGCCAGGCGTAGCAGTGGCCGGCCCGATCTGGACGGTGTGTTCGTCGCCGCCACGGTGACCGGCCCCGCGAAAACCGGCTGGGTCGAACAAGGTGAGCGTCAACATGTTGGTCGCGTTGTGAACTTGGTAGGGTGAAAAACGCAGTGTGAGTGTGAGCCGAACTGCGTCTTCTGGCACAGTAAAGGGGTGAGGAATATGGCGTTTTGCGTCACGCGCAGTCAGGACCCCTTCGTACAGTTGGTGCTTCATCGACTCCCCCTGGTAAATGGTGGCGAGAATTTTTGTAAGATGAGACGGTGAGCAGACGGACAACTGCAAGTATAACATAACAGATCCGTTACGATTCAGCCTCATCGTACTCGTTCTCGTTCTCCAAAGTCTTAGTCGAGTACGAGCAGGAGGCTGAATCGTTGCACAGATCCGACTTATACTGAATCCGGTAGAACACTTTACCTTCCTGGAAGATGGCCGGCCATTACCTCCCGTAAGCATCCAAACGGTTTGGGCAGTACGAGAGAACCTGCGGCTTTGGAAGAGGCGGTCACCCGGATCAATGCGCTTCTTTTTTCGATCTTTTTTGCGAGGGTGGATATACTGTAGCTATACAATCCGATGATAGCAAACAACATTTTTCGTTTGCACAAGCCCCGGCAAACGCAAGGAATGAGCATGGCCGCAGGATATTATCGCTTTCCCACGATTCACGATGAGACCATTGTCTTTGTCTCGGAGGATGACCTTTGGTCGGCGCCGGTGCAGGGCGGGGTGGCTCGCCGTCTGACCAGCAATACCGGCGAAGTCACCTATCCTTTCTTTTCACCCGATGGCGAGTGGCTCGCCTTTGTCGGCCAGGAAGAGGGCGCTACTGAAGTCTACGTGATGCCGGCGCAAGGCGGCAGCGCCCGGCGGCTCACCTATTTGAGCAGCAGATGCCGCGTGTTGGGCTGGACTGCCGATGGCGCCCAGATCATCTTTTCGAGCAACTACGGCCAAGTGGTGGCGCGCGAATCTGCGCTCTTTACAGTGCCGGCCCAGGGGGCTGACCATGCCGTCACCCAACTGCCCTATGGCCCGGCTCAATCGGTTTCGTTTGGGCCGCTCGGGCAGGTCGTTCTGGGACGTAACATGGGGGATGACTTTGCCCGTTGGAAGCGCTATCGCGGGGGTACAGCCGGCCATCTCTGGATCGATAGCAACGGCGACGGCCACTTTCAACGGTTTCTCTCCGACCTGCCGGGCAACATCGCCTCCCCCATGTGGATCACACCCAGACCATCCTCCCTATTACTGGGCGTAGAGCAGCTGCGGGATGGCGACCGTATCTATTTTGCCAGCGACCACGAAGGGGTGGGCAATCTCTACAGTTGTCGGCCCGACGGCAGTGATCTGCAGCGCCATACTGACCACGAAGACTACTATGTGCGCAATCCCTCTACCGATGGCCGGCGCATTGTCTATCATGTAGGCGCCGACCTCTGTGTCTATGATCTGGCATCGCACCAGGAGACGCGCGTCGCTGTCGAATATCATAGCCCGCGCGTCCAGCGCAATCGCCGTTTTGTGGACCCGGCTCGTTTTTTCAACAGCGCCACGCTCCACCCCAGCGGTCGCATCATGGCGCTCACCAGCCGTGGCAAGCTGTACGCCTTTTATAACTTCGATGGGCCGGTTATCCAACTAGGGAAGCGCGATGGCGTCCGCTACCGCCTCCCCGACTGGCTGCAAGACCAACGCACCATCGTCGTCGTCAGCGATGAATTGGGCGAGGAGACGCTCGAACTGCACACCACCAACCCCGACGAACCTGTACGCCGGTTTGAGGGGCTGGACCTGGGCCGCGCCGTCGATCTAAAGGTCTCCCCGGTGCAAGACAAGGTAGCCATCGCCAATCATCGCCACGAGTTGGTCATCGTGGATCTGGTGAGCCAGGAGATGACTGTCGTTGACCGCAGCGCCTACCGGCTGATCAACGGCTTCGACTGGTCGCCCGATGGCCGTTGGCTGGCCTATAGCTTTGCGGCTACCTCCAAGACCAGCGAAATCCGCCTCTTCCGGCTGCCCGACCCCGGCGCCGAAGACCCGGCGCTCCACCAGGGTGCGGTCTACCCGGTGACACGCCCCATCCTCCACGATATACGTCCGGCGTTTGACCCGGACGGGCGCTATCTCTATTTTCTGAGCTATCGCGAGTTCAATCCCGTCTACGACAGCATGCACTTTGATCTCGGCTTTCCCTGGGGGATGCGCCCCTATCTCATCACCCTGCGCGCCGATCTGCCCAATCCCTTTGTTCCCCATCCTGAACTGGAAGAAGAGGAAGGCCCCCAACGAGACAAACGGGACGCAGAAGAGGCGGCGCAAGAGGATGACCAGGGTTCGGAAGATGAAGGGGCATCCGAACAAGCTGAGAATGAGACCGGTAGCAGTGACGATGACAATACGGGTGAAAGCGATGAAGATGAGGCAGACGAGGCGCTGATTCACCCATCGCACAACCAGGCCGACACACCGGTGGATGACCCCATCACCGGCCTCGAACCCACGGCTACACCTGCTGCTAAGGACGGGAGCGCAGCCGAACGAACTGCACCACAACCCAACGGCGCCAAACCGCTCCAGATCGACCTGGCAGGGATCGAACAGCGCATTATCGCCTTTCCCGTGCCTGATGGCCGTTATGGCGCCATCGCCGGTATTGCTGGCAAGGCGCTCTTTACCCAGTTCCCGATACGCGGCTCGCTGGAAAATGACGAGCAGTGGGATGATGAGCCGCCGGAAACAGGCACGTTGCGCTCCTGGCACTTCAAGGAATTTCGCACCGAAACGCTGGTGGAAAATATCAGCTGGTTTGAACTGTCGCGCAACCGCAAGCAGATCCTCTACGGCGGCGGGCGCCGGCTGCGCGTCCTCCACGCCGGCGAGAAACCGCAGACCGAGAGCGGCCACCCCCGGCGCACCGGGTGGATCGACCTGGGCCGCGTCAAGGTCTCGGTCAACCCGCAAAGCGAATGGGAGCAGATGTTCCGCGAAGCGTGGCGTCTCCAACGCGACCATTTTTGGACCGAAGATATGGCCGATGTCGACTGGCAGGCGGTCTATGAACGCTACTTCCCCCTCATCGAACGGGTAAGCACACGCAGCGAATTTAGCGATCTCATGTGGGAGATGCAGGGCGAACTGGGCACCAGCCATGCCTACGAGATGGGTGGCGACTACCGCTGGTCACCCTATTACGGCCAGGGGTTTCTCGGCACCCAGTTTACTTGGGACGACGCAGCCGGCGGCTATCGCGTCGGCGAGTTACTTGTCGGCGACCCGTGGGATGCCGCCGCCACCTCACCGCTGACCGGCCCCGGTGTCGATGTCCAGTCCGGCGATCTCCTGGTTGCTATCAACGGCCAGCGTCTTGACGCCCAAGTGAGCCCAGCGCAGTTGCTGGTCAACCAGGCGGGCAACGAAGTACTGCTTACCTTTGCGCCGCGAATGCAGAGCGCAGAATCGGGTGAAAACAGGGGTAGTGTTGGCAATTCCACACGCCACACGCCGCACGCCGCATTGCGGAATCGCAACGTCGTGGTGCGGGCGATCCACAGTGAACGGGCGGCGCGCTACCGCTCCTGGGTGGAGGGCAACCGTCGCCGCGTCCACGAGAGGACGGGCGGGCGCGTCGGCTATGTGCATATCCCGGATATGGGGGCGCGCGGCTATGCCGAGTTCCACCGCGGCTACCTGGCCGAAGTGGACCGCGATGCGCTGATCGTCGATGTGCGCTACAATGGTGGCGGGCACGTCAGCCAGTTGATCCTAGAAAAGCTGGCGCGCCGGCGGATCGGCTATGATTATTCGCGTTGGGGCGGCCCCATGCCCTATCCGTCCGACTCGGTAGCGGGGCCGCTGGTGGCGATCACCAACGAGCACGCAGCCAGCGACGGCGACATCTTCTGCCATAGCTTCAAGCTGCTCAAGTTGGGGCCGCTCATCGGCAAGCGGACGTGGGGTGGCGTCATCGGCATTTCGAGACGCCAGACGCTGGTCGATGGCACCATGACCACACAGCCGGAGTATAGCTTCTGGTTCGAGGATGTGGGCTGGAATGTGGAAAACTACGGCGCCGAACCCGATATCGAAGTCGATATTACACCACAGGAGTATGCCCAAGGCCATGACCCCCAACTGGAACGGGCCATCGTCGAGATCATACGGCTGCTAGAGGAGACACCGGTGCGAAGACCCGATCTAAGCCAGCGCCCCAGCCGCGCCCTGCCCAAGTTACCCCCGCGCCCGTCGCACGCGGGATGACAATAAGCGGTGGGATAGACGACAGTCCTATCGTCAGTCCCATCGTCTCATCTTGCCCTGTAGGCTTGACAATCCTCCGCAACCCGCTATAATCGCAAGCGGTTGCATTACTTCAGCGCCGGCAACCCTTCTATCGATTTCGAGTCCCATCAATGGCAACAATTCGTGATGTAGCGGCAAAGGCGGGCGTCAACCCAAGTACGGTGAGCCGCGTCTTTTCCGGTAAGGCCAAGATCAGCGAACGGACACAGCGCCGGGTGCTCAATGCGGCGGCAGCGCTCGGCTTTCACCCCAATGCTATTGCACGTTCGCTGAGTGTGCGGCGCACCAACACCGTCGCCATTGTGGTTCCCCACATTTTCCCCGGCTATTTCGAAGATTGCTTCTTTCCCCAGGTGATGCGAGGGCTGCTCGATGTGGCCTACCAGCGCGGTTTTCGTGTGTTGGTCGGGGGCAGCAACAGCCATCGTGATAACATCACACAGACTTTTGAGATCCTCGGCTCCCGCCAGGCAGATGGCATCGTCGTCCTCAGCAATCGGCTGGATGTGGATACAGTAGGCGCGCTGCGCCAGCAACAGACCCCCTTTGTGCTCGTTGGGCGGCCACCGGCCAACTATAACGATATCAGTTGGGTGGACGCCGACAACGAACGGTACACCAGAGAGGCGGTCGGGCACCTCATCCAGTTGGGCCACCGTCGCATTGCCTTTGTTGGTGGCGACCCCGAGGTGGCGGTGACCGCCGAGCGCTTGAGCGGCTATACGGCAGCGCTGGAACAGGCCGGCCTCCCCCAGCGCCAGGAATGGGTCGATTTTGGCTACTTTGCCGAGGATGGCGGCTTCCAGGCAGTGCAGCGGATGATCAAACTGGGTGATGAAACGCCCACCGCCTATTACGCCGCCAACGATCTGATGGCCATCGGGGTAATGCGGGCGCTGCGCGAACGAGGCATCTGCGTTCCCACCGAGGTTTCTGTCATCGGCACCAACAATTCCCCCGAAGCAGCCCATGTCTATCCGGCGCTGACTACGATTCAGGTTCCTTACGCCGAGATGGCCGCCGCCGCGGTCACCATCCTGATCGACGCCGTTGAACAACGAACAGCACCCACAGTGCAACGCTATGTCGATTGCACGTTGCTCATCCGTGGTTCGACAGCGCCCTGCCACTATCCGTAGTGAGGCTGACTGTCTTTGGTGGTAAGTCCTGCTATGCTAGATCCTGTTGGCGTCATGCAAGAAGCAAAGCGTTTGCCCTGATGAAACTGCCACGTACAGGGCATTAAAAGCCTCGCTTCTCGCTCGCGCCAGCCGTATGTGCGCGTGAATGTGTGTACTCCACAAGACTCTTTAGACAGGTGCCAGCCTTGACTACAGCAGTTATGACAGGCTCATCATTGGCATCAACTTAATTGTTCATTGCTCCAGATTCTGCTCAAGGAGAACGATCTATGCGGAAAACCCGAATTGGCGCTCTGTTCACCTTACTCGTCGTGACCATGCTTATGTTGGCGGCCTGCCCAGGCGGCGCCGGCCCCGCACAGGCGCCAGCTGCGCCTACCCCCACCACAGCCCCGGTCGAGGCGGCTGAGGCTACCCCCACCGAAGCCGCCGCTGAAGAACCCACCGCTGCACCCGCACCCGCCGAAGCCACTGATGGCCCGACCCTGGTTATCTGGGCGGATGACACACGGTCACCCGTCTTGGAACAAATTGGCGCTGACTTTCAGAACGAGTACGGCGTCCGCATTGTGGTCACGCAAAAGGCATTTGGCGACATTCGCGATGACCTCAAAGTAGCAGGGCCGGCTGGAGAGGGGCCGGACATTATCATCGGCGCCCACGATTGGTTGGGCGAACTGGTTGAAAATGGTCTGCTGGCCGAGATCGAACTAGGCGAAAACGCCGACCAGTTCTTGCCGGCAGCGATCCAGGCGTTCACCTATGATGGCGCGCTCTACGGCATGCCCTATGCCACCGAAAACGTAGCCTTTGTCTACAACACCGACCTGGTCGAGACACCCCCCACGACCTGGAGCGAAGTAGAAGAACTGTCGGCTCAAATTGAAGAAGCAGGCACGGCGCCCCAAGGCTTTATCCATCAGGAGAGCGACCCGTACCACTTCTTCCCCATCATGACATCGTTCGGTGGGTACATCTTTGGCCTGACCGAAGAAGGCTACGACCCGCAGGATGTGGGGCTCGACAGCGAGGGTTCGCTGGCTGCGGCCCGTTGGCTCGACGGCATGTATAAAGCCGGGCACTTGCGGACAGGAGCCGGCGTCAACTATGACATTATGCATTCGCTCTTTGGCGACGGCGAGGCGGCGATGATGATCACCGGGCCGTGGGCGCTGCCAGCCATCCGCGAGTCCGGCGTACCCTATGCGGTCACCACCATCCCCGGCGAGACGCAGGATGCGCAACCCTTCCTCGGTGTGCAGGGCTTTATGATCAGCCAGTTCAGCGATGACCCCCTCCTGGCTCAGACCTTCTTACAAGAGTATGTGGCCAATGCCGATACAATGCAAGCGATCTTCGACGCCGACCCGCGGCCCTCGGCCTTTCTCCCTGTCCGCGATGCGATCGAAGATGAAGACCTGGCGGCCTTTGCCGAGGCTGGAGCCAACGGCCTGCCCATGCCCGCCATCCCCGAAATGTCGGCGGTCTGGTCGGCCTGGGGCGATGCGCTGACCCTGATCGGCCAGCAGCGGGAAGACCCTGAAACCGCCTTTCGCAATGCCGCCGAGCAGGTCCGCACGGCGATCAGCGAGCAGTAAGAAACTATCTCAAAATCGGTTGTGCCTCTGGAATACTTTCGGGCAGCACAGGTGTGGCACAGAGATTTTGAGATAATTTCTAAGAAGCTGTTTGAAAAGGTGGGCGCCACGCTGGTGCGTTGCACCTTTGAAGCACCCGGCGACCCAGGTGCATCGCACTCTTCGAGTGCAACGCACCGAGCTTTTCAAACGGCTTCTAAGTGAGATAGAGGCCTGGCTTTTGACAGAAGCCAGGCCTCTGTGGCAGAGATAGAGGGAAGAGACGCGCCATGGCAACTGCCACACAAATGGAGGTAAGGGGTGCGCCGGCGCCCTCTACTTCGTTCACCACGACGATCCTCTCCTGGCTTTTACGGTTGGCGGGGCTGGCAATTGTCGATGCCGTTGCCATCTACCTGCTCTACAATATGTTTCGCGATGGTGTGTGGGCGCTCGGTATCGTGATCACCGTTGTCACCGTCCTGCTCAACATCATCTTTCTGCGCGAAGAGCTCTACCCCCTACGTTGGATTTCACCAGGGTTGGCGCTGCTGGTTGTCATTGTCGTTTATCCGGTCTTTTCCACCGTCTATACGGCTTTTACCAACTACGGCGACGGCCATCTGCTTACCAAACCCGTTGCCATCCGGCAGATCGAACGCGAGGTCTATCTCGATGAAGATGCCACGATTTATGAGTGGACGGCCTTTGTCTCACCCGCCGGCCAATATCTGCTCTGGTTACAAGACCCCAACACGGGCGAAAGCTTTCTTGTCCGCCCCGGTGAGCCGCCGGAGCCGGTGGCGGGGGAGATCCCCGACGAGATCGACGGCTACCGCCAGCTCAACCGGGTGGAGCGCTTGCGCCACACGGCCAGCCTGGTAGCCCAAGAGTTTGGCGAGGCGCCCGACATCTTCCGGGTCAGCGAGCGGCAGATTGGCCGGGCCGCCAAATACCAGCAACGCTATGTCTACGACGCCGAGCGCGATGTCATGGTGGACCAGCAGACTGGGAAGGAGTACCGCCCGATAAACGGGACCTTTACTGCCGAAGATGGTAGCACCCTGCGCCCAGGTTTTCGGGTGGCGATCGGCCCGGACAATTTTGTGCGGCTTTTCATCAGCCCCTCGCTGCGGGGGCCCTTTACACTCGTCTTTATCTGGACTATTATCTTTGCGGCGTTGAGCGTGCTGATCACCTTTTCGTTGGGTCTCTTCCTGGCGCTCATGTTCAACGTACCTGAGATGCCGGCCCGCGGCCTGGTGCGCTCGCTGTTGTTGTTGCCCTACGCTCTGCCCGCTTTTGTGAGCGTGCCGGTGTGGGTGGGATTGCTCAATCCGCAGTACGGTGTGGTGAGCCGGGCCATTGCCGACATCTTTGGCGCCGCGCCTCCCTGGTTTGCCGACCCAACCTGGTCGAAGGTGGGCATCCTGCTGGTGCAGCTTTGGCTGGGCTTCCCCTACATGTTTGTCATCGCTACCGGTGCGCTACAGGCCCTGCCCACTGACATCTACGAGGCGGCAGATATCGACGGTGCCAACCCGTTGCAGAAGTTCTGGAGTATGACGCTGCCCCTGTTGCTCATCTCGATGGGGCCGTTGATGGTTGCTTCATTTGCCTTTAACTTCAACAACTTCGTGGTGATCGAACTCTATAACCGTGGCGGGCCACCCATGAGCGGCACGACATCACCCGTCGGCCACACCGATCTGCTGGTGACCTACA
This sequence comes from Chloroflexota bacterium, assembly GCA_003577005.1. Next base: position 2,730 of record QEUW01000176.1, on the reverse strand, counting down.
CTTTCCGCATCGCCTTTGCCAGCGGACGCGGCGCCGACCTAGGGTACGCGGCGGCCATCACGGTGATCATCTTCTTGATCCTGGTGGTGATCACCTTTATCCAGTTCCGCTACACCAATGTGCTAGAGGAGGTGTCGGAAAATGTCTAGCCAAACCTTTCCCGTGGGGACCGGTTCGATCGCACGCCAGCGTAAGCTTGCCCTCGCCTTGCGCGTCGTGCTTGCCATCCTGGCGCTACTTTTTGCGCTCTTCCCCGTCGTCTGGATCTTTTCAGCGTCCGTCGACCCCTCCAACTCGCTGGCGAGCCAACAGTTGGTGCCACGCAACGCCACCATGCGCAATTACGAAAATCTGCTGCGCAGCGAACTTTTCCCTTTCCGCATCTGGATGTGGAACTCGCTGCGGATTGCGGTTACGACTACGGTGCTTGCCGTGCTTTTTACGGCGTTTGCTGCCTATGCCTTTTCGCGCTTTCGCTTCCGCGGTCGCCGTTCGCTCTTGCAGACCATTTTGCTGATCCAGGTTTTTCCCAACTTTCTCAACATGGTGGCGCTCTTTTTGATCCTGCAACAGGTGGGCCAGTATATCCCCTGGCTGGGTCTCAACACCCACGGCGGGCTCATGTTGCTCTATTTGGGGGGCGCCTTGGGGGTCAACACCTGGTTGATGAAGGGATACTTTGACACTGTCCCCCGCGACCTGGACGAGGCCGCCATGATGGATGGCGCATCGCACTGGCAGACCTTTTGGTGGGTGATCATGCCCCTCGTGCGCCCGATCTTGGTGGTGGTGGGGCTGTTGAGCTTTGTGGGGACCTATTCGGAATACGTCCTGGCGCGCATCATGCTCACGTCGGTAGAGAACTATACGCTGGCCGTGGGACTGAGCCTTTTTATCCGCGACCAGTACGCCAACCGCTGGGGCCAGTTTTCGGCTGGCGCGCTCATTGGTGCGCTGCCGACGGTGATCATCTTTCTGGCGTTGCAGCGCTACCTGATCAGCGGGCTGACCGCCGGTGCGGTCAAAGGGTAGCGAATTGTCAATGGGAAATTGTATACCATGAATTCGCCCGTTAATCCAGGCCCCTTTGCACCCGAACACTCCTCCTTGCCCGCCGATGACACCGTAATGGAGGATTTTATCTTCGGCGGCATCGAAGCGGACGAGCAAGAACGGCTGGCGCAGGAACGGCTGCGCTGGACGGGCATCCGCCACTTTCACCAGATCGACCGGCTCGACCCTCGCCCCGGTGAGCCGGTGACCGTGACGGTCTATGTGGGCCCCGACGTACAGGTGGATCGCCTCACGCTCTACTTCACCGCCGACGGCAGCGACCCTGCCGGTCTTTGCGGAGCCGCCGCTAACGGCGTTGCGCTCCCATTGCAGCAACTTTCCGTACGCTGGGAGCACCTGATCTGGGACTATGTGGCCGTGTGGCAAGGCCAACTCCCGCCGCAGCCCGGCGGCGCGCTGGTTCTCTATCGAATCGAAGGCTGGTGCAGCTACGATGCGCGCGTCTCGCTGTGGAGCCGGGAGGCCAATCTCGACCGCACGGCGGAGCGACCAACGCTTTACGGCTATCATGTCGATACGTATACTACGCCGGCCTGGGCCCAAGAAGCGGTCGTATACCACATCTTTGTCGATCGCTTCGCTACGGGCAAGATGCAGAATATGGAATATGGAATACGAAATACGGAACACGGGGCCCGGCGACTGCCACAGCGGTGGTTGGCGCCAACGGAGCTAAACGACTTTGCCGGTGGGAATCTACGCGGCATCGTAGAGCAGTTAGATTATCTCGTGGATCTGGGTGTGACGGCTCTCTGGCTCAGCCCGATCTTCCGCACGCCGTCGTATCACGGCTATGATACCACCGATTTTTACGAGGTCGATCCACGGTTTGGCACAAATGACGACCTGCGAATGCTGGTTGAGGCGGCACACGAGCGCAATCTGCGGGTGATCCTCGATTTTGCAGCAAATCACACCAGCGCCGAGTTTGCGCCCTTTGTCGAGGCGCAGCGTGACCCAACAAGCCCCTACCGTGCCTGGTTCGATTTCGACCCAGCCTACACACACGGCTATCGCTGCTTCTTTGATGTGGCGGATCCGGCGGTGCGCCGTTATCTCATCGACGCCGCCCGCCATTGGTTGGTGGAGTACAACGTGGACGGCTATCGCCTCGACTACGCCGCCGGCCCCAGCCATGCCTTCTGGAGCGAGTTTTGCGCCGCCTGCCGCCAGGTCAAACCCGATTGCTGGCTCATTGGCGAGGTGACGCTGGCCGGCGATGGCCTGCGCACCTATACTGGCCGGCTCGACGGCTGTCTCGATTTCGCCTTCTGCCGTCTTCTGCGCCAGCTCTGCGCGGCGCCGCAACCGTCCATGACGCTGACCCAGTTTGCCAACGCGGTTGAACGCAGCCGGCTCTTCTTTGGCGATTTTCTGCTGCCCAGCTTTCTTGACAATCATGACATGAACCGTTTTCTCTGGGTAGCAGGGGGCGATCAACAACGGCTGCGGCTGGCTGCTGGATTGATGTTTGCCCTGGGTGGGCCGCCGATTCTCTACTACGGAACCGAAGTGGGTTTGAGCCAACCGCGCCCCAAAGGCCCCTGGCGCGAAGAGGCGCGCCATCCCATGCGCTGGGGTGATCACCAAGATCAGAATTTACTCGCCTTTTTCAAACAGCGGATTGCCTTCCGCCGCCGCCATCCTGCGCTCTGG
>QEUW01000772.1 GCA_003577005.1 Chloroflexota bacterium | reverse complement strand
GATACCGTCGATCAACGGCGGCGCGGTGAAGCGAACTGGTTTCCGCTGAAGATGGGATTGCACGTGTTTGGGAAGCTTCTCGAACGATAGACACGCATTCGGACTACCCAATAGCAGACACAAGCTCGGGAACAATATATGTGCTGCGAGGGTAAACAGAAAAACGAATGGACCGTATAAAGCAAAGGCAGGGTCCTGCCATGAAGCGCTGAGAGAAAGACCTCCAATGGTCGACAAGGCTCCAATAATCAGGAGCAATTGTGCCGAGGGAAACTCAGCTGTCGATGATTGGCTGTTGAGGCGACTGGTTATCATGGGCGTAATGTTACCATGCCGTTTCCCAAAAGCAACTGCAACATAGTTGAGGCTACTCCAACAGTCCTTCTCTGTAGTCGCAGATCGTTCAGCATCACGTTGCTTGATCTCCTTTTCGCCTATAGTCGTGAAGGAATGAGTATCACAGGGCAACCAGTTGTGACACCTGAATTGAACGCCGCAAGCGGAGCTTCCATTTGGGAGTATCGACCTATTCGGCCTCTTTGGACGCCACCAGAATCAGTTGTCCGCGTCGTGGGTGTTCAATCGAGCTATATGCATTCAAAATGCTTTCTAGCAAAAAGCTGGTTGACTACTCTAAGACTGTTGGAGGAGGTAAACGACACGGAAGTAACGAAAGCCGTTCGCTCAAAACTCCTCGAAGAACAGCAATCTTAAACCTTATTCCACTTTTCTTATGGTAAGCCATCTTTCAAATCCTTTCTCGGCAGGGTCGGGTGGTTCCAATTTCGAGGGAAAAGTCCAAGGGGCATTCGTGGCGACCATGATCTTGGGCGGTGCCTGTCCTTGTCTTCCACACGGCGTAATCGAGTCCATCAGGCTTCAATCAAAACAGGCTGGGTATGACACAGACGATGCCCTTGTGACGGTTGCGACGGTCACTGGCACACGGCATCGAATGCTGTGCCAGATAAAACACGGTGTGACCTTCACGAAGTCCGACGAGGCCTTCGTTCAAAGCCTCTTGTCGGCATGGACGGACTTTAACACTCCCGATCGCTACGTTCCCGAGCACGACGCGATCGCCATCGCTACCGGCCCACAGTCGGCGAAGGTAATCGACCACGTTAGGCCGTTGCTCGAATGGGCCAGACATTGCGACAGTGCCGCGGAATTTATCTCGAAGGTTGACACGAAGGACTTCAGTTCTGGACCGAAAAGAGAATTCATTGACACTGTTCGTTCTATTCTCTCGAAGACTGATTCCCCTCCGGCCGACGATACGTCCCTGTGGCGGTTCTTACGGACGCTCCATCTCCTCTCATACGATTTTGATGTGCAGCACAGTCAGCATGAGGCCCTGATGCTAACAATGCTGGCAACCGCCAAGGCGCCTGACTGCCCAGAATCACCACAAGGCCTCTGGACTCAGATTCTTGATCTGACACGAGCTTTCAACCAGACGGCCGGCACGATCACGCGACAGACCTTGGAATCGGCTCTGCCCCCCGCCCTAAAGCAGGCCTTCCCAGGATCTGCGAGAATCCTCCAGGCAACTTCACTGGTCCGTCTGAGGGAGCATTCGGAATACACCCTCCAACGTATTTCCAGTGAACTCGTGGCGGGCGTCAGCCTTGAACGACGGCTTGTCATCGATCGGGCTATTGATCTGCTTGAACAGAGTCAGGTGCTCGTGATTACGGGAGATGCGGGAGACGGCAAGTCCGTGGTGGCCAAGCTCGGCATTAAGCGGGTTATTGATTCCGGAACACCGGTCTTCTGCTTTCGGGTGGAGGAGTTCGACGAGCCTCACATCCATCAGGCGCTCACCAAGATGGGCGTGGAGGACAACCTGTCGACCTTGTCCGCACGGTTTGCCCTGCTTCCCCGAAAGGTGCTGTTTGTCGACTCTGTTGAGCGCCTGTTCGAGCTGCAGTCACGGGACGCCTTTGCGCAACTGCTTAGTGCGATCGCCACCG
>QEUW01000175.1 GCA_003577005.1 Chloroflexota bacterium | reverse complement strand
CTGGCTCCGCCGCATCACCTACGCCCTCGAACACTCACCCCTTACCGCGTTTGGCATCAGCCACTTCCTTGTGATAGAAAAGATGTAACCCATTCTACGTTCTGCGTTCTACGTTCTACGTTTAAAAGGGGTACTTTGCAGGCACTAGTCGAACGTATCCGGCGCGAGGGGCGCAACCTGGGGTGTGGTATCCTCAAGGTCGATGGCTTTATCAACCACCAACTGGACCCGGCACTGACGGTGGCTATGGGTGAAGAATTTGCGCGGCGTTTTGCCCGCGCCGGGGTGAGCGGCATCACCAAGATCATCACCGCCGAGGTGAGCGGCATTGCACCGGCGCTCACCACCGGGATGGCGCTCAATGTACCGGTGCTCTACGCCCGCAAGACACGACCGGTCACGATGCAGAAAGGCACCTACCAGACCCAGGCGCCCAGCCACACCAAAGGCGGTCTTGTGGATCTGATCATCTCGCCCGAATACTTGCTGCCCAGCGACCGCGTGCTCCTCATCGATGATTTTCTGGCCACCGGCCAGACGATCGCGGCGCTGGCCGAACTCGTGGGGCAGTGTGGCGCCACGCTCTGCGGGATCGGCTGTCTGGTAGAGAAGGTCTTCGAGGGTGGTCGCCAACATCTGGCGCACCTCCAGGTTCCCATCATCAGCCTGGCAGTCGTCGAAAGCATGGAGGGGGATCGGATCATCGTGCGTGGCGCTGATGATTGATAAAAAAGAATTCAGGGACCCCAAAGCATCCCGCTTTGCCCGGACACCTGATCACGGCTCATCTGAGAGGACTTCGACACTCGTGCCAGGCGCGGGCTGGCTGTATTCGCCGAGCGTGCCGTTTTTGGGCGGGGTACCGGCGGGAGGTTGGCTGACGTTGCCGCGGTGCCCAAGGGTTGCGGGCGTGGCCTGGATCGCCAACCGTTCTGGTGGAGACCGACGAGTGGCCTGCCAACCGACGTAGAGCCCCAGTACTACCAACAGAAGCGGCCACCACCGCAGCAGACCGGCTCCGTACTCCGCGTCGCGAGCAAAGACGAAGAGGCCAAAAATGACCAGGATGGCCCCCGGTACGAGCGCCCACCACTGCCGCCGCCGATCCCCCAGCAGGTAGACCAGCCCAAAGACCAGCCCCATCCCTGCAAAGAGCAGGCCACCCAAAAGAGTCAATGGCGCCTGCTCGCTCAACGCCACCGCCCCGCCCAGCACAAGCATAAAGCCGCCAGGGATGATCGCCCACCAATGTTCTGTGCGGTTGAGCAAATAGATATGGGCAAAGGCCAACGCCAACCCCACAAAGAGCAGCGCCCCCTGGACTACAGCGCTCGCCCATCCCAGCGTGTTGAGCAGCACCATACCAGCCAGCGCCAGCAACGTCCAGGCAGGAATCAATCGCCACCAGTGTTGGCGCGCCGCCACAAACGCGCCAAAAAAGACTGCACCTGCCAACGCCAACCCACCGGCTACAAACAAGCGAACCTCCGGCCGGTCGGCGCCAAGCAAGTCAAAGTTGAAGAGTAGGATCACCAGGCCACCGATCACGAGACCGGCCGCCCACAGGAGCCCGTTGAGTCGATATTCGGCCATGATAGCGCTAAGGGCCTACAATCGGCAACGCAGCAATATCCGTATTTAGCGCTACGGTATTGACCAGCACCCAGGCCAGTTGCCCCTCTGCCAGCGTCACCTGAACCCACTCATTGTCGGCGCTGCGCCCGATCACCGGCAGCGCCGTATTGTATTGTACCAGTTGCAACGGCTCTACGTCCCGGTTCGGTGTGGGACGAGCATTGGTGCCCGCAAGATTTGTCACCGTAGCCGTCACCCCGTTCGCCACCTGTGTGACCGTGGGTGTCGTCTCGCCTGTCGTCGTGACCGGCGCCGTCGTTGTCAGCGTCGTGGTCGGCGTAAGTGGTTGCGTCGGTGTGCTCGGCGTGGTGGCTTCTAGAGGGACAGCAGCTGTCAATGGCTCAGTGGGGAGCGAATTGAGGTCGCCAGCCAGCGTGAGAAATTGTGCCGCCGCCCAGGCAAGACGGCCATCGGGCAACTGGAGCTGCAACCACTGGTTGTCTGCCGTGCGCGCCACCGCTAGGTATCCGCTGTTGGCGGGCAACAGTTGAACAACGGTAGCATTGAGGTCCGGCGCTTCGCGCGCATTCAGACCTGCCGCGCTGTTGACCGTCACTGAAATGGTAACGGGGCCGGAGACGGGCACCGTATCGGTAGGCGCAGTGGTCTCCGAGGGCGCCTCGCCAGGCGGAGTGGCTTCATCCACTGCCGCCGCCGCCAACGGCGCGAGCCCAACGGCCTCGCGCCGACGGTTGGCCTCTTCGAGCAGTACAGTCTCTGAGTTCCGCTGGACGAACTGGCCGTTCACCCAGACTAATTGGCCATCCGGTAGGGCGATCTGTATCCATTCGCCCTGGTCAGCCGCAACCAGATATGCGGTGGGGCCTTCAGGTAAGATCTGGACCAGCTCGCCTTGCAGACTTGGCTCACGGCGGGCATTGACGCCACCCACCGTATTGACCACGATGCTCTCCAGGTTGACCAGCGGGATGGGTGTGGGCGATGGCTCCGGTGTCGGTTCCACCGTTGGCTCCAGCGTTGGTTCCGGCGTCGGGGGCGGTGGGGTGTCAAGTGGCGCCTCGGTTGGCGCGGGTTCCTCGACCGGATCTTCGACTGGCGGCTCGACCGCCGCCGCGGGTGTTGGTTCCGGCGCCGGGCTGGTCGGGCCAAAGAGACCGGCCCGATCGAGCGCGATCCAGGCGACATAGGCGATCACAGCCGCCAATGCGACACCGACCAACGCCGGCAACACCCAGTTGCCGCGCGGTTCGCGCGGTTCGCGCATATAATCAACCGGCTGCCAGTCGCCACGCTCGCCGGGCGCGCCCTCATCCTGCAATTCCCACTGGGTGACCGCATTTTGTTCGGCGGGTTGCAACGTCCACTGGTCGTCCGGTTCACCCTCTCCCTCTAGCTTCCACTCCTCGGCGATGTTCCGTCTACTCATCCTTGTCTCTCTCTTCCAAAGGGGTGTCCCAACCGTAACGAAACCCGGCCACGCCATAGATCACAGTCTGCATCGCAAAGAGCAGCGCTAAGATACTCCAGGCTGTCGTCTCCCACCACGGGGCTGGTTGCACCGCGGTGATGCCGTTGATGGCAAGACCGATAGAAAACAGTTCCAAACTGACGCTGAGGGGGATCAACATGCGGGGCAGGCTAAAGACCCGCTTCCAACGCCAGCCACGCGCGCTACGATACCAGGCCATGTAACTCAAGGTGGCAAGTAGACCCGCTAGCCCCACGATCCAAAGCGCATTGTCAATGAGTGATTGCACGGTCAGCATCAGTTCTGGGCCGGCGTCCACACCAACGTGTGCTCGCCGGGTTAAAGATGACCATCCAACAGGCTAATCATTGTCCGTATTGTACCACAACTCTGATAGCAATTCATAGCCTGCACGAAAGAAATCCTTGCCGTAAGGTGAGTTCATCCGGCTCTCTCTGGCTCTGGTACGGAGATTCTGAGAATGAATCGCGTAGCGTCCGTACAGCTTGCCGATTTGTCATTTCCAATTTACGATCTATATACGGTCTACAGATGTAACCATCATCCGGGGGCGCTGGTTTAATACCCTATCCACTTGGGGGTCTGCGACAGATGTACGACAGTTACGATAGTATTGTCATTGGCGCCGGTGTTATGGGAAGCGCCGCTGCCTACCACCTGGCAAAGGATGGCCGCCGCGTGCTGCTCATCGAGCAGTTTAAGGTGGGCCATACCCACGGCAGCAGCCACGGTGGCAGCCGTATCATCCGTTACACCCATGATGACGTTGCCTATGTGCGCCTCATGCCGGCCATTTTTGAACTCTGGCGCCGTCTTGAGGCCGAGAGCGGAATCCCGCTACTCCAGATGACCGGCGGCCTCTACCTGGGTCCCGAAGATGAGGCGTTTCTTTGCGGCGCCCAACAAGCGCTTCAGACTTTACAATATCCTTACGAGAGCCTGTCGCCGACCGAACTGCCTGCCAGATTTCCGCAATTTCGCATTCCATCCGGTTGGCTGGCGCTCTATCAGGAACAATCAGGCATCCTTGCCGCCACCCGTTGCGTCGAAACTCTGGCACGTCAGGCCGTTCGCTGTGGGGCAACAGTGCGGGAGCAGACACAGGTACAGGCTGTGCGTCCCGAGGGCGGCGGAGTCGCAGTGCGTCTGGCCGGCGCCGGGGGAGAAGAGACCGTCTACGCAGCTCAGGCTGTCATCACTGCCGGGCCCTGGACCCAGCGGTTGCTGGCGCCTCTTCTGCCCTATGCGCTTCCTCTCCAGGTGACGCACCAGCAAGTAGCCTACTTCGCCGTAGAGCAGCCGGATCTCTACGCGGTAGGGCGGTGCCCGCTCTACATTTTTACAGCCCTACCCCACTTTTACGGCTTTCCCATTTTCGAACGGGCAGGTGAGATCAAGGTCGGGATGGAACTGGTAGGCACGGTAGTGGACCCCGACGCGCCGCGCACGGCTATGGATACAGCCATACCTGAACTGTCTGCTGCAATCGAACGCACGCTGGTGGGGGTGCGACCAGAGCCAACGCGGGTCGAGCTCTGTCTCTACACCGAAACCCCTAACCACCATTTTATCATCGACCGCCATCCGGAGCATCCGCAAATTCTCATAGCCGGCGGTTTTAGCGGGCGCGGCTTCAAGTTTGGTATCGCTGTCGGGCGCCTCCTGGCCGATCTCGCCGCCAGCGCACCCGGTGTCTACGAGAGCGAATTTTGGCTCCCACGCTTTGCGGTTACACGCTTTGCCCACTAAAATAACGCCATATCCCATGTCCCGTATCCCACACCTCATGTTTACACAGAAAAGAGCCCTCAACGACCCCGCTGCCATTGACCAGGCGATCCAACTGTTGGCCGCCGGGGAGATCATTGCTGCGCCTACCGATACGGTCTACGGATTGATGGCTCGTTTTGATGAGCCGGCAGCCGTTGCGAGGCTCTATGAAGCCAAAGATCGCCCGCCGCGCAAACCGATCCCGGTTCTGGTGGGCGATCTGGCGCAGTTGGCGCAGGTGACGCCGCTGCCCTTAACACCGTTGGCCGAACGATTGATCGCACGCTTTTGGCCCGGCCCGCTGACCTTGGTATTGCCGGCGCTCGCCACCTTGCCGCCAATTTTGACCGCCGGCCAGCCCACGGTGGGGGTACGAATGCCAGACCACGACGCCCTGCGCACGCTGATCCGCCGGGCCGGGCCGCTCGCCGCCACCAGCGCCAACCGCAGCGGAGCCGCCGAAGCCCGTACCGCCGCCGAAGTCCTGGCACAACTAGAGGGGCGCATCCCGCTGCTCCTGGCGGATGACGAGCGCGACCGTTCACCAGCCCATGATACCATACCCAGCACAGTCGTGGATGTCACCACTCTGAGCGAAGGGAAACCGCTCATTTTGCGCGAAGGCCCGCTGGGGTCCGCCATCCGCGAGCTGTTGTCCGAACGATGATCATCGGAATCGACGCCTCGCGGGCGCTACGGCCAAAGCAGACGGGTACGGAGCGCTATGCACTGGAGATCATCCGCCACTTGCTGGCGTTGCCCGAAGCTGTGCAACACACCTGGCGGCTCTACCTCGACCAGCCGGCGGACCCAGCCTTTTTTGGTGGGCCAAAAAGCGTATCGATCGAACTCTGCTTGCTGCCGGCGCGGCGGATGTGGACCCACCGGGCGCTGGCGCGTGAGGTCCTCCAACGCCCACCGGCCGTGCTCTTTGTCCCGGCGCACGTGTTGCCCTTTGTGGTGCCCGTCTGGCGGCTGCCGGCCAGCGTGGTGACGATCCATGACTTGGGCTATCGTTACTTTCCCGCCACGCATCCCTGGCGCCAGCGCCTGTATCTCGACTGGAGCACCCAATGGAATGCGCTGGCTGCCACCCGGCTCATTGCCATCAGCCAGGCTACACGGGCAGACCTGATGCGCTTTTATGCCACACCGCCGGGTAAGATCACCGTAGTCCACGATATGCCACACCGCCGGGTAAGATCACCGTAGTCCACGAAGCGAGACCGCAGCGTTCGCCGGATGCTCCAACGATGCTCACCACCGTTCGGGAGCGTTACGCGTTGGAACGGCCTTACTTGCTCTACGTTGGAACAATCCATCCACGCAAGAATCTGGCCCGTTTGATCGAGGCGTATGCCAAATTGGTTGCCACCGGCGAGACTGCATCTATGAAGTGGCGCAACGGCTCCACCTGACAGAGCGGGTGCGATTTCTGGGCTATGTACCCGATGCCGATGTGATAGCCCTTTATCAGGGTGCGCACGTATTTTGCTTTCCATCGCTATACGAAGGGTTTGGGCTTCCCATCTTGGAAGCGCAAGCTTATGGAGTGCCTGTGATGACCGCCACCAATTCCGCCTTGCCTGAAATCGCCGGCGATGCTGCCCTTCTGGTCGATCCCACCGATGTGGATGCGATTGCCGACGCCATGCTCCGTCTCAGCCGGGATGAACCGTTGCGCCAAAAGCTGATCGCCGCCGGTTATGAAAATGTCAAACGCTTCTCATGGGAAAAAGCAGCCAGAGAGACGCTGGCGGTATTGTTGGCAGCAGCGGGGAAGCGAGCGCAAGATTGATGGATCAGGCATTGGGTATGAGGGAGATGGGGGGGATAACAAGCGTCGAAATTCTGGGGGTGAAGGTGCATTGCGTCGATTTCGCCGGCACATTGGCCTTACTCGCCGGGTGGATTGAGCAAGGCGGTAGCCCGGTTTGCTGCCGCCAGATCTGCACAGTCAACCCGGAATTTATTGTCGATGCCCGACGCAACCCGGACTTCGCTACGGTCCTACGCCGGGCCGATCTCTGTGTGCCCGATGGCGTTGGCGTGGTATTGGCGGCGCGTCTGCACGGGGTGCGTCTGCGCGAACGGGTGACCGGCTCCGATGGTATTTATTACTTGTGTGAATATGCGGCCGCCCGCGGCTGGCGCGTCTATTTTCTGGGCGCGGCGCCAGGCGTAGCCGAGCGGACAGCCACGATCTTGCAACAGCGCTATCCTCCCCTCAAGGTGGCCGGCGCCTACGGCGGCAGCCCACAAGATGACGAGTGGCCCGCCATCCACCAGCGGCTAACCGCAGCGCAACCGGACCTGCTCTTTGTCGCCTACGGCCATCCGCGCCAGGACCTCTGGATCGACCAGCATCGCTGCGAATTGCCGGCCAGGGTCGCCATCGGCGTCGGTGGCGCCTTTGATTTTGTCGCCGGTATCCGCACGCGGGCGCCGCACTGGGTGCAACAGCTGGGGCTGGAATGGCTGCACCGGCTGCTGCACGAGCCGTGGCGCTGGCGCCGCATGGTGCATGGTCAAGCTACCCCAGTTTGCCTGGTTGGTCCTGGTTGACTGGCTGGTACACCGGCCCAAGCAAAAAATCGCATGACCACGATCGGTAAGCTGACGGTGAGGTGACTCTCTTTATGAAGCGCCGGCTGGCTGAGTGAGCGTAACATGGCACCCGCGCACCGTTGCGTATCGTTTGCGCTTCAACTATAATCCGCAACAGCTATGAGCAACCTATCCACTCGCGCTTCCGCAGCAGAGGGTGGCGAAGCCCCACCCCGTACTCAGCCGGCCAGATTGGCGCCTCCTCTGGCTTTTATCGGAGCAAGCAGCGCCGGGTTTGGGTTGGCATTGCTCCTTGTCAGAACGTCGTGGGGCTGGCCGTGGCTGGCGGTGTTGGCGCTCGGCCTGGGGGTGGCGTTGATGGTGTATGGTCTGCGCCGGCCATTGCCAACCCCGCTCCCCACCCCAGCGCCGCCGGCGGATCCTCCAGCAGAGCCGGAGGGTGCTGCGTCGCGTCCGGCCACTACGCTGGCTGCGCCCACTGTGATCACCACCACGAACAGCCCGCGCATCGTCGCTATCGGTGGGGGGACGGGCATGCCGCAGCTCCTGCGCGGGCTGCGCGCGTACACCGACCACATTACCGCCATTGTCACCGTTGCCGACGACGGCGGCAGCAGCGGGCGTCTGCGGCGACAGATGGGCGTCTTGCCGCCGGGCGATTTTCGCAACAATATCGCTGCCCTGAGCCAGGCCGAAGAGTTGATGACCCGGCTCTTCCAATACCGGTTTGCCGACAGCGATGTCGATGGCAACAGCAGCGAGCTGGCCGGCCACAGCTTTGGCAATCTCTTTATCACGACCATGGCCGCGGTCACCGGCAGCTTTGAGCGAGGGTTGGCCGAAAGTAGCCGTGTGCTGGCTGTGCGTGGGCGCGTTTTGCCCAGCACGCTGGAATACGTTACCCTCTGCGCCGAGGTCTGTTTTACCCGGCCCGACGGCAGCGATGAATGGCGGGTGGTCGAAGGCGAGAGCAATATTACCGAGGCCGGCGGGCGCATCATGCGCGTCTTTCTCAAACCGGATGCTCCGCCCGCCTACCCTGAAGTCATCCGCGCCATTTTGCAGGCTGATCTGATCGTGGCCGGCCCCGGCAGCTTCTTTACGAGCGTGATGCCAAACCTGCTGGTGCCGGCTATCCGCGCCGCCATCTGCGCGGCGCCGGCGCCGCGTATCTATCTCTGCAACGTCGCCACCCAAAGGGGTGAGACCGACGATTACACCGTCTCAGACCACATGCGCCAGTTGCGCTATCACGCCGGTGACGCGTTTACCACCGTTCTTGCCAACCACAACTATGACCCGGCCAGGCCGCCGGCATCTAGAACCGACTGGGTGTTGCTACCGCCAGCCGATGAGCAAATTCCATACCGCCTCTTTACCGGCGATGTGGTGGACGAGGCGCAGCCTTGGCGCCACAGCTCCAACAAACTCGCCGCCCGCCTGATAGAAGTCTACGCCGAACTGCGCGCTGGGTAGCACCCTGCAACCCACCCAAAAACGCGCAACCGTTTGCTTCCCTACTATGAGCAGCGCATAGTTTATGGTACAATCGGCGCGGATGCCGCCGTTCCAGCGCACGCCGGCCACCGTCGTACGTGTCAGCGAGAAAATATCCGTACCCAGCTCATCGTTTGATGATGTAACACCGCATGGCGTCTGCATGGGACGCCTGGTGCAGTGGCAACAGGGTGACGATTTGTAGATCGTACTGTTTGTAGACCGTAATGCGTCGGGCCTAATTCAGCGCTGCGGACTACTGACTAGCTTTAGGGAAAATTTCTCTGTTCTTTGCAGAGAATTTGCACAAGAATTTTGACCACACTCGCGTTGCAATCGAGCGTTTCCAGTCGAAAGCCGGCTGATTGCAACGAAAACCAGGCATAAGGAGAGATCATGGCAAAGACAACTATTGCGATCAACGGCTTTGGCCGGATCGGCCGCCAGGTAACCAAGGCGCTGATGGAGCACTATCGCGACGAGTTTGACCTGGTGGCAGTCAACGACATTGGGGATGTGGAAACCAATGCTCATCTCTTCAAATACGACAGCAACTACGGTGTCTACCGGGGGACGGTCGAAGTCGAAGGCGGTGACCTGATCATCGATGGCGACCGTGTCAAGGTGCTGGCCGAACGAGACCCTAGCCAGCTCCCCTGGGGTGATATGGGGGTGGACATCGTGGTCGAGAGCACCGGCCTCTTCACCGCCCGCGAGAAGGCAGCGCTCCACCTGACCGCCGGGGCCAAAAAGGTGATCATCAGTGCACCGGCCAAGGGCGAAGATATCACCGTCGTCATGGGGGTCAACGAGCAGAAGTATCACCCCGCCGAGCACCATGTGATCTCCAACGCCAGTTGCACCACCAACGGGCTGGCGCCGGTGGCAAAAGTTCTCTTCGAGCGGTTTGGCATCGAAAAGGGGGTTCTCACCACCGTCCATGCCTATACCAACTCGCAACGGCTGCTCGACCTGGCGGCCAAGGACTTGCGCGACGCCCGCGCCGCCGCCCTCAACATCGTCCCTTCGGCTACCGGCGCCGCCCGCGCCGTCGGCCTGGTGATCCCCGAACTCCAGGGCAAGTTTACCGGTATGGCCTTCCGCGTGCCGACACCCACCGTCTCGGTGGTGGACTTTACCGCCGTGCTGGGCCGCAACGTCACGGTCGAAGAGGTCAACAGTGCTATGAAAGAGTACGCCGACGGCCCCATGAAAGGTATCCTCGCCTACACCGAGGAGCCGCTCGTCTCCATGGACCTCAAGGGCAACACTCACTCGTCCATCTTTAGCGCCATCGACACGCTGGTCATCGGTGGCAACATGGTCAAGGCTATCGCCTGGTACGACAACGAATGGGGCTACAGCGTCCGTGTGACTGACCTGGCCAAGTACATTGCCGACCAGGGGATATGAACTGGGAGTAGGGAGTAGGGATTGGGGAGTAGTGTACAACTTGTCACCTGTTCCCTATTCCCTACTCCCCACTCCCCACTCCCACATCCTATGAACAAAAAAACCATCAAAACCATCTCCTGGGCAGGGAAAAAGGCGCTGGTACGCGTGGATTTCAACGTGCCGTTGTCAGATGACGGGCGTATCACCGATGACACCCGTATCCGGGCGGCGTTGCCCACCATTCGCTATCTGCTAGAGCAGGGCGCCGCGGTCATTCTCATGAGCCACTTGGGGCGGCCCAAAGGCGGGCCAGACCCCCGGTACAGTATGAAAGTCACGGCCGATCATCTGGCGACGCTCATCGCCGAGCCCGTAACGTTTGTGTCTACCACGACAGGGCCGGCAGCCAAAACTGCGGCAGCGGCGCTCCAACCGGGCAGCGTTTTGGTATTGGAGAACACCCGTTTCGACCCACGTGAAGAAAAGAACGACCCTACAATGGCGCAAGAACTGGCCGAGTTGGGTGATGTCTTTGTCAACGACGCCTTTGGCAGCGCACATCGCGCCCACGCCAGCACCGTGGGCGTGGCAGAGCTACTGCCGGCGGTGGCGGGTTTTCTCATGGAGCGGGAGCTCACCTATCTGGGCGCGGCTTTGGAGGCGCCCAAACAGCCCTTTGTCGCCATTTTGGGCGGCGCTAAGATCAGCGACAAAATCGGCGTCATCCAGAACTTGCTTGATCGGGTCGATGCTATCCTGGTCGGTGGTGGCATGGCAAATACCTTCCTCGCCGCCATGGGGTACAACATGGGTAAGAGCCTGGTGGAGAGCGATGCCCTGTCTATCGCAGCGGAACTCATGCAACGTGGGGCGGACGTGATTCGGCTTCCGGTAGATCTGCGGGTGGCGGCCGAGTTCGCCGCCGACGCCGAAAACAGAGTCGTGAGCATCGAAGATGTACCCGCCGATTGGATGGCGCTGGACATTGGCCCCGCCACCATTGCCCATTACTCGAATTGGCTCTCCGGTGCCCGAACGGTTGTCTGGAACGGCCCAATGGGTGTCTTCGAGTTCCCTGTCTTTGCGCAAGGCACGGTGGCGATTGCCGACATGTTGGCCGGGCTACACGGGGCTACCACTATCGTCGGCGGGGGCGACAGCGCGGCAGCCATACGGCAGGCTGGTCTTGAAGATCAGCTGTCTCATATCAGCACCGGCGGCGGCGCCAGCCTCGAATTTTTGGAGGGAAAGGAATTGCCCGGCGTGGCAGTGTTGAATGATAGAGATTGAGAGAGCGGAGATTGAGAGGTTATCCGGACGATAATCTCTTTAATCTCTCAATCTCCCTCACCCCTTAATCTCGCAATCTTTCAACCTCGCCCTCTTAACTCTCTCACTCTATCATCATGAACTTTTTCAAAAGCCTTGCTAATCTCTTCCGCGGTGGAGCGGGTGGTGGGGAGCGGATGCTCACCGTATACCTGCTCAGCCGGCGGTGTAATGAACCGATCGCCGGACAGGTAGACTTGCTCAATGAGTTGAGTCTCACCGAAGAGGGCAGCGACCATGCGTACTATTCGCGCAAGGTGTTTAGCACGTCGGGGCGCAACCGCTGTTTTGACCAGGTAGAGGTAGAACTCTGGTTCGACCAGAACAAAAATGTAGTCGAACACCAGGTGCAGGGGGGACGCTGGCTTGACCAGGCCGAATATGAACAAGAGCTGGCCCGCTTTAATGCCCCGCCGGAGCCGGCCGAAGAAGAGCAGAAAAATCAAGCAGATTGAGGAGATTCCCCATGCGCACACCGATGATGGCCGGTAACTGGAAGATGAATAAGACGGTGGACGAAGCCGTGCAGTTGGCCCAGGCGATCCAGGAAGCCGTGGCGGCGTATGATAATGTCATACGCGTCGTTTGTCCGGCTGCTGTTGCTTTGCCGGCAGTCAAGGCCGTGCTGCACGGTGGCGCGGTGACCGTCGGTGCGCAGAATGTCCACTGGGAACGTAGCGGTGCCTTTACCGGCGAAATCAGCGCGCCCATGCTCCAGGGGCTGGCGGACTACGTCATCATCGGGCACAGCGAGCGGCGCCAGTATTTTGGCGAGACCGATGAAACGGTCAATAAAAAGAGCAAAGCGGCGCTGGCGCACGGCTTGATCCCGATCATTTGTATCGGTGAGTCGCTGGCGCAGAACCAGGCCGGCGAAACGGCGGCGATTGTCGGGTCCCAGGTGCGGGCGGCGCTGGCCGGCTTGACCGGCGAGCAGGTCCAGGCGCTGGTCATCGCCTATGAGCCGATCTGGGCTATCGGCACCGGTCTGGCTGCCACAGCCCAACAGGCCCAGGAGGTCTGCGGGGGCGTGGTGCGCCAGACGCTGGCCGAACTCTACGGCCAAGCCGTGGCCGACGCTACCTGCATCCTGTATGGCGGCAGCACCAATGAAAAGAATATCGGCGAGATCATGCAGCAGCCGGACATCGACGGTGCGCTGATCGGTGGCGCCTCGCTGAAGGTAGAGAGTTATGCCGCGATGGTGGAGATCACCAGCGCGCTTTATCGCTAGCAAGATAGATCGCCCGCAGAAGTACGCGACTTCTTCACCGCTGCTTTGACAGCAGCGGTGCCCCAAACAGACAGCGCATTCAACGGCGCAGGTTACACCTTTTGTCTGTTTCAGTGGAACAGACCGAAGGAAGATTTGGCCCACTGGCCTCCTTTGGGCATCCCGGCACTTTTTGCATGGAACTGAGGTACTTGTTTCGTAGCGGCGGTGTGGATATCGCCGCTACAGATTCACGATCGACCCTATCTGCTCGGGTAACGCTGCGACCTGGTCCACGGATGCACTGAAAGCGCTGACTACAGCGGGCAATTATAGGACCTCAATAGGTTTTAAGTAGGTCCGGCCAAGTGAATTCGCTGTAAAATAGCCAGCGTTGGGCGATCTTCTTACTACTGCCGGACATGATTCCAGCATATAAGCGTGCTGGCTCGGTCAGATCCCCTGCTGCCCGAGGATATTCGTGCTTTCCCGGCCAAACCTACCCCCCAGACAACGAGAGGGCCAATGACTTCTCAGCAACTCCCCGCCGAGCTGCGGGTCATTCTATCGTCTATTCGGATGCTATTGGAACGGCGCAACTTTGACGAGGCTGCCCTCCTCCTGGCAGCCCATACACCAACCCTGTTGGACGATGGCCGGGCCAGCGAAGTTGCGACATTGCTAGCCGCATTTCCAGCCGAACAGATCGATGAAAATTGTGACCTGATGTATATCACCGGCCTTGTCCGGGCGCGCATGGGCCAGCTGGATGATGCACTCAACTTGCTGGAACGCGCCTATCATTCTTTCTTGGTAGCCCGGCAGGATGTCACGCAAGCGGTGAAAGCCGGCCTGGCAATCGTCGATCTCTACTTCCGGCAGGATAATGTCCGCGCCGCCCACCATTATTTGCACGATGTGATCGAACCCTTTATCCAGAACGGATCGTTGGATGATCTGCGGCTTCATGGCCAGTTCTACCTCTACCTGGCCGACATCAGCCCTGATTACGGCAAACTGGCTGCCACCGTTGACTACTGCCAGCGAGCCTACGCCGTCTACCAGACAGTCCAGGATATTGCCGGGCAATGCCGTGCCCTGACCCGCATGGCCAGCGCACTGGTGCATCTGGGCAATTATGTCGAGGCCGAGGCAAAGCTTGAAGTGGCGAAAGCATGTTTTCGGATGGGGAAGTTAGGGGTGCTGGCATGGCTACGCATCTTAAACGCAGAACTTCATCTGTATTGGTACCAGGGCCGCCTCCGGCAAGCTATGCAGGTTGGCCATGAATATCTAGCCAAGGCCGACCAGATAGAACATAGCAACTTCCGTGTCTATGCCCGGATTCTGCTGGGCAACCTGGCGCGTGCAGCAGGCGATTTTGCGGCTGCCGAAGCCTGGTACGCCAGCACGCGCACGGTGGTGGATGAGATCGGCTACCAGCGCCACGCCCCCTGGGTCGATGTACAGCTGGCCTGGCTCTACATCTTGCAGGAACGGTTGAGCGAGGCGCGGCTTCTGCTCCACGCCTCGCTGCGCAGTGCCGACCTCGGCGAAGCCATGAGCTATCAGGTAGGGCTGGCCGTAGTCAACCTGATCGAAGGCGAGGTCCGGGTTGCTGAACGGCTGCTGCGCGACTCTGTGGAGTTCTACATGGAATCAGGCGACGAACTGTCGGCCAGCGCCATCCGCTTCTATCTCACTCTGGCCTTGTGGCACCAGGGTCGCACCGACGAAGCGCTTTCTCAGCTCACAGCGGCGTTGCGCTGGATGGCGCAGCGCAACATCGACACGTTCCCCCATTGGTGGCATCCACAACTGGTCAGCAACGTTTGCATCCACGCCCTGTCTGCGGACCTTTACACCGACCTGGTGGAGCGCATGTTTACCTATCAACTCGGGGCAGCGGGGGTGCAAGTCTTACAGCGTAACACCCAGCATCAAAATCCGAATGTACAGCTCCACACCCAGCGGATTTTGCGCCTGATCGCGGGGCGAGACGCGCATGAGCTGGATCATCTGGCTGATACACCGAGCAGGCGCGTGCTGACAACGCTGCTCCAAAATGGCAAACTCCGCCGCGAGCGTTTTCACGAACTCGAGACTGAGCTTACCACCGCCCCAAAACGGCGCAAACCCAATCCAACAGCGCTGGCTGTCTTTGGCCTCTACGTCAATGGCTCCTCGCGCGAGGAGATCGCCGCCCAGGTCGGTTGCAGCGTCGCCAATGTCCGCAACTATATCACGCTGGTCTACCGTCGTTTTGGGCTCTCCCACAGCCGTTCTAATTCACGCGAAGAGCGTCGACGCCAATTGGTTCAACTGGCGCGTGCGCGAGGGTACATCTAGCGAGGCCACCCTTCTTCTTCGCATGGACACAACTGCTGATTGGCGCAATGCACATCGGCTGTAATCCGCACTGCCTCCCCCGAACCTGCTCAATCCGCAGTCTCCGAACCCTGACAAAGCGGGTGCGTCCGAAATTTGGGGCAACCACAGAACCCGCATTCCGCGCCCAGCGGGCGCCCGGGGCCGGAGAGGGGCTCGTCGCTTCGCCCCCAATCCTGGACACACCCTGACAAAGCAGCCGGCTTGACCGAATAGGATGGAGATGGTATGCTGCATCTATGATGCTGGCCGGCTACCCAGGTAGCCGGGTGCTCTTCTGTTTCTAGGGTGGTCATGAACCGTCTTTCTGTGCGTTCGCTGGTAGTTCCGGCGCTGGTCGCCGGCTGCTTTTTTCTCCTCACCTGGCCCGTCTGGCAGTGGCTCTGGCGCGAATGGATGGGCAATGACTACTACAGCCACGGCGTGCTGATCCCGCTCGTTACCCTCTTTCTGGTGGTTCAGCGGATACGCAACGACCGTTCCTTTCCCCCAGCGCAGCCAGACCGGAGTCTGGCGCCGCTGCTCACAGTGGTGGCTATGTTGGGCCTCTTTCTGCTCTGTATTGCCAACCGGGCCTTTTATCTCGCCGCCTGCGCCATGATCGGGTTGCTCGCCGGGCTGGTCTGGAGCCTGGCAGGGACCGGTGTATTGCGCAAGCTCCTGTTTCCGCTTGCCTACTTGCTGCTCATGGTGCCCCTGCCGATGATCGACCGGGTCACGTTGCCGCTGGCGCTCTTTACTGGTGTCTGCGCCGGTGGCCTGGTGCGCTTCTTGGGGCTGGACGTGTCGATCGTGGGCAACGCAGTGACGTTGCCCAATGCCGAAATGGTCATCGGTGCCCAGTGTAGCGGGATCAACTCGATGATTGCCCTTACCTCGCTGATGGCGCTGGCGGCCTATTTGTTGTCTGGTCCCTTGTGGGGCCGGCTGGCGCTGGTGCTGATGGCTGTGCCGCTGGCAATGTTGGGCAATATTTTGCGGGTGGCGTCGCTGCTCTTTGTGGCTCGCGCCTATGGGGCCGACGCCGCCTTCACCTTTTATCATGATTACTCGGGGATCGCCTTCTTCGTCGGCGTCTTTCTGCTGATGTTCCCGCTTACACGGCTGCTCCAGGCGCGTACCTTCCGCATGGATGTGATCTAGTGGGTGGAGACGGCGGGTATCTGTGCCAAATTGTCTCTTTTGCCCGCTACCGTTATAATGACGATATGTATGCGTGCGGCGACCCTTCCTCTACATACGCGCCCCGATGGAGCAGCAAGGCATGATCCGGATCGGCACCCCGGTGCGTAGTGTGATCATTATCGTTTTGCTTCTGGCCGGTGCTGTGCTCGTCTACCTGCCGGAGATCGCCCCATCTCTACTGGGGCAACAGGCTGCGGCGCGCGACGACGTCTACACCTATATCGCCGATCTGGATTTCTGGCAGCGCACCAATCGCGAACGCACGGTTCTTGCCAACGCCCGTTTTGACCTCGACGCCAACCTGGAGGACGTGCCGCTCACGGTGGGAGATTGGGTCGGGGAGGATGTGCCTGAGACCAATCAGGAGGTCATGATCCTGCTGGACCCAGAACAGTATGTCCAGCGTCTCTATTTCAACAGCGCAGGCCAGCATCTCTGGCTCAGCCTGATCGGCGGGCGCAGTTCGCAACCGTTCCACGCCCCCGACATCTGCTATGATGCCGACGGCTGGCAGTACAATCTCGGCTCGCACACCATACCGCTCGCTGAAGGGGGCGATCTCTATGGCCTCTGGATCGAGGCAAAGAAACAGATGCCCGGTGACGAGCATGCTACCGAACAGATTGCTTACTATTTTTATCTTTTCCCCGATGAACGCCGTACGCTAAACGACGGCATCGTGCTCTTCAAGGTCACATCCGCCCGCTATGGCACCGTCGAAGAGACGCTCGCCGTCCAGGCGGATTTTGTCCGCCAATTGTTCTTGCGTGCTTTATAGCACAACCAGGTTATACGGAGGCAGGGAACGCAAAACCGGGACTGAGGGGCTTTATTATCTTTTACCATTGGATTTATCAAGTTTACGCCAGATCATGCGCCGCTGGCAATCGTGTGGGAAGGTCGCTCTAACCGTTGCGCTGGCGCCCACACCCGTCCTCGTTTTGCTGCCATTTCTGCGTCCTATGAACACCTTCCCGCAACGCTGTTACATGGTTGTTCTCTTTGTCCTGCTTGTGTCGGGTGTCGGCGCCTGCGCCTGGCCGTTCGATCCCGGCGCCCAGGTGCAGACAGGTTCTTGTACACTGTCCTTGCCGCCAGATGCCGGCGATGAAGCAGCTATCCGTGCGTTGCTGGCCGCTGAAGGGGAACTGGTGGTAAAGCAGGAGATCGATCCCTTGATGGACTTGTGGGCAGACGGCGGCTTTGTGTCTGACGCCAAGAACACGCCCACGAACCCGGACGACGACCAGTTCTGGCTGGACAAAGACGCCATTCGACACCGCTATGTCCGCACCGTTTTCCCTGGCGCACCCCAGCAGGCGACACCCGCCGATCTTGTGATCGAGATCGACGCCGGGCGGGCCGTAGTGACGGCCACGACGCGGATCGGTGACGAAATTTCGCCCGCCGGCGACCGCTGGGTGTTGGTGCAGCGAGGGCGCTGTTGGCTGATCGAGAGCCTGACCTACAATCTGGAGCCGGCATCTTTGGACGCATCCCCATAGCGCATGGTTAACCCTGGCGAGGCCCTTTCCCTACTGTTCCTATTTGGTCTGGCCCTTCTGGCATTGGTGTGGCTCAGCCACCAGGTGAGCCAGCGGGTGCAGTGGGTTGTCTTTTTTATGACCCGCGATGTCCGCCTCGCCACCCTGGTCCTCTTTCTGCTGCTGCTGCCCGGCATCTTTATTCACGAAGCTGCACACTGGGCGACCGCTCGCCTGCTGGGGTTGAAGGCGGGCAAATTTCGCGTCTGGCCCAAAATGCAGGGGAAGACGATTGGCCTGGGCAGTGTGAGCGTCCAGCGCGGCGTCCTCTGGCAGGACAGCCTCGTGGGGATCGCACCGCTGCTCGTAGGAACTGCCTTTATCGCCGTCATTGCCAATCATATCTTCGCCGCCGACCGCATCTCGGCGTTGATCGCACAGGGGCGGTGGAGCGATGGTCTGACCGGCTTCTGGTCGGCGTTGGGCAACGCTGACGGCGCACTCTGGGCCTATCTGCTTTTCGCCATAGCCAACGCCATGATGCCCAGTTCCAGCGACCGCGAGCCCCTCAAGCCGCTCTTGCTCTATCTGGCAGCGATTGTCTCCGTCTACTTGATCCTGGGGTTTCCCGTCGGGCCCTTTGCCGAGGCACTGGCCTGGCTCACACCGACACTCGAATTGGTAACGGGCGCCTTGCTCTTTACGGCCTTACTAGACCTCTTGATCCTGGCTGTGTTGTGGAGCGTGGAGTTGCTGGTCGCCCCGCCGCGCCGCGTCGTCCAGGCGCGGGGGCGGGGCCGGCGGGGATGAGTAATGAGTGATGAGTAATGAATGACGAGTGATGAGTGAATCAGAGCTCACTCATCACTCGTCACTTATCAGGCCACCTGGGGCAAGGCCGCCAGGCTCCGTTCGATCGCCTCGGCGGGGTATTCGAAGTCCTCCAGCTTGCCGGCCAGGTGCGATTCGTAGGCTGCCAGGTCAAAGTGGCCGTGACCGCACAGGTTGAAGACGATGGTCTTCGCCTCGCCGCTTTCCTTGCAGCGCAGCGCCTCTCCGCGCACAGCGGCGATAGCGTGTGAAGGTTCGGGCGCCGGCAAGATTCCTTCGGCGCGCGTAAAGCTGAGGGCGGCGTCGAAGATCTCGCGCTGGTGCAACCCAATCGCGTTGATCAGACCGGCCTCCTTGAGCGCGCTCACCTGGGCGCTCATGCCGTGATAGCGCAGCCCACCGGCGTGGATCGGTGCAGGGATAAAGTCGTGGCCGAGGGTGTGCATCTTGATCAGCGGTGTCATCTTGCCCGTATCGCCAAAGTCGTAGGCGTAGCGTCCGCGCGTCAGGCTGGGGGCGGCGGCCGGCTCCACGGCGAGGATGCGGCTTGATTTGCCGTTGACCACATTTTCGCGCACAAAGGGGAAAGCGAAACCGCCAAAGTTGCTGCCGCCGCCCGTACAGGCAACCACCAGATCAGGCCAGTCGGCGCCAAAGAGTTCAAGCTGCTTGATCACCTCCTGGCCGATCACCGTCTGGTGGAGCAGGACATGGTTGAGCACGCTGCCCAGCGCATACTTGGTGTCATCGCGCATCGCCGCCTCTTCCACCGCTTCGGAGATGGCGATCCCCAGGCTGCCGGTGCTATCCGGCTGCTGGGCGAGGATGGCGCGCCCGGCGTTGGTCTGGTCGCTGGGGCTGGCGACGACGGTGGCGCCCCAGGTCTGCATGAGCAGTTTGCGATAGGGCTTCTGTTCGTAGCTCACCTTGACCATATAGACCTTGCACTCGATGCCAAACATCTGGCAGGCAAAGGCGAGCGCGCTGCCCCACTGCCCGGCGCCGGTCTCGGTGCTGATGCGCTTGACCCCTTCCTTCATGTTGTAATAGGCCTGCGGCACCGCCGTGTTGGGTTTGTGGCTGCCGGCCGGGCTGGTTCCTTCATATTTATAGTAGATTTTGGCCGGTGTGCCCAGTGCTTTTTCCCAGCGATGGGCGCGATAGAGCGGCGTCGGGCGCCACAGTTTGTAGATCTCCTGCACCTCGTCGGGGATCTCGATGTAGCGTTCGGCGCTCACTTCCTGCTGGATCAGCGCCATAGGGAAGAGGGGCGCCAGGTCCGCCGGCCCCAGCGGTTGGTGGGTGGCAGGGTGGATGGGCGGGGGCAACGTGACGCCGGCAGCGGGCAGATCGCCGTTGATGTTGTACCAGTGCGTGGGCATGTCACGTTCGTCAAGAACGATCTTGGTCAGCTTGCTCATTGGCTTTCTCCTGGATTATCGGTGGGGAAGATAACAGTTTCAAGATTATACCACTGCCGGCAAGGTGACAAACAAAAAAGGGACGACTTGGATAGTCGTCCCTTCGTGCTAAGGCGTGCTATATCGCGCCAGGCAACCCCTGAGGTGCATCGCGCGCTATGCGTGCAACGCGCCAGTACCTACGCCTCAACCGCGGCGTCTTCGGACTGCCCGCTCAGGTGGGGCTCCAGCCGCTTCAATAATTGCGCCTTGGGATAGGCGCCAACGATACGGTCTACCGGCTCTCCCCCCTTAAACAACAGGAGCGTCGGAATGCTGAGGACCCCGTACGCCTGGGAGGTGTCCGGGTTTTCATCGACATCGAGCTTACCGATGACCAGTTGGTCTTCGAGTTCCACTGCCAGCTCTTCGAGCACCGGTGCGATCCGCTTGCACGGGCCACACCACTCGGCCCAAAAGTCCACCAGAATCGGCTTGTCAGAGTTGATAACCTTCTCGTCAAAGGTCTGGTCCGTCACCTGAATTGGCTTCGCCATGCATCTCTCCTTTATGCAAATGCAAGAGTCTGCCGCACCGGGCACTAGTTCGTACGTGCGGCACTGTCCGTATATTGTTGCGCAGAACACCCCACGCCGCAGTAAGTTGCACTACGAAAAATATAGTACCCCGCTTTGCCGCTTTTGTCAAACTGGCGCGTGGGATAAGATGCCATCTTGCCCTACCTGGGCCAGATTCGCTATAATGGCGTCGTGCGCCGACGACGCCGCACCCTGGAGCTATCGATCCGGAAGCGGCTCCTGAGTGAGATCGTGCATCAAAGGAGAGCAGAGAATGAACCAGATTCAAAAATTACAGCAGCTAGGCCAGAGCATCTGGCTCGATTACATCGAACGGAGCATGGTGCAGAGCGGTGAGCTCAAGCAGTTGGTCGATGAAGGCCTAACCGGTGTTACATCAAATCCCACCATTTTCCAACAGGCGATCGCCACCAGCCCGGCCTATCAGGACGATCTCCAACAGTTGGTTGCCGGCTCGCAGGACGCCAAGGCGATCTTCGAAACGCTTGCCGTCGCCGATATCCAGGCCGCGGCCGATGTGTTGCGCCCCGTCTATGAGAAGAGTAACCGGCGCGATGGCTATGTGAGCATCGAGGTTGCGCCCGACCTGGCCTACGATGCCGACGCCACCATCGCCGAGGCGCGCCGTCTCTTTGCCGCGGTGGATCGCCCCAACGTCATGGTCAAAGTGCCGGCCACCAAACCGGGCATCGACGCCATCCGCCAGCTGATCGGCGATGGGATCAATATCAACGTGACGCTGATCTTTGGCCTGGAGCGCTACGCCGCCGTCAAGGAGGCTTACTTTCAGGGGTTGGAAAAACGGCTTGCTGCCGGCCAACCCATCGACCAGATTGCCTCGGTCGCCAGCTTTTTTGTCAGCCGGGTAGACACCAATGTCGATGGCAAGCTCGAGAAGCTGGCTGCCCACGATGGCCGCCAACTCCAATCGCTGCTTGGAAAGGCCGCCGTCGCCAACGCCAAACTGGCCTACGCCCAGTTTCAACAGAAATTTAGCGGCGCTCGATGGGAAAAACTGGCCGCAGCCGGGGCGCAGCTCCAACGCCCGCTCTGGGCCAGCACCAGCACCAAAAACCCCAACTACCCCGACCTCCTGTATGTGGACCCGCTCATCGGCCCGCACACGGTCAACACCATGCCGCTCAAGACGCTGGATGCTTTCCGCGACCACGGCGTCATTGCCCAAACGGTGACGCAGGGGGTGGACGAGGCCGAGGCACTCTTTGCCCGGTTGGCCGAGCTGGGCATCAGCATGAAACAGGTCGCCGACGAACTCGAGGTGGATGGTGTCAAGAAATTTGCCGATTCGTACAACGAATTGCTCAAAGAGATCGAGCAAAAGCGCCGCGAACTGCAAGGTTCGGCTGTTGCCGCCTGACCTGAAAATAAACCGCGGATTAGGCGGATTGGACGGATTTTTGCGGATACTTTCTTGATAGAAGTTACGCAGTTGGATTCGTTCTCCAGAGGTGCAACGCACTTTTCAAGTGCATCGCACCTGAGCAACTGCGTAACTGCTATTTAATATTCCCCATAAATACAGCTCCCGGATAGCGTCGTTGGAAACCGTGGAGTGCGACGCACTCTGTTGCCCCGTCCACGCGATTCTGCGGCGCTACCCAGCTCCCGCTAACGGCGGAGAAAATGGGGCACAGATCACACAGATTTCACCGATAGAAAGCCAAACATCCGTCTCTATGGATGCACTTTTAACGCCAAGACACAAGGATGCAAAGACGCCAAGGATTGCTACTGCTCAAGCTTTGCGTCTTTGCTCCTCTGCGTCTTGGCGTTGAATTCAATCTGCCAAGATAGTGATCTGTGAACATCCGGCAAATCTGTGTTCTATTTTCCTATCTTGCTCCCGGATAGTGGCCCGGTGGGTGCTTGCGGAGTTCCCCCTCGATCAGGTCCGACCCGAGCCCTGGCCGTTCGCTCAGCTTGAGATGGCCGTTCTCGATTTCCAACGGGTGCGTCAGTAGGTCGTCGCGCCAGGGGGCGTCGTCCTGGTCGAATTCGAGGATAAAGAAGTTGGGCACAGTGGCCGCTACACTGGCCGACACCAGGGTATTGAGCGGGCTGTGACAGTTATGCGGTGCGATGAGAATATCGTAAGCGTGGGCCATATCGCAGATCTTCTTGCCCATGGTGATGCCGTTCCACGCCAGGTCGGGCATGATGATGTCCTGGGCGTGGCGCTCGAAGAAGGGTTTGTACTGATGCAGACCGTAGAGGCTCTCACCGGTGCAGATGGTCGTCTTGGTTGACTGGCGGATCAGGGCCAGCGCATCGGGGTCGAGCGTCTCGACTTCGAGCCACACGAGGTCGTAGGGCTCCAACGCTCGCGCCAGCTTGATGGCGCCCCCCAGCCGGTAGGTAAAGGCCACATCCAGGGCGATACCGACATCTGGCCCCAGCGCCTCGCGAAAGGTCCCCACCACGGCCTCGGCATTGCGGATGGCGTCGGGCGGTGCGTCGCCGGGATGGTGGCTGAGGCGGCTCATGAGCGGCACCGTGTCAGGCCGGTCTTTGAGGGGGAAAAGGTTAGTCTTGATGGCGGTAAAGCCGTGCGCCCGCACCTCCTCGGCCAGCCGGCGCAGGTCGTCGGTCGTCTCGACCTTGGGCAGCCCCAGTTTCTCCGCATAGCGCGCCCGCACCGTGCCGCAGTGCGACCAGTAGAGGCGCAGCGAATCGCGCATCTTGCCGCCGAGCAACTGCCAGACGGGCGCCCCCAGCGCCTTGCCGCGGATGTCCCACAGGGCAGAGTCAATGCCGGCCATGGCCTTCCAGGCGATCCCGCCCACGTGGCGCAGCGAGGCCGTGGCCAGATCCCACCAGATCGCCTCGACCTGCATGGGGTCGCGACCGATTACCCACTCGGCGTAGCGTTCCACCGTCGCCGCCACCGGACCGGGCGACCCCCAGTCGGTGCAGTCGCCCCAGCCGACCAGGCCATCTTCGTTGGTTTCGACCTTGACAAAGGTCCAGGGACGAAAACCGCCGTCCACAATAAAGGTCTTGACCCCGGTGATCTTCATGCTCATTTCCCCATTGCGCGCAATGCCTGTAAACAGCGGTCGACCGCCTCCAATGGAGGATAAGCGTCGCTCTCATACTCGACGATGTACCACTGGGTGCCGCCGATTGTTTCGCAGGCGCGGAAGACTTCTTCCCAGGGCGTCTCATCTTGCCCGATGATAGGCTGGAAACCGGCGTGCGGGTCGGACGGATTGGCTTTGGCCGCGCTAAAGGAGTAAGGCTTGAGGTGGACGGTCACCGCCCGGCCGGGGTATTTCTCGAAGAGTCCCATGATATTGGCCCCGCCAAAGACGGCGTTGCCCGTGTCCAACTGCATGATGACCGACGGGTCGGTGTTGCCAAAGAAGGTATCCCAGGGCAATTCGCCGTCGAGCGGCTGGAACTCGACATGGTGGTTGTGATAGCCGGTAACCATGTTGTGTACGGCCAGCTTTTCGGCCAGCCGGTTGAAGAACTCGGCCAGCTTGAGCCAGTCGGCGCGCGATTGGCGCAGTTCGGCAGGGATGCCGGGGATGATGAGCTTGTCGTTGCCCAACGTCTGGTGGAAGGCGATGGTCACCTCCAGCTTGTCGTCTTGCACCAGGGCAAAAGGGACATGCCAGCCGGCGCAGGCTAGCTTAAACTCGGTAAGGAGATCTTTCAACTCCTGGGCGGAATGACGCGGTGGGCCGGCGAATTCCACACCGGCGTAGCCCATCTGGGCTACGGCCTGCAGCGTGCCGCGCACATCGCGGGCCAGGTCGTCACGGACGGAATAGAGTTCCAGTGCAATTGGGATCTTGGTCATAGCTGCTCAGACTCCTCTGTCGGTGGGGTGGAAGTGTGTTTAGCGAAATCATATCGGTAAACAAGATAACAGAGAAGTCTAAAAAATGCCAGTGCTGTGCCAGGTAGGAGGAAGTGGCCTAGGGCGAGGTGGCGCTTTGCACCCACTACATGGGCATACCACCGGGCGCCGTAGTAGTACAGGCCCAGGCCGGCCTCTTCTCGTTGGCCGCGCCCTGGGGGCACCCGGCGGTAGGTGGTGGGGCTCACACCACTGGTGAACCTCGTAGCGCCAAAGGCACGATAGCGCACCTCGCCGGATTCGGTCGTACCGTTGATGGTGTAGGCGGTGCTGCCCAGGTGATCACCCAGCAGCCAGCGCAGTTGGCCGTTCTCGCGCATGGCGATGCGCTGATTGCCGGCGCATTAGTACTTGCGTACGACGCTGGTGTTGCCGGTGAGCGCCAGCCAGTTGAGGTGCCAGTTGTTGGCGTTGGCCTGCGCTGGCGTCAGGGCACTGCCATCCCAGTAGCGGACACAGGCGCTGAAGGAACTCAGCGCCGGGTCATAGATGGCATTGGCCCCCGTCGTCAGCCACTGGCCCGCACTCCCGCCCAGGCTGGTCAAGTAGGTGGGGAGATAGGCGTAGGCGCAACTGGCCGTCCCCACGCTCACCATGATGCCGCCGCTCGCCGGCTGCCAGGCGGTGCTCCCCGGCGTCGTCTGCCCGCTGCACAGGCTGCTCAACGCCAGGTTCTTGGGCACCGCCACCCAGTTCAGATGCCAGCCCCAACTGTTGGCCTGCGCCAGCGTCAGCGCACTGCCATCTACATTGTGTACGTAGACCTCAGGGGCGGAACCACTTACTGGCGGGTTGTACTACATCATCTTCTTTTGTTCGACACACTTTATAGTACACTTATCGGTAAAGGTAGATAATGGCTCCGCCCTCTCTACCTATCTACCTGTCTACCTGTATTCCTGATTACCTACACCTAACTAGGACCAAACCCGCGCGCTCCAAAAGGGGTAGTCGATGTCACATTCAAGGCGCAGACACTTTCTGATCATTCCGTTGTTCGCTACCTTGCTCAGTGCCGGCATCTTGCTGTTGCTAACACAGAGCCCAGTAGCCGCGGCTCCAGGTCCAGCTTGTTTGGTAGACAATACACAAAGCGAGGATAATCGACTATCCCACCATTCAGGCAGCCATCGATGATTTGAACTGCCTGGCAATCCACATTGCGCCAGGAGGCTACAGAGAAAATCTGGTCATCACTAGAAGCGTGACCTTGTCTGGCACAGGAGCAAATGACACCATCATCGACGGTGGCGGCCAGGACCGGGTGGTCAAGATTCTTACCGGAACAGTCCAGATCTCAGGAGTGACAATCCGCGGGGGCCACTCGTTCGAGCCTGGTTTTGTCAGCAAGGGTGGCGCCGGCATCTATAATAGAGGGGTACTGACGGTAATCGCAACGATCATCGAGCATAATCAAGTCTTTGGCTTCGACGTAGCGGGCGGGGGTGGCATCTATAACGGCGGCCAGCGGCGGCGCACTCCCTGCCGGCAGGAGCAGGGCAACGGCAAGCAACAGGCGGAGAACCACTGCCGCAATCCCCTTTGCGGCATCGGCAGGGGGGGACGAACATAGATGTACTCCTTCGGCTGGTCGGCTTTGGGCTATGGATTTGTATGGGTTTTGATTGAGATGAAGTTGCCAGGTTGGTGGACAGAATATAGCAGAGTTTGCCGCCGCCGTTTCTTACAATTTGGCCGCCAAACTGACAATTTTGTGCATAACTTGCTAAATCTTACTGGCTGAGGTCTTTGAGGTATCGCGGAGTGTGCGCCCAGGGGGGCCCTGGGCGCACACTCCGCAAGCTGCCACTCCAGGTAGAATGGAACGATTCTGGGATTACATTACCCTGTCCGGGTCCTGCGCCGGCAGGGCACCGTGCGCCCGGAACAACTCTTCCACATCTTGCGGGCTGTCGGTCTGCACCAGGCGGCCGCGCAGGTGGCGGGCGCCGTAGAGATCTTTGACATACCAGCCCAGGTGTTTGCGCATGGGCGCAAACCAGTACCGCCCGTACGGTCGAAACGACCGCTCAAAGAGCCGGGCGTGTTCCAGCGCCATCTGGATACGCTGTTGCCGCCGGGCACCGGCCACCTCTGCGCCCTCCTCACCGTCTGCCGTGGCAGAGCCTGGGTGAAAGACAAAGGGGTTACCAAAGGAGGCACGACCGATCAGCACGCCATCGACGCCGTAGGCCGCCACCCGGCTTTGCGCATCATCCGCTGACTGCACATCTCCATTGCCGAGGACCAGCGTGCCCGTCCCTTGGGCGAGTTCCACGGCCCGGCCAATCGCTTCCCAGTCGGCGTTGCCCTTGTAGGCCTGGCGGAGCGTGCGGCCGTGCAGGCTGATCGCGGCCGGCGCCATCTCCAACAGGCGGGGGATCCACTCGGCCACCGCCGGTGTCTCATACCCGATACGCGTTTTGACGCTGACGGGGATGGGCCGCCGCACCCGCGCCGCCGCGGGTAGCCGGTCACGCCAGAACTGGGCATGGAGCGCCAGGTGCGGGCGCAGGTCAGGGCAGTCGGCCAGCGTGGCGCCGTTGCACCAATCCTGTACACCGGCCTTGGTGGCGGCGATCAGCACCTGCGCCAGGTGGGGCGTGCGGATCAGCCCCGCGCCACAGCCGCCATTGGCGACGCTCTTGGCTGGGCACCCCATGTTCAGGTCGATGCCATCAAACCCCAGTTCGCACAGCAGGATAGCAACCTGACGAAAATAATGGGGCGTCTTGCCGTAAATTTGCCCAATGATGGGGCGCTGGCTCTCGTCGTACAATAAATGGAGCAGCGACTGGAGGTCGCCGTGACAGAGCGCCTCGACGCTGGTAAACTCGGTGAAGATGACGGCGGGGTTGCCGTATTTTTTCTGGATATGGCGGTAGGGATGGTCGCTGACGCCATCCATCGGCGCCAGGCCGATGATCGGGCGCGGCAGTTGCTCCCAGAAGCTGGCTGGAGTCACGGCGCTGGCGCTCCCTTCTCCTGCCGGCAATGGATATGCCATTGTTGCGCCGCCACCCGCCCGTAAGCCGGGCACAGTGGACAAATCGCGTAAATTTACTGGTTCATTCAGACAGTACTCTTTCACACTGTTGAGTATACTATAGGCGGCTGGCCTGATCAAAGCTTGATCGGCTGGGGTAGGCTTCTGAAAAGTAGAGCAAAGAACCGCGGATCTTCAGAAAGACACGGATCGGTGTCGCACCAGCGAGAATCCATGTCTTTCTGAAGATCTGCGGTTCTAACGATCAGCCGTTTTGCCTCAGAAACCAAACCAGCCACAGATCCTGCATCTCTGGTCAACTATGGTTCGAGTTCAGCTATCGCCTCAGGTATAATAGAGTTAACAGCGGGGGCGCCGGCAGCTTGCCGGCAAGCTGCCGGCGCCCCCACAGAAAACCCAAAACATAGAAAGCAACCTGATGGGCTACGTTGACTTATACCGTGCGCAGACACTCCTGGCGCAACGCAAGCTGGATGGCTTGCTCGTCCTCTCCCCCGAAAATTTCGAGTATTTCTCTGGCGTCTCCGGCTTTCCCGTGACCATGTGGCGGCGGGCCGGCCCGGCCTCGGCGCTCTTTGCGGCGACGGGCGAGGTCGCCTTTGTCGTGCCCGAAACGATTGAGGAGGCTGTGCGACGCGCCAATCCCACCGCGCCGATCTTCAGCCACCCGCTCTGGATCGAAACCATCGACATCCGCCAAACGGCAGCGGATGGCATCGAGGCAAGCGTAGCGCAGGCTACGGCCGGTCGCAAACACGAGCGATCAGAGACGTACGACCCTATCCTGGTTGACGCAGCGCTGCAAAATGCCTTTGGCCTGCTTGGGCTAGCCGGCAAACGAGTCGGTGTCGATCTGGAATTTGCGCCTGCCGCAGATATGGAGCACCTGCATACGTTGTTCCCCACCACCGAGTTTGTCAACAGTTCTCCGCTCATCCGCGAGTTGCGCCTGATCAAGACGCCGGTGGAGATCGACCTGCTGCGCCGCGGCGTCCGCCTCACCGAACACGGCATTACCGCAGCGGTGGCAGGGATCGACGAACAGACGCTGGCGCACGATCTACGCAGCCGTTTTAGCGAAGCCTGTTTCGCCGAAGCCCGCCGCCAACGCGAATTGGGCTTTCGCCAGGCGCGCACCGGCGTCCACCTAGGACCCGCGCTCTGGGCCGCCACCGACCCGGTGCGACCGGCACGGCGGGGCGATCTCGTCCAGTTTGATAGCTTTGTCGAGATCAACGGTTACAAAACCGATATGGGGCGCACCTTTACCTTTGGCCCGGCCACAGATGCGCAACGGCGGGTCCAGGATGCGCTGCTGGCAGGCTTTCGGGCAGGCTTGGCCGTGCTACAGCCGGGCCAGCGCTTTTGTGATGTCTTCTTTGCCATCCACAAGGCGGTGCGGGCGGCAGGCTTCCCATCGTACGCCCGCGGCCATGTGGGCCACAGCATCGGCAGCGATGTCGATGGCGAGGAGTGGCCCTGGATTTCGGCGACCGAAGAGCGGGTGTTGAAGCCGGGCATGGTGCTGGCCTTTGAGGTGCCATATTACATCAATGGAATTGGCGGATTCCAAAACGAAGATGATATTCTTATCACGGAGAGCGGACATGAATCGTTTAATACCCTGCCGCTGGAGTTGGTTCAGGTTGGCGGGTGACTGCTGTCAACGGATTGGGGGAACGGATTGAATGGATTTGACTTGTGCGAGATCCGTTCTTCCATCACTTTAGGCGGAGCGGGTTAGTTCGACAATATCACATTTCCCAATCAATCCAGGGGTGCGTCGCACTGGTCAGGAAGTGGCTCCAAGTGCGAACAGCGATTGTGACCAGTGCGACGCACCCCTGGGTCCGCGCGAATGTGATATTGTCGAATTAGCTCTTAACTATCCGTTCAATCCGTTCCTAGAATCCGCAGACAGTGGACCCACATACGCATAGGAGACGAGCAAAATGGCATCACAAACCCAGAACAAGACGCAAACACACCATCTATCACGCCGCACCTTCCTCAAATGGGGTGGCACGGCCGCTAGTGCATTGACGCTGGCCCCGCTGATTGCCGCCTGCGCCCCGGCGCCGGTGGCCGCACCCGGTGCGCCGGCAGAGACCGCACCGGCAGCGGAGACGGCCGGCCCCCGCACCGGCGGCGAACTGGTCATCGGCTCGATCCAGGAGCCGGACAGCCTCAACCCGTGGCTGACCGGTCTGACCGTGGGGTTGGAGGTCGAGGCGCTGATCTACGAGTCGCTCACTCGCGTCGCCCCAGAGGGTAACCACGTACCGACGCTGGCCGCCGAGATACCGACGCTGGAGAATGGTGGCGTCAGCGAAGATCTGCTCACCTACACTTACCGGCTGCGCGACGACGTCACCTGGCACGACGGCACGCCTTTCACCGCCGCCGATGTAGTCTTCACC
>QEUW01000174.1 GCA_003577005.1 Chloroflexota bacterium | reverse complement strand
AGGGCGGCTCCAACAACGAGCGGGTGCGCTCAGCGGCGGCGAACGGCAGATGCTCGCCATCGCCATCGGCTGGCTGGCTGCACCGCGTATCATGCTGCTCGACGAGCCGAGCGCCGGCTTGTCGCCCTTGCTGGTGACCGAGGTCTTCCGCACGCTCAAGAGATTGGCCAGCGATGGCCTCACGCTCGTTGTCGTCGAACAAAACGCCCGTAGCATTCTGCGCTGGTGTGACTATGCCTATCTCTTCCGCGAAGGTCACATCGTCTTGCATGGCCGTGCGGCGGACCTGTTAGCCGATGAGGAAACCGTCAAAGGTTATCTGGGCGTTCAAAAGAGCAGTAGACGCCGCTGAGGGCAGCCTACAGCCTACAATTGCGGGAGACGGGGCGCCGGCCATTCACAATTTGCAATCGATAATTCACAATTCTTTATGCAACTCACCAATATGGCTTCGATGGTGTGACCGTCTACAACGACCTGCTCTACCAACCGGCGTGGCTGCCGCTGTTGGAGATGGCCCGCGCCACCCGGCGGGTGCAGGTAGGCGTGGCCGCCGTCAACCCGTTCACCTGCCACCCTATCAATATTGCCGGCAATATTGCGTTGATCGACGAGATGGCGCAAGGGCGCGCCTATCTGGGGGTTGCGCGGGGCAGTTGGTTGGATTTTATCGGTCTCGAACCCCAGCGGACGGTGACGGCGCTGCGCGAGGCGCTTGCCTGTGTCCGTCACTTGCTGCGCCAGTCCAAGGAACCGTATGCGGGCGAAATCTTCCCCCTGGCCGGTGGTGACACATTGCGCTGGACAGTCCTGCGGAGCGAGATCCCCTTTCTGTTGGGCACCTGGGGCGCGGCGACGATCCGCGCCTGCCTCGCCGAAATCAGCGAGATCAAGATCGGCGGTACGGCGAACCCGGATGTAGTACCCTTCTTCCGCCGGACGATTGCTGAGGCCGCGGCGCCCCTGGGTCGCGACCCGTCAGCCATTGGGCTGGTTGTCGGCGCCGTCAGTGTGGTCGATCAGGATGGCGCGGCGGCGCGGGCGCGAGCGCGCCGCGAAGTAGCGCTCTACCTGCCGGTGGTGGCCGACCTCGACCCAAGCTTGCAGCTTGACCCGGAACTGCTAGCCCGCCTGCGCACAGCCGCAGCTCGCTATGACTATGACGCCGCGGCTGCGCTCATTTCGGACGAGTTGCTACATCGCTTTGCCTTTGCCGGGACGCCTGCTGCCGTTGCCGAGCAGACTCACGCTCTTTTCGCCACTGGCGCTAGCCGCGTCGAGTTTGGCACCCCCCACGGCCTGACGGCGCATGAGGGGGTGCGGCTGCTCGGCGAGCGCGTTCTCCCGGCGTTGCGTTCATAACGCAGCGGCAGAAGAACGGAACGAGCAAACGGCGGTGTGTCTAAAACAGACGCCCACGACAAATACCGGCGGCTGTGATCGTTTTGCTACCTTGCCACCAGCGGCAGATAGAGGACGCTGTTGGCCGGTAGCGCAGGCTCCTCGGTCGGGTCGAGCGACGTTGGCTCTTGGGTGGGCAGCAGTGGCGACTCCGTTTCCGTCGGGGTGATTGGCGTCGGCGGCGGTGTATCGGTTGGCGTCTCCGTTGGTGTCTCCGTCGGAGTCGGAGTATGAGTCGCTGTTGCCGTCGGCGGCGGCGTATCGGTTGGCGTTGCCGTCGGGGTATGAGTCGCTGTTGGCGGCGGCGTGGGTGTCACAGGGACAACGCAGGTGGCGGCAATGCCGATAGAGTCAGCGGCGTAATAGTACCAGGTAGCGGCAAACGGCGCCTCAAAGGTCAGATACTGCACCATCCCTTGTTCTTCGACAAAGGCATAGGGCTGCGTCGGATCATCTGCTGCCCACCAATTGACTCGCTCATCCACATCATCATCGATGACAACCAGCGTGATGATGGTGCCCGCCTGAAATGTGCCGACTTCGAATGCAGCGTGATAGACGGCCGGTAGATCACACTTACCTGCACAAGCCCACACTCGTTCCCGTTCGTCCGCCACATAGACAACCTCACCGGTGTCGCTTGATTCGCCCGTTTCGAGCACAAAGGTAAACGGCAGCCGTTTGACAATGAATGTCTCGTAACCCTCTGGCAGCTCGAATGGGCCGGGGCCTGCCCCCAAAAACACAATATCAGGCAAATGCTCACGACAGGTCGCAGGTACGTTGTCTAGCGTCGAACCGCCAAACGGTGTATCGTCTGACAAAGTGGCAGCGTTGCTGACAAGCGAGAACACTAGAAAGAATCCGAGCAACGCCAATGCCACTATGGGAGACATTCTTCCAATTCTTGTTTTCATGATCGTCTCCTTTGGAACGATCTCCTCTGGCCAGTAGCCATACCTCTACTTCGTCGGTGTCGGCAAACAAAAACTCCTGGCCCTTTACGTCTGCCAGGAGTTTCTTGTTGGTCAAAAAGCTAATCTATCGTCGTCAATCTGCCTGGGATACGCTCACTCTTACTGGGCTCGCACTCCTGGCTTTGGTGCTGAGACGTAAATCAAAGCCGACAAACAGATCATACCATACTTCTCGACGCCCGTGACAAGTCACTTGGTGAGGGGCACCCTGGTCATCTGGACAGTTTGTACTATGGGAAGCAAGGCTTTGAACAGAAGCTTCGTTTCCCAAGAAGTCACGCCTTGCGCCCTTTTTTGCCAGTTGCATCCGTAGAAAATGCATGGTATAATGCGCACCAGGTTTTACCCACTGGGTCTAACTTTATTTCCTTTCGTGTTTTCCCGATTGACCTAAGGAGAAAAAAGCATATGGCAAGTGTCACCTACGACCACGTGTACAAGCGCTTTGGCGATGTCGTGGCGGTGAACGACCTCAATATTCATATTGAGGACAAGGAGTTTCTGGTCTTTGTCGGGCCTTCAGGCTGTGGCAAGACGACGAGTCTCCGGCTGTTGGCGGGGCTAGAGGAGATTACCGAAGGCAACATCATGATCGGCGACCGCGTCGTCAACGATGTGCCCCCTAAGGATCGCGATATCGCGATGGTCTTCCAGAGCTATGCGCTCTACCCCCACATGAGTGTGTACGACAACATGGCCTTTGGTCTCAAGCTGCGCAAGACGCCTAAGAGCGAGATCGAACGCCGCGTAAAAGAAGCCGCCGATATCCTGGACATCGGCCACCTGCTCGACCGTAAGCCGAAGCAGCTCTCCGGTGGTCAGCGCCAGCGTGTGGCGGTGGGGCGAGCGATCGTGCGTGAGCCGGCGGTCTTCCTCTTTGATGAGCCACTCTCCAACCTGGACGCCAAGCTGCGTGTGCAGACGCGTGCCCAGCTGACCCGCCTGCACCAGCGCTTGCAGACCACCTTCATCTATGTGACCCACGACCAGGTCGAGGCCATGACCATGGCCAGCCGCATCGCAGTCATGAAGGATGGCATCCTCCAGCAGTTGGATTCGCCCACCAATCTCTATAACCACCCAACCAATGTCTTCGTGGCCGGCTTTATCGGCAGCCCCAGCATGAACTTTTTTGATGCGACGCTGGTCGAGAACGATGGCCGTCTGGAGATCAACAGCGGTGGTTTCCGCCTGGCCGTGCCGGAACCCAAGGCCAGCGAGTGGCGCCAGTTCAAGGGCCGCGAGGTGATCTTTGGCATCCGCCCCGAAGACATGCACTATCGCGAACTGGCCGCACCGGGCATTCTCGCCTCTGAGATGGGCGCCAAGGTAGACGTGATCGAGTTGATGGGCAACGAGATTTACCTCTACCTCATGACCAGGGACGACAAGCAGTTTATCGCTCGCGTCGACCCGCGCGTCAAGACCGAGCGCGGCGCCGACATCGACCTGGCGATCAACATGGCCAACGCCCACATCTTTGACCCCAAGACTGAGATCAGTCTCGCCGGCTAAGAGTAGCCGCGTCCTCAAATCATAGACAGCCGGGCCGGCAAATGCTGGCCCGGCTGTTTTTTGTAATACCATTAGCTGTATGAAAGATCGTCTATTGGGTAGATAGTACACAGGGAAACAGGTAGACATGCGTGGCCTTTGCTCAACTAATGGTGTAAAATGAAGTCCGAGCAGCCGGCAATTTTCTTCGCATCTTTGCCCTTTTGTGGTTAAATGCTCTCCGAATTGGATAAAGGATATACGCAGATCACGCAGATTTTGCGCCCGTCTGTGTACTACCAATCGGAACAGGAGAAACGACATGATGGTCTTTTCCGAGCACGATCTCATGCGCCAGTATCACCAGCCTGGTGACAAGATCGTCCTGCTCGTCCTGGATGGTCTGGGCGGGTTGCCTATGCAAGCGGGTGGCCCCACCGAACTGGAGGCGGCGAACACACCCAATTTGGACCGGATGGCCGCCGAAGGGATGTGCGGTCTCAGCGTGCCGGTGCGCGCCGGTATCGAACCCGGCAGCGGCCCTGCTCACCTGAGCCTCTTTAGCTACGACCCGCTCAAATTCGAAATCGGCCGCGGGGTATTGGAAGCGATGGGCATTGGCTTTGCGTTGGACAAAGAGGACCTGGCTGCCCGCGGCAACTTTGCGACTGCCGCACCGGACGGCACCATCATCGACCGCCGCGCCGGGCGTATCAGCAGCGAGGAAGGCGCCCGCCTGGTGCAGAAGCTGCGCGCTGCTACGGCGGATGCCCTGCCCGGCTACCAAATCTCTATCGAACCAGTGCAGGATTATCGCTTTGTCTTTGTTCTGCGCGGGGAGGGGCTGGGCGGCGAGTTGACGGAAACCGACCCCGGCGCCACCGGCCAACCCCCGCTCCTTGTAGAGGACACCAGCGGCACGCCGGAGGGCAG
Source organism: Chloroflexota bacterium (assembly GCA_003577005.1). Next base: position 10,293 of record QEUW01000174.1, on the reverse strand, counting down.
GCAGACAGCCGAGTTGGTCAACCGCTGGGTGGCGCTTGCTCGCGAGACGCTCAAGGATGAACCCAGGGCCAATTCGCTCAACCTGCGCGGTCTGGCCAAAGACCCTGGCTTGCCCAACTTTGGCGAGATCTACGGCCTGAAGGCCGCGGCCATCGCCGTCTATCCCATGTACAAGGGGGTCTCCCGGCTGGTGGGCATGGATGTGGTTGAATTCGAGGGCGACCGGCCACACCATGAGGTTGATGCGCTGGAACGGGTCTGGAACGAGTACGATTTCTTCTTTGTCCACGTCAAAAAGACCGATAGCTACGGTGAGGATGGCAATTTTGACGCCAAAGCGCACGAGATCGAGGCAGTCGATGCCGTGATGCCACGCATCCTGGCGCTCAACCCTGGCTGCGTGATCGTTACCGGCGACCACAGTACTCCTTCCAAGCTGCGCAGCCACAGTTGGCACCCGGTGCCCACACTGCTCTGGAGCCCGCGCGCAATGCCCGACAGTGTCCAGCACTTTGGCGAACGAGTCTGCGCCGGAGGGCATCTGGGCGTCTTCCACGCCACAAACCTGATGCCGCAGGCGATGGCTCATGCTGGGCGATTGAAGCGGTTTGGGGCGTGAGGGGAATGGGGGGATTGAGAGATTGAGAGATTGGGGGATGGGGGGTGAGATTCAGCGAGCGGCGCAGCTTCTCCGCCAGGCAGATTTTGTCGTCTGTCTGACGGGCGCCGGGGTGAGCGCCGAATCGGGTGTGGCGACCTTCCGGGATGCGCAGACAGGGCTGTGGTCGCATTTTGATCCCCGGCAACTGGCCTCGCAAGAAGGATTCGCCGAAGACCCAGGGCTGGTCTGGCGCTGGTATATGGAGCGGTTGGAGACGGTGGGCCAGGTTCAGCCTAACCCCGGCCACATGGCGCTGGCGCAGATCGAGCGGCTGGTGCCACGCTTTGTGCTCTTTACGCAGAACATCGATGACCTGCACGAGCGCGCCGGCAGCCAGAACGTACGCCACCTCCACGGCACCATTACTCGCTTTCGCTGCAACGACTGTGGCATGGAGCATCTGCTGCAGCCGGTTGAACGCAGCCAGGATACTCCACCGGCCTGCCGCTGGTGCGGCGGGCTCGTCCGGCCCGATGTGGTCTGGTTTGGCGAACTCTTGCCACAGGATGTGCTGGCGGAGGCACGCAGATCGGCAGAAACATGTGACGTCCTGTTGGTCGTGGGCACGAGCGGTGTGGTCTATCCGGCGGCTGAGTTGCCGCTGGTGGCGCAGTCGGCTGGCGCACAGGTCATCGATGTCAACCCCGAAGCCGGTGCGATCGCCGAGATCGCCGATCTCTTTCTCCAGGGCGCCGGGGGCGAGATATTGCCGCGTCTGGTGGCCGCCATGAAGGAGAACAATGGAACTGACCGCCCATCCTGAGCAGGCCCGCTACCGCCAACACCAGGCGCACTGGCCCTTCTGCCGTACGGCTATCGAACGCTGGCGAGTGGATGGCTCGACCATCCCCGTAGCCGTCTATGACCTCGCTTGGACCTACACAGGCGCACAAACGTTTGTCCACCAACTTGCAGATCTCTTTCAAACCTACAACCGGGTTCTGTGGGAGCACTTTCCCTATTGTTCTGCTTGCGGCGGGCAATGTTGTGTGGTGGATGCCTCGGATGTGCGCACGTTTGATCTGCTTGCCCTTGCCCTGTTGGGCGAAACGCCACCTGTTCTCCCCGCATGGCTCGACGCCGGGCGCCGGACGTGCATCTATCTAACCAGCGGAAGTGAACCCCCGCGCTGTTCCTGGCCGGAGCGTTGGCGGACGGTCAAGTGCTGGTCGTTCTACTGCCTGGGCAGCAAGCCACTGGCAAAGGGTGCAGATGTGGGTGAAAGCTATCGTATGCTGACAGCCGCCCTGGCCAGCATCGTCGAGGAGCGGCTGCCGCAACCCTTGCGCCGCTACGAGGGGGTCGCCAACGAACAGCTAAGCGTCCGGCTTGAGGACCCGGTTGACTTTAGCAACACGATCCATCGGGCGCTGGCCGCCATCTTTGTCGATCCGTTCATGCAGTGCTATCCTATTGCAAGCCTTGCTGTTGAACCGCCAGAGGCGACGCCCAATCTTTTTCTGTTAGAGGATGAAGTTACTGACTTCATCGTAGCCGCGATGGTCGAGCTGGATGATGATCGGGCGGGCTCGGCTGGCGATCTGTTGGCGAAACAGCAGCTGTGGGAAGACCTGGCGACGCTTTCCTGGATCGTGGAAAACCGGCCGGCGACGGCGCGGCGACAGCTCCATGAGCTGGTGCAACGCCACGCCCAGGCGCAAGATTTTGATTTGGGACACCGCTTGCACTCGCAGCTTCTGCACTTGCTTGCCGTCTGGCAGTAGGACGTTTCATGCTTTTCCTGCTCTCATTTTAGGTCACGTATCGTGACTGGCAAAGCGTCAGGTCAAACTGGCAGAGAGGAGATTCGCCAACCATGACCGTTTCGCGTGAAAACTCAAAGGCGCTCTACCGCGGCATCAAGGAGGCCGGCATCCGCTTTATCACGGCGCTGCCGGAGACCTGGCTGGTCTATCTGCTCCAGATGGCCGAAGACGACCCGGAGATGTGTCTGATCGAGGTGGCGAAGGAGGAGGAGGCGGTCGGCATCGCCGCGGGGGCCTATTTTGCCGGCAACCCCAACTTGCTGCTCCTGCAAAACCACGGCTTTCTCGGTTCGATCAACGGGATTGTCTCGCTGGCGATGCTCTATCGTGTGCCGCTTTGCATGTTGATCGCCCACCGCGGGCACATGGGCGAACCCTACCCCTGGCACACGCAGGGCGGGATCGTCACTGAGCCGGTGTTGCGCGGGCTGGGCATCCCCTTTGACTATGCCCGTGACCCGGCCCGGATCGGCAAGCAGATCCAGGAAGCCTACACCTTCTCACGCAGTTCGCTCATGCCGGTGGCGCTCCTGTTGACACGGGATCTGATGGAGGGAGAGGTATGAAACGCGCCGAATGTATCAAAGCGCTCTATCCCGAATTCGAGGGCTCTCCGGTCGTCACCATCATGGGAGCGTGCGCACAGGAGTTGTACGACCTGGGTCATTGTGAGAACTTCTTTTACCTGCAACATGCCATGGGTCTCGCTTCATCGATTGGGCTGGGTCTGGCGCTCAGTTTGCCCCACGAGCGCGTCATCGTGCTCGACGGCGACGGCTCGGTGCTCATGAACCTGGGCACCTTTACCACTATTGCCCGCTATCGCCCGGCCAACCTGATCCATATCGTCTTCGACAACGGCAGCCTGCTTTCCACCGGTGGCTTTGTCTCGCACACGGCGTCGGGACTCACAAACCTGGCTGCGATTGCGCGCGGGGCCGGCGTTCCCCATGTGGCCGAGGTGAGCACCCTCTATGATTTTCTGGAAGCTGCCGCCGACGCCTTCGACCGCCGTGACCTCAGCGTCATCGTCGCCAAGGTCGAAGCCACGGGGCCCGACCACTATGGCATGGATCTGAAATTGCCGGAGAATGCGTTTCGTTTTGAACGTTTTATTCGCGAGAAACAGAAACGTAATGCTTAATGCTTAATGCGTAATTGGTAACCCACAACGCGTGACGTATTACGCATTACGCGTTATACAAATGCTCGGGGAGGAATCATGGCTGCACCAGTGACCGTACTCTCGTTGTTGGCCGAAGAATTGAACAACGGCCGCGTCAAGGTTGTCGATCTGACCCAGCCGCTCGCGCCTGACACGCCGGTGATCGACCTGCCCCCCATCTTTGCGCCGTCGCCCCCGCTGACGGTGGAAGTGATCTCAAAGTACGACGACAAAGGGCCGGCCTGGTATTGGAACACGCTTCACCTGGGCGAGCACACCGGCACCCATTTCGACGCCCCCGTACACTGGATCACCGGCAAGGATCGCGCCCAGAACACCACCGACACGATTCCGCCGCGGCAGTTCATCGGCCCGGCCTGCGTGATCGACGTAAGCAAGGAAGTGGCGCAATTCGAGGATTTTCTGCTCACACGTGACCATGTGCTAGCGTGGGAGGGCGAACACAGCAAGATCCCGGCCGGAGCCTGGGTCTTGCTGCGCACCGATTGGTCCAAACGCCAGGGGCGGGAGGCGTTTCTCAACGCCAAAGAAGATGGCCCCCACTCACCCGGCTGGACGGCAGACTGTCTGCGCTTTCTGGCCCACGAGCGTGATGTGCTGGGCGTAGGCGTCGAGACGGTGGGCACCGACGCCGGACAGGCCGGCGGCTTTGACCCGCCCTTCCCCGCACACAATATCATGCACGGCGCCGGCAAGTTGGGGCTGGCCAGCCTCTGCAACCTGGATCAACTTCCGCCCACGGGGGCCATTGTCATCGCCGCCCCGCTCAAGATCGTCAACGGGTCGGGGAGCCCGTTACGGGTATTGGCGTTGGCGCCGGCCTAAATCATTCTGCCTTTATGCCTATCGCTCTGACGCGCGCCGTGAGCGCCAGCATCAACCAGTGTGAACTTGCCCATCTGGAACGCCAGCCGATCGATCTGGCATTGGCTCGCGCCCAACATCACCAGTATGAAGCGTGCCTGGCCGCGCTAGGCTGCACTTTGATCCGCCTGCCAGCCGAGGATGCACTGCCCGACGCCGTCTTTGTCGAGGACACCGCCATCGTGTTGGATGAGCTGGCCATCATCACCCGGCCGGGGGCGGCTACACGGTGGGCTGAAGCTGCTTCGGTTGCCCAGGCACTGGCGTGTTACCGCACCTTGCACCCGATCCAGCCGCCAGCCACGCTCGATGGGGGCGATGTCTTGCGCCTGGGCCGGCGGCTCTATGTCGGTTTGTCTGGACGTAGCAACCATGCGGCCATCGAGCAACTGCAACGCGTGCTGCGCCGCTGGGATTATACGGTGCAGGGTGTCTCGGTGAACGATTGTCTGCATCTCAAGTCTGCAGTGACGCAGGTCGCGACGGATACACTCTTGCTCAATCCAGCCTGGGTTGACCCGCACCATTTTGCCGGGTGGCGGATCATCACGGTGGACCCCAGCGAGCCGGCGGCGGCGAACGCACTCTTGTTGGGCGAGACCGTGCTCTATCCCGCCAGCTATCCGGCGACCCGGCGGCGGTTGGCGAAACAGGGGATTGAGGTAAAGACGGTGGATGTCTCGGAACTGATCAAGGCCGAGGGCGCCGTAACGTGCTGTAGTTTGATCTTTTCCTGACGCCACCGGATGATCGCTGTGGAAAGTCTCTCCGATCTCCACAAATCTCTCCAATCTCTGGCGATGAGGAGATTTTATGGCCCAATCCTTCGACCTATCCTTCCTCGACCATCTGCCGCAGCGCAAACGACTGTCGCTTGTATTGGATGATCTCTGGGCCGAGCCGGCGGTGGTGGCGTTGTGGTTGGGTGGCAGCCTGGCGCGCGGGGCGGGTGATGCCTACTCCGATGTCGATCTGCGTGTGGCCGTTACGCCCGAAGCTTTTTCCGATACCGATTTCCCGCCCGGCGCCGAACGTTTGCACCAGGCTGCGGTGGCGGTTCTGCCGCTGCGCTTTGGGGTGAACTCGGTGCTCTTTCACATGCTGCTCGACGACGGCGAGATCTATGACCTGCACGTGCTACGGAGCGACCAGCCGCCCCCCAACGAGCGGCGGCGGCTATTGGCCTGCCGTGATGACAACCTTGCTGCCCAACTCGACAGCGGCGCCGACCCCGACATCTATGCCCTACCCGCCACGTCCTCCGCCGTTGAAAACGCACTGACCATGTTTTGGATGACCGTGCAAAAACAACAAAAGGGCTTGCACCGGAATATGCCGCTCATGGCGTGGCAGGGCCAGATTCTGCTGCGACAGGAGTTGATCCGCATGTGGTATATGCGGGCAACGGGGAACGACTGCGGGCCGGTAGGCCGGCTCACCATCCACACGTTGACGCCGGTGATCCAGGCCGTACAACAGGCGCAAGGAGCCGCCGCGCTTGCCTTGATCGGCCGCCCGTTGCGCACCCCGGCGGAACTCGCTGCCGATATCGATACCCTCTGTGACGCGGTGGCCGACGTGGGCCGTGCGCTGGCCCGACAACTCGATTTCGTCTACCCCGAAGCCCTCGAAAAGACCGTCCGCCAGAGCTGGCGCGCCTTCCGGGCGGAATACTCGGAATCGCTCCAATCTCCATAAAGCCACAGCTTAGACCAGCCAGAGCTAAAAGCGGAACACAGAGCACACAGAGGAGACACAGAGGGCACAGAGAAGAACCTCTGTGTTCTCCGTGCAAACTCAGTGTGCTCTGTGTTCCGCTTTTCCTTTCAATCCTCTGGCTTACCGGCGGCGAGCCACTGCTGGAAGTCGGCCTCGATGTGCTCCGGCCAGGCACGGTCGATCTCGCCGGGCGTGTAGCGGGCTTGGCGCAGGCGTAGGTGACCGAACTCGTCGCGCGTGCGGATGTCCTCGGAGCGGGTGACGACCTCCTCGGCCAGATGAGCGGGGATGAACATCACCCCTGTCGGCGTGCCCAGCACGATGTCGCCAGGCAGCACGGTGGCCTGGCCGATGCGGATCGGGATGTTGACTCCAGCTAGGGTGACGTTGGCGATGGCCGATGGGTCCAGCCCGCGGCAAAAGATCGCCAGATCCTCCAGTTGGCTCACGCCGCGATGGTCGCGGATGCCACAGTCAAAGACCGCACCGGCGCGCGTCCGCGTGCGCAGCGAGGTACCCAGGTTGTCGCCGACAAAGGTGCCATCCTTGACCTTGCCAAACATCTCGACAACCAGCACGTCGCCCAGCTCTAGCGTATCGATCACCCACGAATTCTGGCCGCCGATACACCCTTCCTCTTTGCCCTTCTCTTCCACCAGATCGTGCAGGTCGGGCCGGTGGGGCACAAACTGGGTGGTCACGGCGCGGCCAACGAGGATGCGCCCGGAGTGTACCTCCAGCCAGCCACCTTCGAATTGATTGTGATAGCCATGCCGGCGCAATGTGCCCCAGGCCTCTTCGGTGGAGACCAGCTTCATGCGCTCAAGAATACCATCCGAGACGTGCGGGCGGCCATCGGCAGAACGTTCGCCCTGGTAGAGGCGGGTCAGTTGCAGAATCGACTCGCGTGGGTTGAGCAGGTGCATTTTGTGTCCTCTGTTCCGCTTGGGTGTGGAATGAAAAAGTTTCAGAAGTGGCGCACCCCCGCAATCGGGTTCGAGTTGCTGAGGAGCAGACCGGCAATAGACAACGTACGCAGCGCCCATTGAGCACCGGCGGCGAGACTCACCTGACGAGGCAACTCCCAGTCAAGGCTTGCGTGCGTCCAAATCATTGTACTGCAAGCATCAGGAACAACCAAGGCTTACGATGGCGTTGCAGGAATTCCCTTTCAAGATCGGTGATGTTTACTGGAGCTCACGGCTGCGCCCAGAAGGCTCCTGGTTCGTGGGCGCCAGACCGGCGAGATAGGCCGTGATCAGGCGGCGAAAACTCTCGTCCAGGTCGAGGGGCATTTTGAAGCCCTCGTTTGCCTCCAGTGTGGTAAAGCCGTGAAGCAGCGCTCGCAAACCGCGCACGGCATGGATGGCATCCTCCCCCTGTACGCCAAAGGACGCCAGGATCAACAGCAACATTTGTAGCAGCTCCTGAGCCAGCGCAGTCAGAACGGCATCCTCAGGGCCAGGAGCACGCACGGTAAGCGGATAGATGCCGGGGTGTTCCTGGGCAAAGCGCCGGTAGGCAGCCGCCAGCGCCAGGAGCGCCTCTCGCCCCACCTGGCCGGCGGCTGCTCCCCGCAACCGTATGATGAGCTGCTGCATGGCGTAGACAGCCAATGCATGGTGCAGATCATCGAGGCCGGCAATGTGGTTGTAGAGCGAGGGGACGCGGATCTCCAGGGCAGCGGCGAGGTCTGTGAGGGTCACCCCCTGGACACTCCCGGCTGCGTCGGCCATTGCCGCCGCCCGCTCGACTACACTTGCCCGATCCAACCGTCTGCGCTTAACCATGGAGCTTTGCCTCCGCCTCGGCGATTGCTGCGTCCATCTGCGCAAGCGGCGCATCGATCACCCGGCTGTGACCTACCGCCAGACGCGCCGGCTTCAGTTCCCGCAGCGCCCTGGCGCTCTGCAAAGCCGTCGGTAAATGCCAGGTTGCCAGCGCCGGGAAGGGAAAGAGCCACCGCATAACACCAGCCACAGCTACACCGGCCTGGGTTTGAAAGGCATCGCCGGCGATCAGTGTTCCGTCCCGTTCGTCGAAAAAGGAGACATGGTCTGGCGTGTGGCCGGGCGTCGCCAACACACGTAGCGAACCAACCAGGTCGCCGACGGCGAGATAATCGGTAGGCTCTGTGTTGCGCTTGACAAAAGAGCCGCGCAGCTTTGCCTGTGGCTCGTCCTCACGCAGCGTCAGATGGCCCCGGAGAAAATCGGCCGTGCGGCGGGTAAAGGCAACCTCCACGCCGGGAAGTTGCTGGACTACCTCATCCAACGAGCCGGCATGGTCGCCGTGGGCATGGGTCAAGACAACCCGCGTGATCGGCAGGCCAATAGTGCGGGCAGCCTGCAAGATCGCAGTTGCGCTGCCGGAAAGGTTGGTATCTACAAGTGTCAACCCGTTGCTCTCACGCACAAGATAGCAACTGAAGGCCCCAAAACGGGTCAATTGCCAGAGATAGTCACCGTGTCGTGTTATTTTCATGGTTAAGCTCCTTTTGCTATTGTGTTTAGTTTTTTAACTAATATAATTAGATTATAAACTAATATAATTAGTTTGTCAAGAGGCAAAATCGTGATTCGTTCGATTGCCGGCGCTGCTCTCAGCACAACCTGAGTTAGTACTATAACCGCACTTCCACACCGCCCCCTGGCGCAGAGGTCTTTGCTACGGGTTCCGGCTAAGAACCTATCCGAATAACGGGTGTAGGTCCGACAGCTGTACCTGCGAATAGGCGTAGTCACAGAGTTATTCGGATAGCCACTAAGTACGGTTGTAGCACTAAGCCAGAGGCTCTCCTGGTGGTGCGGTGGAGAGGAGCCGGGGGAATTTGTCGAGGGGAATTACTGTCTCTGTTGAAGCAGAATTGACAAAAGAGGTTGCTTGCGCTATTCGGCACAAACAGATACGCACTTGTTTGCGCAGAGGGAGCATAATGATGTATGGCGCACCCCAAATTGAACCGGTAACAACGATGGCGCGCAACCACAAAGCGCTGCTTGCGAAGCTCAAAGAAGGTCCTATCTTTTTAACCCAGCGCGGGACTGAGGCCGCGGTTATGGTCTCCGCGGCAGAGTGGCGTTCGATTACCAAACAATTGGCAGAGCTTGAAGAACTCCGTCGCCAGACCCGGCTGGAACGTTCTTTGCGTGCCTACGAGGCGTGGATAGCTGACCCGGCGCGTGCCATCAGCCAAGAACAATTTGACCAGATGCTAGCCGAGGCAGGCTTACGGTGACCTGGACGTTGTTGTATGACCCCGACGTGATCCGCTACTTGTATGCTTTGCGCGAATCGGGCACCACCATCCGAGCGATGTTACGACTTTTGGCGCTTGGTATTCCGGGGGATGCCCGCCAGCTACGCGAGGACCCCGAAATCTGGGAGTGGCTGGAAGCACGCCACTGGATCACCTTTGCCGTAGATCGCCAGGGAAAACGGATTTACGTGACAAACGTGATGTCAGCCACCGTCAAACAGCTGCCCCTCCTTCACCTAGTTCATCGTTTCATCAAACCACCGGTCGCATCATCTCAAAGACCCCCCCAAGGGTGGCAAACTCATCGCCGCCTAGACGGGCCAGCGGCCGCAGCAGTTGCGCATCGACCAGGCCGTTCTCACGCAGCAAACCATCGCGCACATGAAAATAGAGCACACGCCCGATCACCAGGGTATAGCCCGTCTCGGAGACTGGCACGACCTGCGTCAGTTTGACCTCCAGGGCAGCGGGGGCCAACGCCACACGCGGCGGGCGGACCGTAACCGACGGCGCAGTCGCCAGCCCGGCCACCTCGAATTCATCCACCTCCGAGCCATACTCGCCGGAGGTCAACATCAACGCCCCGCCCAGCGACTCGTCGGCAATGTTGACGACAAATTCGCCGGTCTCCTGGATGTTGCGCAAGGTATCTTTCGCATCCCCCTTGCGCCGCGAGATCGAAAGCATCACCATCGGCGGGTTGCTCTCCACTGCGTTGAAAAAGGAAAACGGCGCCAAATTGAGCAATCCAGCGGCGCTGATGGTCGAGGCCCAGCCGATAGGGCGCGGCACGACGATGCTCATCAGCAAGCGCGCCGCGTCGCGTGTGGGAAGCGTG
>QEUW01000771.1 GCA_003577005.1 Chloroflexota bacterium | reverse complement strand
CTTTTCCACGGCGCTGGTGGCCTATGGCTTTGCCCGGCTCCGCTTTCCAGGGCGTGATTTTCTCTTTATTTTGCTCATCGCCACGCTGATGATCCCCTACCAGGTGACGTTGATCCCCACCTTTATCTTGTTCAGCCTGCTAGGCTGGATCAACACTTACCTGCCGCTGACGGTGCCGGCTTTTACGGGCAGCGCCTTTTTTATCTTTCTTATGCGCCAGTATATGATGTCGCTCCCTTTTGAGCTGGACGATGCGGCGCGCATCGACGGCTGCAATACCTTTCAGGTGCTCTTCTATATCTTGTTGCCGCTCTGCGTGCCGCCGCTGGCGATTGTGGTCGTCTTTACCTTTATTGGTGTCTGGAGCGATTTTCTGGGGCCGTTGCTCTATCTCAACGAGAACGACAAGTATACCCTGGCGCTGGGGCTGAATGTGCTGCGTGGCCGTCATGGCACGGATTATAACCTGTTGATGGCGGCGTCGTTGATGGCGGTGATCCCGACGCTGGTGCTCTATTTTTTGGCGCAGAATAAGTTGATCGGCGGGATCGCATCGGTGGGGCTGAAAGGGTGAGGAATTGTCAACTGTCAATGATCAATGGTTAATGGATGGTTTCTCGACAAGGAGGAAAAGATGGATGGGAAGTTGAGCCGGAGAGGGTTTTTGCGCTGGAGCGCGTTGGTGGGAGTGAGCGGGGCGTTGGCGGCGTGTGCGCAGCCCGGTGGATCGGGTACAACGACCGGCCAGGCGGATGATGCCGGGCCGGGGGCCGCCGCAGCGGCTGTGGTCTGGTGGAACCCCGATATTGCCACGTGGCAGCCGGCCTATCAAGAGATGGCCGATGAGTTTACCCGCCAGAACCCGGAGATCGGCGTCGATATTCAGAATGTGCCCGAGGACGGATTTCTCGAAAAGATCTCGGCCATGATCGCCAGCGACACCGGCCCCGATGTGTGGGTCTGGTATTACGCCACGGACACAGCCCGGCGCGGTTTTCTCGAAGAGGTGACCCCCTTTATCGAGCGCGATGGCCTCAGACCGGAGGAACTCTGGTTCCCCATCTGTCTTGCCCGCGCTACCTACGAGGACAAACTGTACAGCGTGCCGCGCGACGGCGTCTGGGCGCTGGTCGGCTATAACCAGACGCTCCTTGACGAAATGGGCGTGCCGCTGCCGGTGGAAGGGTGGACACTCGAAGACTATCTGTCAAGCTGCCAGAGCCTGACCGACACGGAGCAGGGCACCTGGGGGACGATCATCTCTGGGCCAGGAGCGCTCTCCTGGGATACGGCCTTTTGTTGGAACATGGGGTTTGAGATCGTCAGCGAAGATGGCCGCCAGGTCAAAGGCTTGCTCGACAGCCCCACCTCTATCGAGGCCATCCAGTGGATCATCGATCTGCAAATGGAGCACCAGGTGGCCCCCTCAGGTGCGCAATCCCAGGTGCTGGGCGAGATGCCGTTTGCCTCGGGTAAGATCGGCTTCTTCCCTGCCGCCGGCTGGCTATTGGCGGATCTGGAAGAGGTCTCCTTCGAGTGGGACATGGTGCCCTCGCCGGTGCGCAACCGGGGTGATGAACCCAAAGCCTGGGGCGATTCGGTGCAGTACTACATGTGGAGTGGGTCACGCCAGAAAGACAATGCCTGGGAGCTGATGAAGTTTATCAGCAGCGTGGAGGGCACCCGCATCCCCGCCGAGGCCGGCTCCTGGACGCCTCCTACCCCCGAAACGTGGCGCGCGTTGGGCTGGGATCAACACCCTGTCTGGAGCAAATTCTGGGCCGAGGCGCAGAAGCCGACCCCGGTGCCCAACTATCTGCGCACCGAGTTCCACTGGGATTGCGTTTTCCCGGAATTCGAGGGCATCTGGACTCGCTACATCGAGAACGGCGAGCGCCCGCTGGAGAACCTGGTCGTGGAGGCTGCCGACGCCGCCCAGGCCTGCCTGGACCGGTCGTACGCGGCGTAGGCAAGTCGGGTTGGGTACGCCC
>QEUW01000770.1 GCA_003577005.1 Chloroflexota bacterium | reverse complement strand
CGTTCCACGGAGCTGCTCTGTTCCTTGTAGCAGTTCAACAAGGTGATGTGGGGCAGCACGGGTTCATCCAGCACGTTGGTGGCCACAATAAAACGGCTCTTCGTCATGAAAGGTGCAGTTGGGGTTCGAGCGGCTGCCAAGATTAGAATCGGGAGATGACAACTTCCCTATGTTTTCCACTCATTCCACCCGATTTGGCAATCGTCGAAACGAAAATACACGAGACGGAACTGCTGATATTCGTTCAGTCAACGCGTGCCTCCGCCCCATGTCCAACCTGTGGCGCCAGGTCGAGCCGACATCACAGTAGTTACCTCAGACGCATTCAGGACTCGCCCATCGCTTTGTTCACTGTTTGGCTGCACCTCAAAGTACGCCGCTTTCGGTGTGATAACCAGCATTGCCCCCAGAAGACCTTTGCCGAACAGCAGCTGGAGCTGGTCGGCCGCCGGCGGCGGCGCACTCAGCGACTGCTGATGAGCTTGACTCATATTGCTCTGGCTCTGGCTGGGGCGGCTGGGGCTCGATTGGCCGACAAGCTAGCCATGACCGTCAGCGCCTCGACCTTGTTACGCTTGCTCCATCATCTGGAGGTGCCGCCTGTGGTCACACCACGCATCATCGGCATCGATGAGTGGGCGTTTCGCAAAGGCGAGCACTACGGGACACTCATCATTGACCAGGAGAGGCGCAAGCCCATCGCGCTGCTGCCAGAACGGGATGGTGAGCGGGTGAAGCAGTGGCTAGAGAAACAGCCAAGCATAGAAATGGTGACGCGTGACCGTGCAGGGGAATTTCGCGAGGCGATTACCCAAGCGCTCCCCGACGCGATCCCAATCGCCGACCGCTGGCATTTATTCAAGAATCTGCGCGAAGCGCTGGAACGCCACATTTCCCGACGGTATCAGCTGGTGCGTCAGCTGATTACCCATGCAGTCAGCGCGGATCATGGCGAGCACGAGGCCGCCCCTATCGGGGGGAAGGCTCGTCGGTATGCCGGTGGCCCAGCCCAGGCGGCCCTACATGCCGCCCGCACGGAAACGCGCGCCACCTTGTTTGCTGCGGTCAAGGAGCGCCATCAACAAGGTGGCTACACCGGAGAGATTGCCAAAGAACTGAATCTCTCCCGCAAAACCGTCAGTCGCTGGGTCCATTGTGAGAGCCTCCCCCCTGACGCACGCGGTCGCTTCAAGCGCAAAGGCTTGATTGACGACTACATTCCCTATTTGCAGCAGAGAATCGAAGCGGGCTGCACCAACCAATCGCAGCTCTGGCGAGAAATCGCAGGACAGGGATTTACAGGCAATCGCTCTCTGGTTGCGAAGTGGGTACGACAGCACTATGCCACCCAAGATCAACCGACGGCGCATTTATCCCGCAAGCCCACCAAAGTGAAGGTGCCTGGCGCAAAAGAGTTAGCCTGGTTGCTCTTTCGCCATCATGACGAGTTGGCAGAGGAGGAAAAACAGCTAGTCGACGTGATATTACAGGATGCCAAACTCGCTGAATTCAGGCAGCGTGCCCACGAGTTTCTGCAGATCGTGCGCAATGGCTTAAGCGAGCAATGGGTATCGTGGCTTGAGAACAGCTGCGAATCGGCGGTCAAAGAACTCAGCAATTTCGCGCTGGGTCTCAGAAAAGATGCCTCTGCGATCCGTGAGGCAATCCAGCAATCCTGGAGCAATGGCGCAACCGAGGGCCACGTGAACAGACTAAAATATCTCAAGCGGCAAATGTACGGTCGAGCCAGTTTTGACTTATTACGGATCCGAGTCTTGCTCGTTGATTGACTTGCTGCACTTTTGGTGACGAAGAGCCCATTTCATGTGAGCAGGTCCATTCTCGAGAATCGACAGCAAAACTTTAACCACTTCCCCACTAATCGTGGCGAAAGCACCTGATCCTAGCCGCGCAGCGAACCTCCAGGTCTGGCCATTAAGAAGTTCGATTCTGAAGGAACGATATGAGTCTTGATATAGCCAGCTTTGCGGCGTGACA
>QEUW01000173.1 GCA_003577005.1 Chloroflexota bacterium | reverse complement strand
TATCGACCCATTCGGCGTCGCCGGTGAGAAAGAGCGGGATGTGCCAGACCACAATGATGATCCAGAGTGGCAACATGGCCCACAGGCGTGACCGCCCGATCTCCAGCCGGTGGACGGCATAGCCTCGCCAACCGGGTTCTTCCCAGGCGCCACCCAGCCCCGGCACCAGCAGCCGCAGGACAAAGGTGGCAAAGATGGCTGGCCAAGCGCCCAGTTGGGCGGCGTTGGGGGCTGGCGCGCCCAGCAACACGGTCAGATAGCTAGCGATGCCCGACATCAGAATCGGCAGAACGAGCGCCACCAACCACCACTGCCAGCCCACCCGCCAATGCACCATGCGCCGCAGCAACGTTTTCACACCGGCTCTGCCTTCAGTCATCCCCAACACAATCAGCGCGGCCAGGAAGGGCCCAAATGCGGCCACGCCGATTGGGCTCATGCCCCACATATACAACAGCGAAGGCCACCACGAGAGTAAGTAGGTCAACCCAATAAAGACCGCCAACGGATAGCGTTTGACTAACGCCACAATGCCGTTCATGATTCGCTCCTTTGGAAAGGTGGCCAGAGCTCGCCTGGCGCGTGCATTTCTCCGATGTGGAATGCGCACAGCATACCCCGCTACTGGGTGGAGCGTCATCTAACTTAGGGTGGATTGGTGGATGGAACGTGGGTAGATTAAAACATAACCCAGAGGGGTTGCCTGCCAGCTTTTTTGGATTTGCCCTGTCCGTTCACGACGAAGCGATGTCACATGACCCTCACAACAGCGCCGTGACCCTCACCTATGATCCCTGTCACATCACAACCGGGCGCCGCCCTGCTATGCTGGTGGGGGCAACAGTCATTGCTCTTTCCTGTTCTCGCCGACAAGCATTCAATTGATAAAGGAGACTTGAAAATGTTTGCTGCCAAACGCACCACCTCGCAACTCGTTGACCGGCTCTCTTGGTGTTGGTTGATCGCCGGCACGGTGCTCTTGCCCTTCACCGCCTACCAGACGGTCCTACCGGTTGCCGCCTGGCTGGCGCCGGTCTTTCTGCTCCGTTTTGTGCGCACCCAGCGCGCCATCGTCGCCCTGCCGGTCGTCGCCCTGGCCTACTTCGCGGGCATGACCCTCGCCCTTGGTGACATGCTGCCCCCGCCAGAGAACTTGATGGGTGGAGTTCTCGGCCTGGTTGCGGTGGCGCCTTATGTGACAGACAAGCTGCTCGGAATGCGGTTGATGGGTGTAGCGCGGACACTGGTCTTTCCGCTGACCATCACCATCGTCGATTGGCTGGTCTCGTTCGGCTCATTGGGCGCCGCCACGTCAGCCGCCTATTCGCAGGATGGCAATCTGGCGCTGATGCAGATCGTTTCTATCACCGGCATCTGGGGGTTGGGATTCTTGATCGCCTGGTTGGCGCCCGTCGCTAACGATCTCTGGGAACATGCGGCGGACTGGCGCGCGAGCTGGCCGGCCCTGGCCCTCTTTGGAGGCGTGTTGCTGGCCGTGCTGCTCTTTGGCAATGTGCGCCTGGCCTTTGCGCCCACCACCGTGCCCACCGTACGCGTGGCCGGACTGACCCACGATAAGGCGCTCTGGGCTGACCTTCCCTTAGGGATAGTGGATGTCGCCAAAAGCCCGGCTGCCGGGCGCGCCGAGATGCGCCCGTTCTATGCCCAAATCCTGGATGATCTGCTGACGCGCACCCGGCAGCAGGCGCGCGCTGGTGCCAAGATCGTGGTCTGGTCGGAGGCGGCAGCCTTTATGCTCAAAGAAGACGAAAACACGGTGCTCGAACAGGTGCGGACGCTGGCGCGCCAGGAAAACATCTATCTGCAAGCCGCGTTTGTCGTCATTTTGCAGGCCGAACAGCGCCCATATGGCGAGAATCGGGTCATCCTGGTTGACCCAGCCGGCGCCATTGTCTGGGATTATTACAAAACCGTCCATCCGTTGGGGGACGCGTATATCTTCGAGCCGGGGCCGGGCGTGATCCCAACTGTTGAAACGCCCCATGGTCGCCTGGCCACGGTGAACTGTTTCGACGCCGATTTTCCCCGTCTGCTGCGCCAGGTGGGACAGGCCGGCACTGACCTGCTGCTGGTTCCGTCGCATGACTGGGAGGAAGCAAAAACCTGGCATGTGCAAGTTCACGTCTTCCGCGCCATCGAGAACGGCGTCGCCATGTTGCGCCCCACGGGCAGTGGCGTCTCGTTGGCGACGGATCATCTAGGGCGGGTGTTGGCGGTTGCCGATGACTTCGCCACGGTCAAGCCGGCGCTGGTGCTCGACATCCCCATGCAGCATACACCTACCGTTTATGCACGCTTTGGTGATTGGTTTGCCTATCTCAGCATCATCGGGTGGGTGATGATTGTTGGTGCAGCGCTCTGGCGCCGGCGCACCGTGGAGGCGTCCTTCGTGGGCGAACCAGTGCAGGCGTAGTGACTGAAAAGCTGTCAACGGATTTGGGGAACGGATTGATTGCCAATCATCCGCTCAATCCGTTCTCCAAATCCGTTGACAGTGCTTCTCCCGCAGATCGCTCAATCCGTAGTACACTATACTCATGCCCAATAACCCCATCATCCAACTCAGCAACCGGCGTTTTCTGGATCTGACCACCTATCTCGTGGTTGCGGTCATGTATCTGCTCGGCACGCGTGAACTGTCCAATCCGCTGGCGCGGGTGGTGACCGCCATCCTCTGTGCCGGCTTTGTCTTCCTCTATGCCACGGTCTTTCACCGGCCAAACTTTGCCCGCTATGCAGCCTGGTATTTCGCCGCGCAGACTGCGCTGATCGCTGGTCTGCTGGCCCTCAGCCTTGAAGGCGTGGAGTTTTTCACCTTTCTGTTTTTTCTCTTGGCCATCCATGCTGGGGCCGTTTTCCCTGAGCAGATGGCAGCCACCTGGATCGCCCTCTTTTTTGTTATTTCCAGTCTGGCCTATTTTGCGCTGCGCGAGGCTGAGATTGTGATTCCCCTCGCCTTCAATGCAAGCGTCTTTTTGCTCTGCGGACTGTTTGGCAACAATCTACGCCAGACCGAACTGGCCCGCCGTCATAACCAACAACTGGTCGAAGAGTTGGAGTCCGCACACCGCCAACTCCAGACATTGGCCGTCACCGAGGAACGCAACCGCCTGGCGCGCGAGATTCACGATGGTCTGGGTCACTATCTGACCGCCACCACGATGCAGATCCAGGGAGCTAAGGCGCTGCTCGACAACACAGATGCAGCCACCACCGCGCCCACTGCGCTTGCGGCGCTGGGAAAAGCCGAGACCCTGTTGCAGGAAGCGCTCGTTGATGTCCGGCGCTCGGTGGCGGCCCTACGCACCACGCCGGGCAACGGCCAACCGCTGGCTGCTGCGATCAAACAACTGGTGGAGCAATCTCAGGCCACTGCCGGATTGGAAGCGCACTTCGAGGTGCAAGGCGCAGCGCGGGCGCTCGACTCGCAGGCAGAACTGACGCTCTATCGCGCGGCGCAGGAGGGATTGACAAATGTGGTCAAACACGCCCAGGCCACGCGCGTCACAGTCGCCCTCTGCTTTGAACCCGGCAGGGTGCGCCTGAGCATTGACGATAATGGCGCTGGGCAGGGGGCGGCGAGCAATGGTTTTGGCCTGCTCGGCCTGCGCGAACGCGTTCAACTGCAGGGCGGCACAGTAACTATCGACAGCCAGCCCGGCCACGGATTCCGGCTTGAGGTGGAGATCCCGGCATGAAGATCAAGATATTGCTCGCCGATGACCAGGCGCTCTTTCGCGAGGGATTGCGCATGTTGCTGACCGTACAACCGGATTTCGAGGTCGTGGGCGAAGCCACCAATGGCGAAGAGGCGGTGCGCCTGGCCGCAGACCTGCGCCCACGCATCATCTTGATGGACATGCGCATGCCGCTCCTCGACGGCGTCGAGGCAACCCGCCGCCTGCACGAAACCCAGCCGGATTGCCGCGTCATCGCCCTGACGACCTTTGACGACGACGAGTTGGTCTTTGAAGGTCTGCGCGCTGGCGCGGTGGGCTATCTGCTCAAGGCCGCGCCCTCGCCGCGCTTGCTGGAAGCCATTCGTACCGTGGCGCATGGCGGCTCGATTCTCGACCCGGCGGTAATCCCCAAAGTCGTGGCCCAATTTGCCCGTCTGGCCAACCAATCATCGCAATCACAAACGCTGGCCGAGCCGTTGTCAGAGCGTGAAATCGAGGTGTTGCGCCTGGTCACCACCGGCGCCACCAACCGCGCCATCGCCGAAACACTATCTCTGGCCGAGGGCACCGTCCGCAATCATCTGACCAATATCCTGGGCAAGTTGGGGGTCAGCGACCGCACGCAGGCGGCTGTCAAAGCCAAAGAGCTAGGGTTGGTATAGGAAACTTTTGCGGCAGCACCACAGAATAACGTGGAGGGCAGGGGCGTGCGACGCACTGGCCAGGCGGCTCTCCGGTACGACGATGCGTTTTGCGGCCAGTGCGTCGCACGCCCCGGTTTGCTGGGGTGCTACCGGTTGCGCGGAGAAACCAACCTCTATCCTGGAGGCGAACGATGGAGAGAATCGTGATCATCGGCAACAGCGGTTCAGGGAAAACCTATCTAGCCCAAAGATTGGGTGACCACTTTGGCTATCCCATTGTTCACCTGGATAAACTGTTTTGGGAGCCAGGCGGCTTTAACAACAAACGGCCAAAAGAACTTGTCTATGCTGAAATCGCCACTCTGGTTCAGGGCAAAAACTGGGTCGTCGAAGGGGTCTTTGGTGAGCTGGCACAGGAATTCTTGGTCAACGCTGATCAGCTCATTTGGCTGGACCTTGACCCGGAGAGCTGTCTGAACAGCCTCCGCCAACGCTGCGCTGAAAGTTCTACACAACTGGATATGCAGTCAGCAGCAGAGAACTTCCAGAAGCTGCTAACCTGGGCGGCGGCGTATTGGCAGCGCGACGACCTGCGCTCCTATCGCGGACATGCGCACCTCCTTGAAGAATTTAAGGGCAAGAAGGTCCATCTCCAAACAAGGCGTGCGGTCAATCAGTATATTGACTCACTGATACCATACGCCAAGCATTCCTTGCAGGAATTCGATGAATGAGCAAGCATCGTTCATGCTCAAAGACTACCGCCTTCTATGAATGGAGAATCTATGAACACACCTGATTACGAATACAGCGGATTGATGGCCCAAACCTGGGATGTGCTACGGGGTGACACCTCCCAATGGCCGGATCGTTTTTTCTATTTGGAGCTTATTCAGAACCACGGCCAACCGGTGCTGGATGTCGGTTGTGGCACCGGCCGGCTACTGCTCGATTACCTGCAACAAGGGCTCGATATCGATGGGGTGGACAACTCGCCCGAGATGTTGGCGATCTGCAAACAGAAGGCGGATGCCATCGGATGCGCTGCCAACCTGTACGAACAGACCATGGAAACGCTGGCGCTGCCCCGCCAATACCGTACGATCCTGGTGCCATCCAGCTCGCTACAGTTGATCATCGAACCGGATCTGGTTGGTCAGGCGCTGCAACGATTCCTCGACCATCTGTTGCCCGGCGGGATAATTGCTGCGTCGCTCATGACCTTGCGGCAAGAAGGTGAGCCACTTATATACGAGTGGGAACAAACAGCTACACGCGAAAAAGATGGCGTGAAGTTTCGCAAAGTCGGTAAGTCACGGTTCGACCCTGAGAGCGAATGTGAGCATACCGAGGACTTGTATCAGATGATCGTTGACGACAAGGTCGTGGCGGAAGAGACCCATCGCCGCTCGCCGGCAACGCGGTCCTATAACCAAATCCAGGCAAAAACGCTGTTTGAGCAAGCCGGTTTTAGAAACGTTCAGCTTTACAGTCAGTTTACCTTCGATCCAGTAAAACCGGATGACAGGGTATTTGTTGTGGTTGGCCAAAGGTAAGGTCAGAGCCGATATGCTTGTCCAATTGGACGCCAGCATCAAGTATGGGAGCGACCCGACCTCCGGGAGGTGTCCCGCGACAGCGTGGGCCTTGAAACCAGCATCGGGACACCTCCCGGAGGTCGTGGGGCCATCAAAACCCACGAGGTCAATCCGCCAACAGTCCTAGCGCGCGGCCGCGGGCAACGGCCTGCGTGCGGCTGGTGACGGCGAGCTTGCCAAAGAGGTGGTTAACGTGGCTCTTGACCGTGCCGACGGTGACGACCAGCCTGGTGGCGATTTCCTGGTTTGAGAGCCCAGCGGCGACAAGCTGCAGGACTTCCAGTTCGCGGCCGCTGAGGGGCTCCACCAGATGTTGGCTATTTGATTTTGAGTTTTGACTGGAGGATTGCAGCGCGATCCCGGTCTGTTCGTCAACTGGGATGCGATCGGCAAAAGCGCTTAACAGTTTATCGGCATAGGCTGATAAACGAAACTGATTCTCGTCAGGTAGCCGTTTGGCAACCCAAGATCGAAAATCCAAAAGCAACGACCGCATCGGTTCGCCTTCATCCAGAAAGAGACGGAGGTATCCCCCAGGTTCGGCCAGAGCCAGGGCGGCGCTGAGTGCGGCGAAGGCATCGGGGAGCTTGTTTTGGGCATGTGAGGTCAATGCCTGGAGCAGTCGCCCCTCTAGGAGATAAACCGGCCAACTGTCTGCTTCTGCCCGTATATGCACCGCTGCCAGCGTCGTGGCAATCTGACTGAGCAACGCGCTGTCCGGTGCCCGGCGATAGTGGGCCAGATGCAGTCGCGCGAGAGTGAGCCAGTAGTTGCAGGCCAGTTCCGTCTCTGCCGGCGGGCTGCTTGCGCCGGCCCAGCGACGTGCAGCGTACAGATCGCCCTGCCACAGCCACAGCCGCGCCCGGTGGACGGCGAGCCAGGTCAGTGCCGGTGTTGCCGCAATTTGCATCTGGGCAAACCAGGCTTCTGCCTGGGCAAGGCTGGCGAGCGCGCCTGCAGGATCGCCTTGCGCCTGTTGTATACGCGCCAGTGCGACGTAACCGCGGGCGAGTGGCATTTTTTCGATCGTGCCCTGCAACAGGCGCAACCCTTGTGTCAAGGCTTGGGTTGCCCCATCCAGGTCATCCCATTCGCCCAGGATTTCGCCCAGGCTGACATAGATCATGCCCGTGGCGGGAGGGAGTGGGCCGGCCCAGCGCGCCACCATGCGCAGCGCCTGTTCACAAGTCTGGACGGTCTGAAAAAGCTGGCCCTGGCGCGCCTGAATCGAACACAGGGCAGCGAACGCATCCAACGCCACAAAGCGGTTATCCACCGTCTCGGCAAGGGCAGCAACCTCGTACAGCGTCCGGTTAGCGTCCGCCAGATCGCCACGGCGCATGTAGGACAGGCCGATCTCGATCTTGGCGATCACGCGCAGGTCCTCACGGTTGGGTGGGAGCAAATCAAGCGCCTGCTTTGCCCAGGTCAGCGCAACCGGCTCGTGGCGCAAGTTGGTGATATCGGCATGCACCAGTGCCAGTTCACCCGCAAGATCCGCCGGTAAGTCTGGCGACTGGAGCGCTGGTGTATTCAGCGCCTCATCTGCTGCGTCCAGTTGGCCAACCATGTCTAGCACCCAAGCCTGCGCCAGCGCCAGCCGCGGCCGGGTCCGGATCAGGTCGCCTGGCGCCTGCGCCATCCACTTGCGCAGCAACATCAGTTCGCTCTGCATCAGCAACTTCGTCGCATAGCGCTCGATCAAAGAGACAGCCAGCGCAAAATCAGGAAGGGCCAGCGCGTGGCGCATCGCATCGTCGAGCAGGCCGTTCTGTTCGTACCAGCCACTGGCGCGGCTATGTAATGCACTCACCAGATCTGGCCGGACCTGCTGTTGCAAGCGGGCGCGCAGTACCTGGGCAAAGAGATGATGATAGCGGTACCATGTGCCGGTATCGTCGAGGGGAATGATGAAAAGGTTGGCCTGAAGAAGTTGCTCCAGAATTGTTTGAGACTGGAGATCAGAGACTGGAGCTTGTAGTCCGCTCTCACTTCTGTCCATTTGCTGGTCACTGATCACTGCATCACACAGCGGGCCACACATCTGGTCAAGAATCGACGTCTGCAACAGGAATCTCAACACTTCTTGGGAACAACGGTTGAGCACTTCTTCCACCAGAAAACTCAGCACATGCCGGTGGCTGCCAGAGAAGGCGTGGACAAACTCTATCCTGTCTGGGCGGCCTTGCAGCGATAGGGCGGCAAGCTGTAGACCGGCGATCCAGCCCTCGGTGCGTTGCTCGAGGGTAGCGACAGCATCCGGCGGTAAGGCGAGCGCCATTCGCTCATTCAAAAACGCGGCCGTTTCTGCCAGGGTACAGCGCAAATCTGCGGCGCGGATTTCCGCCATCCGGCCGTGGGCGCGCCAGCGAGCAAGAGGCAGTGGCGGGTCGGAACGCGTCACGAGCACCAGGTGAAGGCAAGGCGGTTGGTGGTCGATCAAAAAGGTCAGCGCGCTCTGTATGGTATTGTTCTGGATCAAGTGGTAGTCATCGAGCACCAAAATTAGCTTGTCGCCAAAAGCCATCAGCTCGTTGATCAGGACAACCAAAATGGATTCTAACGGCGGCGCCTGAGGCGCCTGCAATAGCGCTAATATGCCAGCGCCCAGAGCGGGACAGACTGTCTGCAAGGCGGCAATAAAATAGCTCCAAAAACGCCTCGGGTCGTTATCGGCGTCATCGAGCGAGAGCCAGGCAAATTTTGCGCCATCCGGCGGTGCGTGCGCTTCACGCTGCGAGACCCACGCGCTCAACAGCGTGGACTTGCCAAAGCCGGTCGGGGCTGAGATCAGGAGCAATTGCTCAGCCAGACCGGCAACCAGTTGCTCAAACAGGCGCGGCCGCGGGACAAGAGCTGCGGCTGGCTGCTGCCGGGGGATATAGAGTTTGGTCTGGAGCAACGGCAAGGGCATGGACGATTCTCCGCAGACCACGAAACCAACATCACGCGCTGCTTGGCGCCACTATATCCTATCTCTGGTACCAGCGCCGAGAGGATGGGTGGAGTCGGTCAGTTATCAGAAGGTGGCGGCGCCCACTGGGTGGCCGCGGCCCACGCCGCGGCCGCGCACATGATCAAATCGCAGGCCGGGTCTTTGACACAGGTCCTTGGCTGCCAGCCCCGGCACGGAAGTGGAACCGATATGGTCGATACGGAGCGCCAGACCGCCCAAGTCGTGGCGCAGATCGGCGGCGAGCCGGGTAAATTCCTGGGGCCAGCTTTCGTCATACGCCACGATTGTGACCATAGGCGTTCATCCTTGGTTGAGGTAAGGTGAGTTTTAACGCTTTATGTTCACATACAAGAGGACATTGTGCAAAATCGTGAGGGGGTGTCGGTGCATTTCAACTGCCAGTTTAGTGGTTGTTTGAAAGCGATGCTTTTGCCAACGATAGGCGCTCTCGATCTTGCAGATTCAGCCCGGTTGGGCAGATCTTGAGCGGATCAGGAACGCGGACTTGTGACAAACTGCGCCCGTTTACACTCCCATAGCTGGCAATTTGTCACAAGCGACCACTACCGCACGCCGCAGCCACACACGCGGTTACGCTGTCCTGTTTCCGGTACGGATGCGTAGAAAACAGACGAGTTGTGCTGCAAACAGAAAGCCATGAATTCCTGTCACAAGGATCTCCATCGGGACAACGTCTAGTTCGATAAAAAGCTGCCAGAAGAGCAGGTTGGCGCCGCCCAACAGAAGATGAACGCCGGCGCCGACCAGATGCCAGAGCGGCTGCGGCTCGACCCGCCCGGCTCGTAGGAGGAGCAGGCCGATGATCAGGGCTAATCCGTGCGCCTCCACCATGCCGATGGTGTAGAGCACACCGGTCAACATCGTGCCCAATGGGCCCGCACCGAAGTAAAAGCTCAACAGGTCAAAAACCAGGAATAAACCGCCTGCCAACATCAGGAACAGACCATTAGCGAGTAGAACCAGCTTGCGCACTGTTTGCACAGCGCCAGGCTGTGTAAACAGCTGCGATGATGTCGAAATCATCAGAACCCTCCTTGACCATAAAATTACGATGGGTGCGGAGTTCGCACGAGGGCGTGTGAAACTCCGCACCACTCTCCCGGCCGGATATGCCGCACGGCTAAACCACGAGACTACGTGGCCGGCTCCGGCGTCTCTGACCAGAGGGCATAGCCAAGCCAGATGTACCCAATCGCCCCCACCACAGCGCCGACCAGACCCAGGCTGTTGTCCGCCAGCGGGCCAAATGTGACGAGCGGGATACCGGCGCCGAGACAAAAAAAGCCCCACACTGGCAACACACGCGCTCGGATACCGGCCAGACAGAACAAGATCGTGCCGATCACCAGGAGAACGCCGCTCAGGATCAAGTAGATGCCAAATTCACCGCTGGGGATCAGCACGCCGGGCACTGTCAACAGCCAGGCTGTAGCATCGTATTGAGCAAACACCGGGAACAGGAAGGCATCGGGTACAACTACACCAATACCCAACGCCAGACCCACAAAACTGATGACAAAGCCGGCGAAGCCCAGCCATCCTGCCCGCTCGAATAGCCGCATATAGAGCCCGACCAGCCCAAATAGACCAAGCACAAAGGCCAGAATGGCAAACGTGTGGACGATATTCCATGACACGCCCAGCACCGTCTGCTGGATCATGGCGCGGGCGTTGAAGATGTCTCGCACGGGATGCAACAGCGTTTCCAGTGCAAAGAAAATACCGGTGGCGATATTGACCAGACCGCTCCAGCGGATCAACCGGGCAGCGGTAATCGGTCGCTGCGCCATGTGTGTGACCTGAGACGAAACCATTGTCGTCATTGAAGTGCTCCTTATTTAAGCCTTGTTTTTGAACTCTAAACGCCAGGCGAAGATCAGCATGGCGGCCAAAATCGGCAGCAAGAAATAGCTGTACCAGGCCGGGAAGCGCAAGATGTAATCCGCCCGCTGGGTAAGATAGGTCTGCACATGGACGGGGATGCTGATGGTAAAGTAAACCACTATCAGCCAGTAGGTGACCCTATGCCACCTGTTAGGATGGATCACGCGCCGGCCCATCAGCCAGCCCATGATGCCTGCATAGGTCATAGGTACAGCGAGCGCCATATCAAAGCGTGGCGTCAGCACATATTCAAGCAGCAGTTCACGCCCGATCAACAGACTGGTCAGATGGAGGTAGAGGCCGATCAGCAGCGTGAACGACGCAGCATGGCGCATTCCATAACCACTTTGCCGGACCACAACCAGCCATGGTGCTGGCGGGCGTTCAAAGTTCCCTTGCGTTGTGGATCTGTGGATTTGGCTTGCCATTTTTTGCTCCTTTTTATCGCTTGCTCGGATGTGCATCGCGTTGGCGGTGCGTGTATGCATACAGCGTACCAGTCAACTGGTTGACGCGTCATTCACCCACGGGTGAAGCCGTGGGTGAATCGTATTTGAACCTGGATTGGGTGCGTACTAGAGCAGATTTTGCTGGCGGGCGAGGACAATGGCCTGGGTGCGGTGGGTGGCGCCCAGTTTGCCGAAGATGTTGTTGATGTGCTTTTTCACCGTGCCGACTGTCACGACAAGCCGGTTGGCGATCTCCTTGTTGGAGAGACCGGCGGCGATCAGGTGCAACACTTCCAACTCGCGCTCGCTGAGCGGCTCGACGAGCGCGCCGAGTCCAGTAGTCACCCTGGTGTATGGTGTAAGGCTCCCGGCCGATTCTGCCGCTGTGCCAGTGTGACCCAGGGCAGCCAGCAGCGTATCGATTTGCCGCTGTACAGGCTGCCGGACTGCGCCATCGCTTACTTTCAGGTTTCGAACGCCATTCGCAACCAGCAGCAAGCGGAAAGGTTCGCCCTCATCGACAAAGAGCCGCACAAAGCCCGCGGGCTGGGCCAGAGTGAGCGCGTGGGTCAGAGCCTGGGCAGCCTGGGCAGGGTCGCCCAGGTCGTGGTGAGCCAGCGCGGTCAGAAGATAGGCTTTGGCTTGAAGATAGGGCCATCCATTGGCCGCAGCCAGCGTTTGTTGCCGCTCCAACTGCTGGATGGCCTCGTTGACCAGCTGACGGTCACGGGTGGCGCGACCCTGGGCGAGGTAAACCTGAACACGGGCAACCAACCGATGCTCGATCAGATAGGCCAGGTCGAAGGCGTTGAAGACCATCACGCCTGCACTCTCATGCCAGGCCACCGCTTGCGCCCACTGCCAGGCTTGTACCAGATTGTCCTGGGCCAGATGAAACTGGGCCGCAACGGCCTCCAATGTTGGCCGAAAGAAGTGCATTGCATGTCGCTCGCTCACCTCTATGGCGGCCCGCCAGGTAGACCAGGCGCCCTCCCACTCCCCCTGCGCCTGTTGAACGCGCATCAAAGAAAGACGGCTGAGGACCATGAGCATGGGGATCACCCCTTGATCACTATACGCAAGTGCCTGATCCGCATAACGCCGCGCCACCTCCAGATCGTTTTGCTCATGGTGCAGATCGGCCAGAATTACGTAAAGACCGCCAGCACCGGGAGTGGCCTGCGCACCCTGCTCCGCCAGCCAGTCTAGCGCATCTTGACAAGTGGTGGACGCTTGGCGCAATGCCCCGCGCACCCGCTGGATCATGGCCTGGTTGATCAGCGTCACCAGCGTCAGGTGGATGTTATTGGCGGCGCGCCCCATGCGGATCGCCTCGGCCAGCACCGGCTCGATCTGCGCCATTTCCGCTCGCCGGATGTAGACCGAAGCCAGCGCGCCCGCAGCAATGCTGCGGAACAGGGTGCGCTCACTCGTAAGGATCGAGAGCGCCTCCTGCGCCCAGGCGCGCGCCTGGTCAAGATCGGCTGCCGGGCTAAATGTAGTCACCATGGCGCGCAGCGCGGCGATCTCGCCCTTGACTTGCGGATCGCTATCATCAGGCTCGGCCTGTTGGTGGGCAGCCTCGGCCCTTGTTAGTGCCTGCAACGCCTCCTCGAATTGGGTGCGGTTGAAAGAGAGCCAGGCTTGCACGAGCGAGAGTTGCGGTCGTGTCTGCACCACCTCCGCCGGTAGCAGGCGCAACCAGGTGCCCAATCGGTGTTGCACGACCGGTTGGGCAAACGCCGCCAACCCAACCTGCTCGATCAGCCGAGCGGCGGGAACAAACGCAGCAGCTGCTAACGCATGGTCAATCGCTTCCGGGAGAAACTCATTTTGCTCATACCAGGCACTGGCGCGGCGATGCAAAGCCTGTACGTACTCCTTCCCCAACTGGCGCAGGCGGCTCTGGAGCGCATCGGCAAACAGATGGTGATAGCGATACCAGCGGCGTTCATTGTCCAGCGGGATGAGAAAGAGATGGGCGCGCTCAAGCTGTTCCAACAGCGCTTGAGACTGGGAACCAGAGACTAACCCAGAACCAATGTTTCGATCTCTAGTCTCTGCTCTCCAATCCCCAACTACAGCGTCACACAAGGGGCCGCACAACCGCTCCAAGATCGATGTCTGGAGCAGGAACGAACGCACGCTCTCTGGCTGGCGGCTCAACACCTCTTCCAAAAGATAGTCGATAATATAGCGGTTGCTGCCACTAAAGGCCGCGATGACCGGCTGTACGTCTGCAACGTCTTGCAACGAGAGTGCGGCCAGTTGCAGCCCAGCTGCCCAGCCCTCTGTGCGCTCTTCTAGCCGTGCAACGTCCACCGCCGTAAGCGTCAGGCCCATGATCTCGTTCAGAAATTGCGCACTCTCTTCCCGCGTAAAGCGCAACTCATCCGCCCGGATCTCGCCCAACAGGCCGCGCACCCGCCAATGGGCGAGCGGCATGGGCGGGTCGGCGCGCGTACTCAGCACAATGTGCAGTTGCGGCGGCAGGTGGTCGATGAAAAAGGTCAACGCATGATGAATGGTAGGGGTCTGAATCGTATGGTA
Source organism: Chloroflexota bacterium (assembly GCA_003577005.1). The sequence continues at coordinate 1,012 of QEUW01000173.1, read as the reverse complement.
GTCATCCAGAATGAGCACGACATGCTGTTCTAGCCGCGCAAGGTCATTCAGGAGGTGAGTTAAGATGATCTCTATGGGCGGGGTCTGCGGGGCGTTGAGCAGTAACGTCGCCTCCATCCCCAGCCTGGGGGTGACCGTCTGGAGTGCGGCAATCACGTATTGCCAGAAGCGGGCCGGCTCGTTGTCGCCGTCATCGAGCGCAAGCCAGCAAAAACTTGGCCCGGCAGCGCCGGTAGATGGTTGCGGCAACGAGGACAAAGCAGCCTGGTTGGCGATCCACTCCACGAGCAGCGTAGTCTTCCCAAATCCTGCGGGGGCGGCGAGCAGCGTGAGGGGTCGCGCCAGACTTTCAGCAAGGCGCGCCAGGAGACGCACCCGCGACAACGAGTGAACGCGCGCCGGTGGCGCATGGAATTTAGTGGTCAATAAGGGCGGGGTTTGCGACATGGCCGGCCTCCGCCCTTATTGTAGTAGAGTGTCAAGGCTGGAGCAAGCCCTGCGCCAACTCTATTACATCGACAACTCAGCCGTCTATCTCTGCGCAACGCCGCCGTCCTCCGCACCAAGCCGCTCTACGGATAACAGGGTCAGATTCAGATCGCGTACCTTCACCAGCAGACCGAACAACTCGGCCTGGTCGCGTAACGCACCGACCAGCACCGTCTCGCCGCTGGCCGTGCTGTGAGTGACCAGCGGCGCCAACCACTCCGCCCAGCAAGGATCGAGTACTTCCTGGACGCGGATGCGATAGAGGATCGTGAGGTTCATCGTATAATCCCGGTGGTGCGACCACCAAACTTCAGAATCGTACACGGATAACACGGATAGAATCCAGTGAAATCCGTGTACGAGAATGGTTGTGTCGTTCAACCCTTGGGGTTGAGCGACACAATCCTTACCACCGCTGCAACGTCATCGGCAACCCATTGCTCGTCCGCAGGGTGAGCACCGGGCTCGGTTTGACCGGATGCCCTGGTACGAGCTGGAGCCGGTACTGTTGGGCGATGCTCGC
>QEUW01000769.1 GCA_003577005.1 Chloroflexota bacterium | reverse complement strand
TTTTGCAGGTGGACAGGAATCGGGTAATGAATGCCAGTCTGGATTCCCTGCAGCGCCAGTTGCTCCTGCAGCCGTTGGCGCTGCCGTATGCGGATCGCGTAGACATGATAGACATGGCGGCTATCTGCCCGCTCAAAGGCTGGTTCAAAGTCAGCTCTGGCAAGCTGCTGGTGATAGCGTGCCGCAAGGGCGCGCCGGCTTTCCGTCCATTTCTCCAAATAGCGCAATTTGACACGCAAAATGGCGCCTTGGATTCCGTCCATCCGGTAGTTATAACCTTTGAGAATGTGGTGGTACTTCTGTTCGGCGCCCCAGTCCCGCAACATGCGGATGGTACGGAGATAATCTGGGTTGTTGGTCGTGATCGCGCCGCCTTCGCCATAGGCGCCCAGATTCTTTCCCGGGTAAAAGCTAAAACAGCCGATATCCCCCATACTGCCGGCGCGCCGTCCCTTGTATTCAGCCCCGTGGGCCTGACAGGCGTCCTCGATCACCACCAGGCCGTGACGGCGGGCGATTGCCAGGATAGGGTCCATATCGGCAGGCTGGCCATAGAGATGTACCGGCACAATTGCCTTGGTACGCGTTGTTATTGCGGCTTCAAGCTTGTTTACATCTATCGTATAGGTGCAAGGATCGATATCCACAAATACAGTACGCGCCCCACAATAGTGAATGGCGGCCACCGTTGCCACAAAGGTAAAAGGCACGGTAATCACCTCGTCGCCAGGGCCGACCCCTGCGGCCAGCAAAGCCAGATGCAGTGCGCTCGTACCCGTATTTACGGCAACGGCATGACTGGTCTGGCAATAAGCTGCAAACTCTGCTTCAAATGCGCTCACCTCTTCGCCAAGCACAAAGTGGCTGCTTTCCAGTACGCTGAGCACCGCTTGGTCTACCTCAGCCTTGATGCTGCGATACTGTGCCTTTAGATCAACAAAAGGAATCATACAGCAACCCTCCCGGTAGCTAGTGTGATCGGTCGTCCTTGCACGTTCATCGACTGGGTGGCGGCTTCAAGAATTTGCACCACACGCAGCCCAGCCTCACCATCGGTCAGCGGGCGCTTGTCCTCCTCTATACAGGCGGCGAAGTGAGCTGCTTCTGTCCAAAGGGCTTCTGTCATACTCAACTGCGGAGCCCACATATCACCCGTGCGATAGCCAACCAGCAGTTGGTGCTTACCCTTCTCTCCAGGTTCGCCAGAACCATTGTTGAACCCATTGCTGTTGAGTGTGATCCCTTTATCGTAGACCTTGACCTTCTCGCTGGGTTCGAGATCATCGTAGACGATCATCTTTTGGCTGCCGCCGATCAAGGTTTGCCGCACTTTGACCGGCGCCAACCAGTTGACGTGGATATGGGCAATCAGATTAGTGTCAAAGAACAGCGTCAGGTAAGCGATGTTTTCCGGTTGGCCGGCCACATGGCTCATACCCGTTGCCGACACGGCGCACGGCTGCACGGACAAAATGTAGTCCATGATCGACAGGTCGTGGACGGCCAGATCCCAGATCACATTGACATCGTGCTGAAATAGCCCCAGGTTGACCCGCACCGAGTCATAGTAATAGACATCACCCAGGGCATTACCAGCAACCAGTTCGCGCATCTTGCGCACTGCACCGGTATAGACAAAAGTATGGTCTACCATCAAAATACGTTGCTGGCGCGCTGCTTCGTCGAGCAGACGCATGGCTTGCTCGGTTGTCGCCGCCAGCGGCTTTTCGACCAATACATGTTTACCAGCCTCTAGCGCCTGCATAGCAAGATGAAAATGGCTTGATACGGGCGTAGCGACCACAATCGCATCGATCTTGCTGTCGCTCAGCAGATCGCGATGGTCGGTTGTCATGTAGGCCGCCGGGTACCGTCGCTGCGCAAGCGCAAGGCGTTCCGGATTTAGATCGCTGACAGCGGCAATCTGCGCATTGGGGATCTCGGCAAAATTGCGGACCAGGTTCGGTCCCCAATAGCCATATCCAATCACACCTATATTGATCAT
>QEUW01000172.1 GCA_003577005.1 Chloroflexota bacterium | reverse complement strand
TTGCGGGCGGCATCAAAACCGTTGACTGCAATGCGGCCTTCGTACCGCAGCAGCCCCAGCAAGCACTTGATCACCGTGGTCTTGCCGGCGCCGTTGGGGCCCCAAAAGGCATAGGCCTGTTGCGCAGGCACCGTGGTATTGAGGTCATCGACAGCTACATAGCGACCAAAACGCTTGGTCACGTGCTCGAATCGGATCATCATTCATTCCTCATTCTGCGCCCCGCTGAAATTTGGTCCGGTGCTCTGCATCCTCTCTGCCTTGTCTGAACAAGGTATACCAGCGGTCTGCGTTCGATGCGCGTACGGCAGGTGATGCGGGGCGCCGAGACCGAGTTCCCGTGCTGACCAGGGGCGCCAGCAGCAGCAAGAAGGCAATTGCGACCATAGCGCCGGAAACCGCCAGGTTGGCAGCAACGGGCGCCGTGGGCAAACCTTCGACCGCAGGCAACGGCGGCGGCGCCATGAGTGGGTGCTCATCCGCCAGCTTGGGCCGCGGCTGGAAGATGGGAAAAGCGCGGGCGGCCAGGTCGAGCGCATCGGCCGCCGGGCTGAGTTGGAAGAGGCGCAGTTCGGGATGTTTGCTCAGCAGGTTCTCAAACAGGCTCTGCGCCCGGTAAGGTAGGTCGCCCACCTGGTCACCGTCAGCGTCAAAACCGACATAATCGCTCCAGAAATTGCCGCGACCGTCCAGCGACCACTGGCTTCCAGTTGCGTCGCCGGCGCCGGCAATGGCAACCTGTTCGCCGTTCTCTAAGAAGATATTTTCGCTATAATGATTGCGTTTGACATTTGGCAATAGCTCAGCGCCGATTTCGTTGTAGGCGAACAAGTTGCGTTGGAAGTATACCGTTGCACTTGGCTCCGGCGGCGAGTTGTCGATATAGACGCCAACCCGGTTACCCACCACGCGGTTGCCGGTGACAGTCACGTTGACCGCATCTTTCAGACCGATGCCAAAGCCGCTGGGGCCGCGGTGATTATCGATCACGTTGTTGCGCAGCAGCACTTCACGGCCATACATGATATAGACACCCACCGAGTTGTTGCGCAGGATGTTCTGCTCCATGACGGCGTCACTGCTTTGCATGTAATGCAAGCCATAGCGGCTGTTTTCAACCACGTTGTTGCGTACAACACAGTTGGGCGAATACCAGAGGATCACATCGCGGCTGCCGCGGACCTGGTTGCCCTCGACGAGGCAATCGGCGCTGTACCAGATCTTGATGCCATCGCCGCGGCGGGCGATATGGAGATCTTTAGACAGTATGATGTTCTCGCGCAGCACGCTGCCCGGCGCATTCTTGAGATAGACCCCAAAAAGCACATCCTCTAGATGATTCTGTTCGATGGTAGCGCGCGGGGCTTCGACAGTAATACCGGCGTGTTCGCGGTCGAGCGAGTCGCCGCTGTTGCGGATGACAAAACCGCGCAGCGTCACATCGGGTGCGCTGATGGTAACGACATCACTCTGCCCGCCGCCGTCGATGGTGGCGCCCTCTTCGGCCACCAGCGTCACCGGCTTATCGATGGTGAGTGACCCCTGGTAGAGCCCCGCCGGCACGGTGATAGTGGCGTCTGGCTGGGCGGTCGCCAATGCCGCGTATAGATCGAAAGGGGGCATTTGCGCCTCAAGTGGTGCGCTCCAGAAGAAGCTCAGCACGCCAGCCAGCCAGACGCAGAGTATCATCTTTCGTATGATTTTTGGGGCCGGTTCAGAGGTGCATCGCACACTGCGTGTGCAACGCACCTGTCGCCAGATTTCCCAATAGCCGTTCACAGCCAATCCCCCCCAAAATTTCTTCAGATCTCGACAAATCACTCATCACGCCTCTGCCTCGACCAGGGGCTTATATGCCCGGCGGTGGAAGTAGAGCCCTATGAGAATGAGCAGCGACGCCGCCATTGCCAGATAAAGCCCTACATCCGGTTCGGCCCAGGTGCGAAACTGGCCGATCGTGCCCTCGAATAGAACCGGTGGGACAAAGGGCTTGATACTGCTGGAGAGCGGCGCGCGCGGGTCCAAATTCTGGCCAAAATTTGCCATCCAGAATTGCAGGTCGGCCAGAAAAATGGCCGGGAGGAGCAACGCCGGCAGCGCCAACAGCGCCGCCCATCGTGAATGGACGAAAATCGCCGCCAGGATGAGCAGTGCCAGGGCGGCTACACCGATGATAGAGATCTCTCTTTCAAATTGCGCCGCCTCGTTCAGCGGGCGCATGCCGATATAGTGGTTGAGCCCATCGATCTCGTTCACATCTCCTTCCAGCCGGTTGAGGTAGGCCTGCACCGTCAGCCCCTTGGGGTACTGCGGCGCATGGAGGGTCAACCGCCAGTAGGGCCAGAAGATCGATACGATCAAAAGCACCGCGGCCGCCGCAAAGAGCAGGGTAGGGATAATGTAGCGCGTTCGGTGCGCCCGCCACTCCTCCGCCGGCACCCGCGGCCCGATAATGCGTTCTATGCCTTCGGCCATCATGATTCTGTCCTCTCGTAGGGATCGCCCGTTTGGGTAGCGGCCGATCCCTTTCTCGCTGAAGATTTGGGGGATTTATGGAGATTTGGGACGATTTGCAGAGACTGCCTCTCGACAGACACCAATCTCCGTCATCTCCTCAAATCACCGTCAATCCCCTCCAATCTCCAGTCTCTAATCTCTACTCTCCACTCTACGGCTGCACAAACATATATCCCATCATCTCCAGGTGCAACGCCGAGCAGAATTCGGTGCAGTAATAGGTGAACGTGCCATCGTTCACGGCGTCGAACTCGAAAGTTGTCGTCTCACCCGGCTCCAGGCTCAGGCTGATGTTGTAGCCGGCGAGTTGGAAGCCGTGTGTGGCGTCGTGGGCGGTCTCGACGTTGGTGATGTGCCAGATGACGTGGTCCCCCTTCTGGATCTCCACGTGCTCCGGCGTGAGGCGAGAGCGGATGGCGGTCATGAAGATCTCCACCGTGTTGCCGTTGCGTTCGATCCGCTCTTCACCGAGCGCGGTGGCGTATTCAGACGGGGCCTGGGTGCTCGAATCCCAACCGACCTCTGGGTAGGCGTTCCAGGCGTTGATCTTGTCCGCCGAGATGATCTGGGCGTAGTGTGGCTCACCAATGCCCATCGCCATGTCGTAGAGCACCTGCATCTGCTCGCCGGAAATGTCGATGAGTTGCAGGTTCTGCGGCACAAGCGGCCCTACGGGGGAAAAGCGGTCGACGGCCCATTTATTGAGCGCCACCAGATATTTCCCATGGGGATTGACCGTGTCGCCCCCGGCGGCGGCAAGATGACCGATGTTGTACTGCACCGGTGTTTTCTCCACCATCTGCCAGGTGGCCGGGTCCTCATCGCCGACCCTCCAGCGAGCCACCGCGCTGTCGAGGAAGAGGCTGGTGTAGGCAAAGCCCTGGTTGTCGAATTGCGTGTGGAGCGGCCCCAGACCGAGTTCGACCTGCGCATGCTTCACTGCGTCAAAATCCAGGATCGGGATGCCGTAGCTGTCGGTCTCCCAGTTCTGGTCGGCAATCGCCTGTTGGATCTTGTCGATCGAGTAGACAGTCACATGCGGGTCGAGCTTGCCGGCCACCACGATATAGTTGCCGTCGGGCGTCACATCGGCGCCGTGCGGGCTTTTGGGTTCGGGCGCCAGGAAGAGCACTCCCTCTTCCACCGCGGTGGGGATGCGGATGACCTTCATGCCGTTGAGCGTTTCGGTCTTGCCAGCCTGAACCACTTCTTCGGCCTTCTTCCAGTTGACGATGTGCAGATAATCCATATCGCGCTGGCTGACGCCGGCCTCAAAGGGCGGGTTGCCCTGCTCAACGCCGCCGGTGTAGAGCTCGCTGTTGATCGAGTTGCAGAAGGCCCAGCCGTCGCTGGCCAGCTTGCCGGCGTCGCACAGGTCTTGCCAGTAGGGGGGCAACTCGATGCCAAAGGATTCCTCCTCAACCAGGCGGCCCTGCTCACGGTCGAACTTCCAGAAGGTCATCATGCCCCGGTACTTTTCTTCATATTCGTCGATAGGAGCGTATTCCCATCCCAGGGGTGTGGCGTACTGGCTCGACTGGATCACATACTCAGTATTGGGCGTGACAAAGCTGGCGCCGTGGTTGCTGATGATATTGGGGTCTTTGACGATCTGCTTGGTCTTGAAGTCGCGCAGATCGATCACAGCGAGGCGGGCGTTGGTCTTGTCATTGATAAAGACAAACTGGCCGTCGTAGTCGCCGTCGGTTTCACTGAGCGCCGGGTGGTGGGTATCGCCCATGCGGATCTTGACATCCCCCACATTGCCGGCGTCGAGGAGCTCCTCGGTATGTTTGGAGCCAAAGCCGTAGCCTTGCCAGGACTCAGGCGTAAAAACAGCGATATTTTTCAAAATGCGCATAGAGGGCAGCCCAATCACGATCAGGTTGCCCGAATGGCCGCCCGACGCAAACATCAAGTATTCATCCCACTTGCCGCTGGGCAGGTAAGTCTTGAGGGCAGCGTCGATGTCGGCGGGGGAGAGGCCGCGCTCGGCGGCGATCTGCATCGCCGTGGCGGGCAGTGCTCCTAGCCCTCCTTCAACTGCAACGGGAACGGGGGTGGGGGTGGCTTCCTCCTCATCTCGACCACAGGCGGCAAAGCTCGCCGCCACCAGGATGAGCACCAAACTTATGTACCAGAATCTTCGCATGGGTTCATGCCTCCTTGCATCATGTAGAGTGGACGTCAGTGTCCGCATCATCTTGTGACTTTGCCAAAACTATCAGAAAGGGCAATGCAATCGCACCTTCCGGACAGATCTCCTCACAGACCGAACAATAGGTGCATCTCTCTGGAAAGCGCAGAAAGGCTTTGCCGTCGATCTGGTCCAAAGCCTGGGTCGGGCACAGTTCGACACAGCGATGGCAGCCGGTGCATAAGGCCTGATCGATTTTCGGCAGCGGTTCCGCGCACATTGTAGAATATCCGATTCATCTTACCCGTTCATCGGCTCCGCATCCGCAGGCCGGTCTGTCCTGATGGTAGCATGTGCATTCGTGTACGACTGCGACTTAAGTCTCACCGGCCTACTTGCCTGTCCAGTACCTATCTGTTTGCCAGTGCTTCGACGCGCAATGAAGATCGCCCGGCCGAGCGCTATCTTCTTTTCCTATCTGACCTACCATTGTTGCTATCTCCTACCGCCGGAGTGCAGGTGGATAGCTCATTGGCTGACACAGGAAAATTGGATTTATCGTAGCGATGAGCAGAGGAAAAGAGAATAGCCACGTGGGGTGTTTTTGACCTGACCAGCTGTCCAGGTTGCGAGCCCACCATTGTGATCTCAACAAGAAGATCCCCACGCGTTACCAGGGGGCAAGCGCCTGCACCGGCACACCACCCAGCAGTGCGTTTCCGAGAATCGAGGAAAGCTCGTAGAATAGTATCAGTATGTGCGCTCCGCATTCGGAAAGGAACCAGCTCTATGACCACAGCAAAGCTTAACCTCGACGGGAATGAGTATGAATTCCCAACGGTTGTGGGTAGCGAAGGGGAAGTTGGAATCGATGTAACCTCGTTGCGCAGCCAGTCGGGGGCGATCACCCTGGACCCGGGCTATGGCAACACTGGCGCGTGCCAGAGCGCCATTACGTTTATCGACGGTGAACAAGGAATTCTACGCTATCGCGGCTATCCCATCGAGGAGCTGGCTCACGCCGCCCGCTTTACAGAGGTCTGCTATCTGCTCATCTACGGCCACCTGCCGGATCGCGCCGAGTTGGCGGCCTTCCGCAGTGGCCTGACCTATCACAGCCTGATCCACGAGGATATGAAGAAGTTTTTCGAAGGCTATCCTCGTTCCGCACACCCGATGGCGATTTTGGCGTCGATGGTATCGGCGCTATCGACCTATTATCCAGAGAGCGAGACGGATGAAGATATCGACCTCAACATCATTCGCCTGCTGGCCAAGGCGAAGACGATCGCCGCATTTTCGTATAAGAAGTCGATTGGCCAGCCTTTTGTCTATCCCATCAATGCGCTGAGTTACACCGAGAATTTCCTGCACATGATGTTTGCCGTCCCCACCGAACCGTACGAGATTCCCAAGGTGCTGGACAAAGCCCTGAACCTGCTCTTGATCCTCCACGCCGACCACGAACAGAACTGTAGCACCTCCACCGTGCGCATGGTGGGCAGCAGCGGCGCCAACCTCTTTGCGTCGATTTCGGCAGGGGTGTCGGCGCTCTGGGGCCCTTTGCACGGCGGCGCCAACCAGGAAGTCATCCGCATGTTGGAGATGATCCACAACGATGGCGGCGACTACCAGAAATATGTGGACCGGGCGAAGAACAAGGAGAGCAGGTTCCGGCTGATGGGTTTTGGCCATCGCGTCTACAAGAACTTCGACCCGCGCGCTCGCATTCTCAAGGAAGCCGCCGATGAGGTGCTCACCGAGATGGGCATCCAGGACCCGTTGCTCGACATTGCCAAAGGCCTGGAGGAGGTCGCGCTCAAGGACGACTATTTTGTGGAGCGGAAGCTCTATCCGAACGTGGACTTCTACAGCGGCATTCTCTATCGGGCGATGGGCATTCCCACCGACATGTTTACCGTGATGTTTGCGCTGGGCCGGCTGCCCGGGTGGATCGCCCACTGGAAAGAGATGAGCGAAGACCCCGCCACCCGCATCGCCCGCCCGCGCCAGATCTACACGGGGCCGACGGTGCGCTCCTTTGTTCCGCTCGACCAGCGTTAGATGGGTAGGCAGGAGCAACTCAGGTTGCAGCTTTTTCGTCAAACAGTGCGGGACAAGGGTTCCCGCGCTCGTCGTACCAGCCGTACTGTTTGCGGATCTCTAGAATGAGCAGATAGCGCTCTAGCGGCAAGCCTTTGAAGGCGACATTGGTCGTGCCATAGATGTAGCCGCCGCCGGGCAGACCGTGGCGCAACACATATTTGCACTGTTCGACGATTTCTTCCTCGGTGCCGGTCTGGAGCAGGCTGCACTGTACACCGCCCAGCAGACAGAGTTTGTCGCCGGCCAGCCTTTTGATCACGGCCATGTCCATCTCCCGGGCCTGGCAGTCAATGGAGTGCAGCCCATGCGGTTCGCATTCGAGGATCTGGTCAAGGATGGGCATGAGGTTGCCGTCGGTGTGTTTGATGACGTAGAAGCCCATCTCCTTGTAGCCGGCTACCAGCTCCTTGAGATAGGGTGTGACGAACTGGCGAAACATGCGCGGCGAGAGGAAGGGGCCGGTGTTGAAGCAGTAATCGGCGCAGAGAGCGAAGCCGTCCAGCCCGCACTCCTCGCGCAGGTATTTGCCGCGCGCCAGCGCCTGTTGTACGCGCGTCTTGGCAAGCTGGTGCATTTCGCCAGGGTGGTCGAAGAAGGCGACGGCCATCTCCATCATGTCGCTGCCCGAGGGGATGGCAAAGGTAGCATCGCCGTGGCAGATGAGCAGATAGCGGTCGCCCACCTGCCGGCGGATGAGGTTGGCCGTGGCCGCGATGTCGGCAGCCTCGTGCGGGCCGACGATCATGAGGATGGCGTAATCGAGCCATTCGGCCACTTCGACATAGAGTTCGGCATTGTGGCGGATCATCGCTTGCCGTTCGGCCGCGGTGACCGGCTCCCACACCTCGGCGCCGCGGTAAAACTCCTTGCCCAGCAGTTCCTGCGTAAGCTGAAACTCCAGTTCGAAGGTCGGCACGAGACCAGGCAGCGGCGGTCTGCGCTCCAGGGCGTTGACGGCGCGTTCTTTTGGTGTGTATGCTTGTGGCCGGTGGCTCATGGGCTGCTCCGTAGAATTTGTCATGGAAACGGTTCACGGTTACTGTGATGAGGCTATACTGCGCCCAGGTATTGTTTATGATAGTTCTCCCTGCAATCATCACAGTTCGAGAAGTGCGTACAGAATGATGGGCGAGAGCTATCATCATTCTATACACAGTGTGCCAGGCAGTGAAACTTTTGAGCTACCCACGTAGTTGTTCAGCCGTTTCTGCGCCAGCAAAACGCTCTTTTCGAAGCAACCGCAGTTCAAACATCACCCCTGAGCGGTTTCCCGCAATACGGACAAAAATCTTGTTCTGGTGATTTCCGTTTGCACCACGGACAAATCGTCATCATCGGAGGTGGGTGCGGCGTAGATTTCGATAGTTCTGATTCAGTCGAAGGCTCTGTACCAACCGTATGTGGGGATGCTATGAGAATTTCTTCCCTCGTTGGTGCATCCTTTGGCCCGGTTGAGGGGCCCACACTTGACTCAGGTCCGGTTTCTGAACTTACCGCAACCGGCACTTTGCTGGCCATATGCAACACCAACATGCTGGCTGCCATGGCAAGCTGAGTCAATCTCCTGGCGCTGGGCTGATCAAAACGATAGCCATTCTTGAAGCCCCCATACGTCTCCTGATATTCACGGCACGCATTGATAGCGACCCAGGTCACCAGAGTGTCGATCTGCCAGTTGGCTGCAGGAGTCTTGTCCCAGTCTGTTGGTCCCAACGTAGATGGCACACCTTCTTCAAATCGATCCCAACGGCGGAACAGGCTTTTCACTTCGGCCAAGAACTGTTGGTCAGCTATCCATTTCTTGATAGCTGCTTCCAGATCGTTCTCATACTTGTCGTGCCAGTTACCAAGATAGCCTGCCGCGTGATGCGGGATGCTTGCATCCTGTATTGCATGCATGACTGGCCCTAGCATCTTTGGATCGGGTTCGTGAGCGTTTGCGAAGCGCTCAAACCAGTATCGAGCCATATTCTCGTGTAACATCGACATGACTTGAAACGTTCACGGTTTGTCTCCTAGATGTCGTCGAGTACCCCTTCAAAGCGGCTTCCGGCTGGCCCAATCTGCTTCAGCCATATTTCCTTATCCTGCCTTTCCTGAGGAGTTAACTCTGAATCACTCTTGCCCATCCAGCTCGGACGGTTCCATCCTGATGAAGATCCTTGTCCACTTTGCTCAAAAGTCTTTGGTGCAACTGGCACGTCTTTACCGTACCCACCCGGTGGGGGTTTTACCAAAAACGACCCAAATGCATGATCGAGATCGATGACGCGAAACTTCTCCATCTCTCCGATACTGGTCGCCTGGGCGCGTAACAGGGGAAGGATTCCAAGTGCTATCGGGCGTGCGGTTACATACTTACCGTTCGCTGCACGCAAGGCCACTTCGGACTCACCGGTCCTTATCCACTCAAACGTTTCCCAGGACTTTATCCAGTTGCGGTTGGCGCTCAATTGACCTTCCTCGACCTGCCCCGTATAGTCCTCACGCAGGTTGGCGGTAACATACATTTTGTTGGCAGCCCGCAACGCCACCCGATTCCCACCCATGTGGATCAGATCGAAAACCGCTGATGAGCGCTGATCATTGCTGATGGCATACAGCGTGCCGGTACTTTTTGTAGGGACGACATATTGACCACGCGGAGATGCAGTCAAGGCCACTCGGCCAATTGGATATATCTGCGCTGATTTCCACCACTCCAATACCACATCCTCGAGCGGCGCAACAAATTCCTTGTTGTAGTGCGACCAGAGCCAGTACAGACACCTATCACGGCGGGAAATCACCGGTAGTTCACTCTCAGCATAATACCTGGCATCGTGATAGTAGCAGTGCCAGTGATATTCTTGTTGATTTTGCGGTTCGAACACGACTTGTGGTGCAAAGCCCATGGTAAAGGGCAACATTGTTCTGGTAGGAGGCATATTCTCCATCCATTGCTGCTGAGATATTCTCAGGGACTGCAATTGCTCATATGCAGTTCCAGTTGACACTTCAAAGCAGAAATCACCAACGTGATCAGCCCCATCTAGAGTCCATTCTAAAAGAGCACCCTTGTGAACTTCACCCACGACCGAGAGGATCTTGTCACGATACTTTGCAGACAGGCTGCGGTGATGCTGTACATACTCAGCTACCTCCCGCGCGATGGTCTCTGACAGGTATGGATGACCACTCATTCTCATTGTCGCTAATATTCGTAAGCGCATACCTGCCGCAGCCATGAGCGGCGCCCAGGCCGGCAAATCCAAACTTTTCAAGTCCTTGACAAGTTCTGCCGATTTGGTATCAAGATGAGAAAGCCGTTTCATACCTAAACCGCCGACGTTTTTCTCTGTTTTCCACCAATCGTCTCCGCCCGCTCTGATCTGGTCGCCCATTTCGTCAAATAGCGTCAGGACGGCCTCCAGATCAACTTTTGCCCGCCGAAGCGCCTCTTTTTCAATCTCTTGGCGTACCACTTCGCCAAACGCAACCACTGCATCTTCTAGTGCATCTTCATACGACTTGCTGCTACCGAAAAGACTTGAAAGAATCGGTCCCAAAATCAGTCCCGCCACACCCGTCAATAGGCTGCTGGCTGCATATTTCGATAGGTCCTGGAAAGCTTCGATAGGTTTCTTCCATGGGAGCCATTCCTTTATCTGTGTAGCCATGATCGTTTCTCCTTACGGAAATCCCTTAACCATCTGTGGCAATTAGCTTTCTCCGTTACCACACCCCAGAAGTGATCTTCAAATGAACCTTCGCCGACATCCACATGATGTTTGTGGCCCCAGGACTAGGAGTCAAACTTGATATGCCCGCTGTCCCAGGCGTACCAGATACCTTCGTTAATATGTAGATCACCGAGATACGACACCCAGTGATTGGGATGGCCAAATGGGTATCCCTCCCAAATTCATCACGTTGTGTGCTTTTGACTGATCCAGCATAGGCAAATGGTCAATAGTAGTTCGGGATTACAAATGTGATAGTCGCTCGATAACTGCCAGATCAACTTTGATTGACACTATCCTGGAAGCTTCGGGCTTCCAGGATAGTGAATAGGGCACATTAAACATATCAGACACAGTACGTCCATCTACTCCGGCAACACCCACTCCATCTCCATCTCGCCGATGCAGGTGCTATCCGGCGCCTGGGTCGGGTCGGCCAGGAACTGGGCGATCAAGTCCAGCGCACACTCGGTGAGAATCAGGCCGTGACCCGATGGCAGTTCGTAGTAGAAGCTGCTCGGCAGACGCTCGGCTGTGGTGCTGCTAAGTGCAGGCGGCGTCTCGGGGTCAAACATCCCCGCCAGCATCAGCACGGGCAGATCACTCTCCACCGGCTCGGTGTTGATGTCTGGGTCCCCCGGCGTGACGTTCCAGTATTCGCAAGGCAGCAACCATTCATTGAGGAAGTAGGTCACAGCCCAGTCGCGCAGCGAAGGATTCGCATCGACCTGGTCGTAGAGCGCGGTGGTCGTGGCCATATCCGCCGCGCCACCATACTGCAAACAGGAGTTGGCATAGGTCATGCCCTTGGCCCAAGCCCCAGAATCGGCGGTGACCGGCCCGTGCTCGCCCGCCAGGAACTCAACCCACGCTTCTGCGGGCGCCTGCAGATCGCCGTGATGGGCGGCATAGACGGTGGCGGGCAGGGTGGCAAAGCCACCACCGGCGAAGATGCTATCGGCTACGAAATGCACAAAACGCAGGTCATCAACCGTCACATCGACCGTCTGGCCTGCCTCGTCAGTTACAGCGACCTGAGCCGGGGCCGTGCGTAGACGCTCCAGCACCTCGGTAAAGACGGTCTCCAGGTCTGGATAGGCGGCATCGCAGTTGGGATCAGCGGCGCAGGCTCCGAAGATGGCGTCCACCGCACCGACAACATACTCCAACTTGCCGTTGACCCAGTTGACATCCGGCGGCGAGATAGAATCAAGGATGACGCTACGCACGCCTTCAGGATAGAGTCGCATGAGCAACAGCCCTGGCGTTGTGCCGTACGAGACGCCGTAGACATTCATCTCGTCAAAGCCTAGCGCCGTTCGCAGGTCGGCCACATCACCCGCGATCTCGACGGAGTTGTAGGCCGAGAAGTTGACCCCCTGGGCCACAAGACGGTCATGACACGCGCGGTAAGCATCTGCGTTCCACGCCATCACCTCGGCAAAGCTCATGTCGACCATCTTCATCCAGTCGGTTTCCATCTCTGGACAGTAGAAGGCCGGTTCAGAGTGCATGGCGCCGCGCGGCTGCACGATGTAGACATCGCGCTCGGCGCGCATCACGTCACCCACCGGCAGGGCGCTCCACAAAAAGGCGTAGAAGGGTCCCGACGCGCCTGGCCCGCCCGGAATCACAATGATCGGGTCCGGCGCCGGGATCTCGCTGGCGCTACGGAACTTGATCACGTGGACACGGATGGGTGGGCTGTCGGGGTTGCTGCGATCCTCGCGCACCACCAGGTAGCCGCACTCGGCGTTGGCGTCGGCGAGGATCGGGTACTTGCACTCGGACGATTCGAAGCGGGGGACAGACAATTCAACCTCAGCCGGGGCAATACCCGGTTCCGGCGCCACAATCGGCTGGCACGCGCTGAGGATCAGCGCCACCAGCAGCAACCATATGAGAAACTTGTTCATGCGGTACATCGTTGTACCTCCTTTCGGTCGTCGTTGACCGAATCCATACTAGCCGAACTCAAATCAAGGAATCGGTGGCGCCACTTGCTTCGGTGCGGCCGAGCCGTGAGCAACGCCCTTCTATCGGTAGAGGGAGGACGAGCACAACCAGCTGGCACGCGCCGGGCAAAAGCACCGCCAATGCGACTACAATGAGGAGGCGATTGACACGTAACATGATCCATCCTCCTTTGGGCATCAAACCTAGAACGACCCAGAGACATTGCAAAGCAGCAACATCAATGTTATCCGTTCTAATGCTATCTGTTCTATGGAGTCTTTATGAACGCACGTTACACACACAATCCGGTGTAGAGGTACTCTTCTGCAGAGGAAGATGCGTAGGAGATAACACTCCTACCATAAGTGTACATCGACGCGGCGTCAACGAAACCGACCTTATGGAGGGAGTGGAGACTGGTCAAGTGAATAGGACTCAGAGCAGACATCTACAAGCTGCTGGACGAAGTGCTGGATACGGGGATTCCCCTTGAAATTACCAGGGCAGGCCGGCGTTTAATCATTATGCCGGTCGAAAAGGTTGACAAACTCCACAATCTGGTTTCCAGACCCGATGTCATTGTGGGCGATCCGGACGATTTGGTGGGCCTCACTTGGGAAGGTGAGGTCAACCTTGATTTACCTTGATACACATGTGGTAGTCTAGTTGTACGCTGGCCTGGTGGATAAAATCAGCCAGCCCACCAGAGAACTCATCAATGAATACGAAGTCCGCATTTCGCCCATCGTCTTGTTGCAATTGCAGTACCTATATGAAATTCAACGGGTGACAGAGGATGCGACGACCCTGATCGCCGATCTCGCCCCGCGGATTGGCCTCAGGGTCTGCGATAAGGATTTCAGCGCCGTTGTCAGCCGGGCGTTGGCGCTGTCGTGGACGCGCGACCTTTTTGACCGTCTGATCGTGGCCCATGCCGGTCTGCATGGCAATATCTTGCTCTCAACAGACGAGAATGTGCTTGCGCATTACGCTCATGCTAGGTGGTAGAACACAGTCAATAACCCACATTTGCCAGGTCTTGAAAGCCGCCGGCCGACGGAATGAGGGGCGCTGGGATCGCTGAGCAACTGTTTGAAAAGTGGCTGCCAGACCGGTGCGTTGCACTCGCAGGGTGCGATGCACCAGACCTTTTCAAACAGCTTCTGAGTGTGAGGCACCCTTGGCGCTCAGGGTGGGCAAGCTGTGGTTCACCGCTGCGCCCGCTTGATTGCTTCACACAGCGCCGGGAGCACCTGGTGCAGGTCGCCGATGACCGCATAATCGGCCTCGGTGATGATGGGCGCATCGGGGTCGGTGTTGACGGCGAGGATAACCTTGGCTCCTTTGCAACCCACCATGTGCTGGATGGCGCCGCTCACGCCACAGGCGATGTAGAGGTCGGGCGCAATCCGCATCCCGGTCTGGCCGATTTGGTCGGCGTGGGGCCGCCAGCCCAGGCTGGTGACGGCGCGCGAACAGCCGACTGCTCCACCCAGGAGTTCGGCCAACTCTTCCAGCGCCTGAAAACCCTCGGCGCTGCCCACGCCCCGGCCACCCCCTACGACGACACGCGCCTCAGCCGGCGAGACCCGCCCCCCTGCCGCCTCCACCCGTTCGATGAGCCGCACCCGAAAGTCAGCTTCGGCCAGGGTGGGCGCGATCTCGTGGATCGCCAGTTCGTCTGCCGGCGCCGGCTGGGCTTCCACCACGTGCTCGGCGATGGTAATCAGGGCAGGGTTGCCCTGGAACTGGGCCTCTTCCAACAGGCTGCCACCCCAGCGCAGGCGCGTTACGCGGCAGGGGTCACCGAGCGCCACGCCGGTGCAGTTGGCCGCCAGGGGTAAACCGGTGCGCGCGGCGACGTGCGCCATCACCTCATGGCCGCGATCGCTCCCCGCAGCCATGACCGCCTGCGGCTCTGTCGCTGCGATCACCTCCACCATGCTCTGCGCCCACGCTTCCGGCGCATAGTCGTCCAGCCGCTCGTGCTCCACCAGAAAGACGGCGCTCACGCCGTAGGCTTGCAGCGGCTCGGCCAGCGGGCGCGCCCCGTTGCCGATGATAACCGCATGGAGCGGGCAGCCCTGCTGTTCCGCCAGGTGGCGGCCAAAGGTGAGCATCTCCCATGACCCGCCGCTCACTTTGCCTCGATCATGTTCAACCAGGCCAAGGATCATTGCGTTTGTACCCCCAGACCCGCCCTGGGCTGAAGCCACAGGGCTAGCCAACAACAAGACCGCTGAAGCGGCCTGTGTAGTCCGTTACCGAATGAAATGGTTAAAGACCAAAAGCCGACTACAGAAAGCGTAGTCCATTCTGCGCCCAGGGGAGGGAACCCTAGGGGCGACTCCTACTTTCAGCCTGAACTTATGAAAATCAACAAATTATCCAGGTACCAGCCTGGTTTACCAGGCTTGCGTTTCGTAGCCCTGTGGCTTTAGC
>QEUW01000768.1 GCA_003577005.1 Chloroflexota bacterium | reverse complement strand
CCGGCTGCGCCGCCAGGTTCTTCTCCCAAACTGGTTGCGGGGACGGCGCATCCACGCGATAGAGCCGGATCGTGCTGGGGTTGCCCTCCCAGTCATTACCCTGCCACTCCTCTACCAGTGTGAGGGGCAGCACCTCATCCACAAATCGCAGCAGTGCCGGCGGCGATCGCTCCACATGGACGGTGACAAAGCGGACACCCAGGTCCTGTAGTACCTGCCCGGCGATTGGCCGGTTGCGCTGCACCAGGAGCGTAAACTCGGCATCGATCACCGGCTGCATGTGCCCCTGGTCGGCGTTCATCAGCGCGATGAGGTCGCCGATGAGCGGCGCATTGGTGAAGTATTGAAACTTGTACGGCGGGTTGCGGCTGGTGTTGCCACCTAGCCGCCGCTTACCGTGCGCTGTCTGATACCACTGTTGCATCATGATCAGCTTGTCGGATCGGCCGAGTACCCGCGCCCCGTTGCGCCAGCCGGTGGGCAACTCGAGCACAGCGAAATCACCCGGTTGCGCCGCCAGGGTCCGGTAGATTGTGGGCACGCGAAAGTCATTGAGCGGCAGCGGGATGGAGAGATGCTCCAGGAGAAAGAACCCTACAAAAAAAACGCAGAACGTAGAACGTAGAACGCCGCTCCACGTTCTACGTTCTACGTTCTGCGTTCTACCTCCCAACGCGTGCAGGCCAAACCCCGCCAGCACCGCCAGGCAGAGCATCAACATCACGCTGTAGCGGCTGGGGTAGCGGTTGCCGTTGAAAAAAGGGAGCAGGCTGACCAGCGCAAAGGGGCCGGGGATGGGCGTCTCTTGCCCCATCCACCGCACGCGCGGGCCGAGGGTCATCCACCAGAAGAAGAAGGTGTTGAACAGCCAGAACCAGGGGGAATGGTGAATGGTGACCGGTGACTTGCCAATTGTCAACTGTGCATTGCGCAGAAGAGCAATGACACCCAAGACGGCAATTGCCAAGACCGAGTAGCCGATGAAGATCTGTTGGCCGACGTCGCTGGAGAAGGGCAGCGTCGCCACCCAGTCGCCCAGCCACGGGTGGAGGCGTGTGGGGACGAAATAGCCGGCCAAGTCGGCGCTAAAGCTGTCGCTAAAGCCGCCGCCGCTGGTGAAGAAGTCGCCTTCAGTGCGCATGTCCGGTAGCATGGCCCAGAGGAAGGGGGTAATGCCGAGGACAAAGAGAGCTGCCAGGAGGAGGAAAGGGAGAATTGTGAATTGTGAACGGAGGCGCTCGGTGGCGAACCAGATGAAATAGATGGCGATGAATAGGATGAGAAACGAGGCATAGGTCAGTTCGGCCCAGGCCTGAAAGATGAGAAAGAGGGCCGCCAGCGCGCTGTTGCGCAAGGCCGCTCGCAAGCCGGCGCTGCGGCCAATGCGCAGGACATAGAGCACGCAAAAGGGGATCCACTGGCTGCTGGCGATGTTATACTGGCCGAGCGCGGCATAGAAGAGTTTGGACGAGGCAAAGGCGTAGATCAGGCCGGCAAAGAGTGCGGCCAATTCGACCGAGAAATAAAATCTTCCTTCTCCAATCCCCTCCAATCTCCGCCAATCTCGCAAGAGATCCAAAACCAGCAAATAGCAGCCAAACCCCGCCAGCACAAACGATGAGAGCAACACCACGTTGTTAGCAACGATAAGCCCAAAAGCTGTTTGGAGCGGGATGCTCAGCAGACCGTTGAGCGGCGTCAACGTATAGAATGCGAGGTTGATCTCGATGGGATGAAACATCCATCCCATACGGAAGATGTCGGCGTTGAGCTGGTCAACCAGCCGCTGCTTGACCCACCATAGGTTCCACCCCAGCGACGGGTCGTCGATGCCGTTGCCCGGCATGTGGGTGGTAAAGTACGCCGCCAGCGGCCAGAACGCCCGGCTATGCCGCAGGCGGGTCGGCGCAGGTAACATGGACGAAGGTTGGGGTGAGGAAGCAGGTCGTGTGTTCAAGCGTCTCCGACCGCGGAAGAGGCTCTGGCGAGCTTTCTGGTGATTTGGGGAGATTGTTGCCTGGTTTGGTCGCGAGTTGCTCCCAATCGCCAAAAATCCCCAGCAAACCTCGCCAAAACTCGCCGATCCCAGCTCTTGTTCAAGGATTTGTGGGCGTAATCGTCTCGGTCTCCGTCACCGTCCCCGTTGTCGCAAAGGGATCAGCCCGTTGGAGCAGGTTGCCCATGCGCACACGGGCGATGACTGCCAGTTGGGGATTGTCGGTCTCAGCCAGTTCAAAGACGCGATTGAAGAGTTCGATGGCAGTGAACGTATC
>QEUW01000171.1 GCA_003577005.1 Chloroflexota bacterium | reverse complement strand
CGGTTGGATGGGCGCAGGTGTGGCACATACCAGCCGGGTGTGTTGTCAAGCGCCGCAAAGAGGGCATCCCGATCCTCATGCAGCCCGTCGCGGCAGAGGTCGAGGAATTGGGGCAGCGCCTCTTCGGCCTCACCGATGAGGATGGCGTCGAAGAGCGGCGCCACCGGTTCAGGGTTCATCGTCACACCGGGGCCGCCGGCAATGAGCAACGGCCAGGGCCGGCCATCCCACTGGGTCGAGGTGGCGCGGTCGGCTGCCAGCGGCGGGATCCTGGCCTGGCGCAGCAACTCAACGACATGAAAATAGTCCATCTCCCATGAGATGGTAAAGGCCCAGAGGTCAAAATCGGCCGCCGGACGCTCGTTTTCGAGCGACAACAACGGCGCACCGGTTTGAGCCGCACCCTTTTCCCAGAAGATGCGCTCGCAGAGAAAGTCCGGCTGGGCGTTGAAGAGGCGGTAGAGCAACTGGAGCGCCAGGCTACTCATGCCCACATAATAGGTGTTGGGCATGGTCAGCGCAACGGCGATGCGACCGCCCCAGTCCTTGACGATAGCGCCATTTTCATCACGTTGTACTATCGAGCTACGCTGTTTGGTCTTCTGGACCCGATGTTCGCTTGTTTTTCGATGCTTTGGCATGAACCTCTTCTTGCAGGCAAAACAGACTTCCCTGTGACGCGGTCACAAGACAACGCCGTACGTACCACAAACACAAATTATAGCATAGCCGCAAGCATTCCGGGAAAGGGCTAAAAGCGTGTTGAACGACCAAAGCGTCTGTGGCCCTTTCCCGGAATGCGGGCTCAAATTCTTGAGTTGACAGGAAGAGAGCACGGAACCAGTCACCCGGCTTCGACCGTGTTCTCTAGCGTACCCAATCCTTCGATCTCGCCCCGAATTCGATCACCAGGATTTAGCCGCAGTTTCTTGGCATGGCCGACACCAGCCGGCGTGCCGGTGCTGATCACATCGCCCGGCTCCAGGGTGACAAACTGCGAAATAAAGGCGATGGCCTCAGCCGGCGAGAAGATCATCTGGCCGGTGTTGGCATCCTGTTGGAGTTGGCCGTTGTACCAGAGCTGCATCCGCAGGTTGTCTGGCCGCGGCACCTCGTCGGCGGTGGTCAGCCAGGGCCCCATCGGGCCAAAGGTATCCAGCCATTTGCCCACCAGCCAGTCGAAAAACCAGTCGCCTTCCTGCTGGGGTAACTCTTTGCGGAAGGTCAATTCGCGCGCCGAAATGTCGTTGAAGATCGTATAACCGGCAATATACTCGCCCGCTGTCTCTGCCGCTATCTCGCGCCCGCGTTTGCCGATGACCACGGCCAGTTCGAGTTCCCAATCGGCAAAACCGGTGGATGCCGGTACACGGATAGCCTCGCCCGTGCCGATCACCGCGGTATGGGGCTTGCTAAAGAAGCGCGGGATCATCTTTTCCTTGCCCACGTAGGCGCCGCCTCCCTCCTGAATGTGCGCCGCATAGTTGCCGGCCAGACAAAGCAGCTTGCCTGGTCGTGGAATCGGCGCCGCCAGCTTGACGTTGGTAAGGGGCTGCGCCAGTTCCGGCCCACCATGCGCCTGCGCCCACCCGAGCGCGGATGTGGCCTCTTCCAGCGCGCGCGGACCGGCGGCCAACAGATCGAGCATATTGGTGGCGACGCTCGCATCGCCGTTGCTGGCGCGCAAACAAGCGGCCAGATCATACACTTGCCCATCTGCCACAACACCAACTGACTCGTGGCCTGCTTGAAGATAGGTCGCCAGTTTCATAGGTTCCTCCTGTGGTGGTTGTGCAGTGATTAATAATCAGTGACCAGTGATGGCGCAGTTCGCTGGCCGCAACGTCAATTTAGAATTGCTGTGCTTCCTAAAGTTGAACTTGCTTGGTTCCACCCTTTCATGTATTCTATTACGGTACAAAAAACAGACCAAAATCCAATTCTTATAGAGTGGGTGAAGAGCCTCATGGCCAGCTTGCAACGGATCACCGACCGGGAGCGCGCCTACATCCAGGAGGTGCTGGATGGAGAGTTCCGCACCTCGTCTGGCAGCCATCTGAGCACCCGGTTGGAACGTAAATTCGCCGAGATTTTCCAATCTCGTTTTGCGATCTCGTTTATCAACGGCACCGCCACCATGCACGCCGCGCTGGCCGCCGCGGGGGTCGGACCCGGCGACGAAGTGATCGTCCCGCCGCTGACTATGGCCAGCACTTCGTTCGCCGTGTTGCACGCCGGTGCGGTGCCTGTCTTTGCCGACATCGACCCCCACACCTGGAACATCGACCCGCAGTCGGTGGCCGCATGCATCACCCCACGGACAAAGGCCATCATCCCCGTTGCGCTCTATGGCCTGGCGCCCGATCTGGATGCGCTGATGGCGAGTGCCGACCGCCACCGGCTCTTTGTCTTGGAGGACGACGCCGAGTGTTTTCTTGGTTCCTACAAGGGGCGGGTCGTGGGCAGCATTGGCCATGCCGCCAGCTTCAGCTTCCAGAGCAGCAAACATATCACCAGTGGCGAAGGGGGCATGATCACCACCAACGACGAAAATCTGGCCAATGAGATTCGCCGCTTTGGCAGCCTTGGCTATGCGGCGGTCGGCGCCGCCGCCGGCAAGATCACCAAAGATGTCATCCAGAACCCGGCGTACGAACGCCACGCCTCGGTCGGATTCAACTATCGCATTCCCGAACTCTGCGCGGCGGTTGCGCTGGGACAACTCGAACGGCTCGAAGAGTTGGTGGCTATGCGAATCGAAGTGGCGAAGCTATACGCACAGGCCGTAGCCGGTTGCCGGTGGCTTGTTCCCCAGATGACACCTGCGGGTTATGTCCACTGCTACTGGACGTATGTACTCAAACTGAAAAACGAAGGCGCATTCACCTGGCACGATTTCCGCCAACAATATCTTGCCCACGGCGGTGATCGCTTTTATGCAGCCTGGCAGTTGACCTATCTTGAACCCGCCTTCCGCAACCGGACCTTTCACCCCGATCAGCCGCAGACGTTTGGCCCTGGGCTCTGCCCGGTGGCCGAGCAAGTCCAGCCCCATTTGATCCAACTCAAGACCAACTATTACGACCTGGAGGTCGCTGAGCAAAAGGCTGAAGCGTTACGACGGACAATCCACTATTTTGACAAGATGATAGGATGACAGGATGCGCTGGTCATCCTGTCATCCTATCATCTTGTCATTACCCCTTGCAGAGGAGCGATTGGATGAAAATGTACCGCGCCGCTGTCATTGGCTGTAGCCGGATGGGCGGATTTATCGACAATGAGGTGGTCGGTTCCCCCGGCCATGTGCCGCCCTATTCACACGCCGCCGGCTTCTATGCCTGCCCGCGCACCCAGCTGGTGGCCTGCGCCGACGTGCGTACGGATGTCATGGAGCAGTTCGGCTTGCGCTACGACATCCCCAAGAGCAGCCAATACACCGACTACCGCGAGATGATCGCCAAAGAGCAGCTCGACATTGTCAGCGTCGCCACCCAACCGGAGCCGCGCGCCGAGATCGTCATCTATGCGGCTGAACACGGCGTCAAGGCCATCTACGCCGAGAAAGCGATGGCCGCCTCGCTGGCTGAGGCGGATGCGATGGTGGCGGCGCTGGAACGCAACCGAGTCGCCTTCAACCTGGGCACCAACCGCCGCTGGTCGCCACTCTATGACCGGATGAAAGAGGTCATCGACAGCGGCGAGCTGGGTGTGCTCAAAAACATCATTGTCTACAACAACGGCACACTCTTCAACACCGCCAGCCATACGTTGGATCTGGCTCTGCGCTTGAACAGCGACCAGCCAGCGGACTGGGTGCAGGGCCATCTGCCCGGTGGCGATCCGCTTATCGACGGCGACACCCTGCATGAGGACCCGCGCGGGGAGGGGCTCATCCACTTTGCCAATGGCGTCACCGCCTATGCGCTCTTGACACCGCGCGGGGTTGAGTTCGAAGCCATCTGCGAAAACGGCGCCGTCAGCGCCCTGAACGATGGGCTTGAGATGCAATTGCGCCGCCGTGTGCCGGTGGACCCACAAGGGCGGACCGGTCTCAACTTTGTTGACTTTCCCGCTGCCGAGCCAGCCAGCTCTACCCTGCGCCTCATCGAAGATCTGGTCCATGCGCTGGACACGGGCGAGCCCGAGCGGGGCGGTCCACGCGTCTCGCTGGCCAGCACCGAGTTGATCTTCGCCCTGATCGAGTCACATCGTTGCGGGGGTGCCCGGGTCCACCTGCCGCTCGAACACCGGACCCTACGGCTTCAACGCCAGCGTGGGCCCAACCAGCCCAAGTATCAAGCCTGACCAGAGAGAAGCTATGAATCCACAAAGCTACCGCGTTGCCATCGTCGGTCTGGGCCGCATGGGCAGCACCATCGACGACGAGCTGCCCGCCGGTTCGCCCCCCTACTCGATTGCCGCCGCCTGCCGGGCCAGCGAGCGTTTGACTGTGGTGGCCGGCGCCGACATCGACCCGGCCCGGCGCCAGGCGTTTCGGGAACGCTGGGGCGTCAGCGCGCTCTACGACGACTATCTGGCCATGATCCGCCAGGAGCGTCCCGACATCGTCGCCATCTGCACGAAAGGCGTGTTCCACGCCGAGATGTCGGTCAAAGTTGCCGAAGCTGGCGTTCGGATGATCTTCTGCGAGAAGGCCATCGCCTGTTCGATGGTCGAGGCCGATGCCGTTTTGCAGGCGGTAGGCGGGCGCAACGTCTACTACAACACGGGGGTGCTCCGTCGCTTCAACCGCACCTACCACCAGGCCCGGACCTTGATCGGGCAAGGTGAAATCGGCGAACCGCGCGCTGCCGTCCATTATGCCGCCACCAATCTGCTGCATGGGCACATCCACTCGTTGGATACGCTCAGCTTCTTGCTGGGCGACCCCAAGATTGTCAGCGTGTGGGGCGAACTCTTCCCCCGTGACCTGCGGATCGAGCAAAATCGACTCGACAAAGACCCCAACGGCATCTACCAGATCGAATTTGAATCCGGCGTCGAGGCTACCAGCGTCCCCGCCGGCACCTGGGAATTTGAAGTAATTGGCACACAGGGCAGCCTGCGCGTGCTCAATAATGGGGCGGGCCTGTTGCTGCGCAAAACCAAGAACGAGCGCGAGCGGTTTTTTTACGAGACACCCGTCCCCACCATTCCCCCACACAGCGCCACCCAATTCTGTCTAGAAGATCTGGTTGCCGCCTACGAAGAGGGGCGGCCAACCCTGGGCAATATCCAAGTGACTCACCACCTCACCGAGGCGTGTCTGGCTATAGCGGAAAGTCATCGCCAGCGGGCGCGGATTCCGCTGCCGCTCGCAAACCGCTCGCTGTACATTTTTCACGTCTGACCGTAGGCAAGCAGGCAGGTTAGGAATTGCTGCTTCCTTGTCTACCTATCCAGGTTAGTAGCGCCACAGCCCGATCACGGTTAATTGCAGCGATACCCCAGTCATTGCGGGGGAGAGAAGCCATGTTGCTATTCATTGCCCGGCGCATTCTGTTGATGATTCCCACCCTGTTTGTCATCACGGTGATCTCGTTTGCTATCATCGAGGCCCCGCCGGGCGACTTTGTCGACTCCTACGTCAACCGGCTCCTCTCTCAGCAAGAGAGCGTCGACCCTGCCGAAATCGATGCCCTGCGCGCCCGTTATGGGCTGGGCCAACCGTGGTATGTGCGTTATTTCCGCTGGCTGGGTTCGATCATGCAGGGCAATCTGGGGCGCTCGCTGGAATGGAACCAACCGGTCACCCGGCTGCTGGCCCAGCGGTTGCCATGGAGCGTGACCATCTCGCTGGCATCGCTCTTTTTCTCTTATCTCATTGCCATTCCCATCGGCCTCTATTCGGCGACTAACCAATATTCGATTGGCGATTACACCTTTACCCTCATCGGCTTTGCCGGCCTGGCGATCCCCGACTTTTTGTTTGCGCTGATCATGCTGTGGTTCTATTTCCAGGTCAGCGGCCAGGTTGCCGTTGGCCTCTTTTCCGATGCGTACCAGGTGGCGCCGTGGAGCTTTGCCAAGTTTGTCGACCTGCTCAAACACATCTGGCTCCCCGCCGTGATCGTCGGCACCTCTGGGGCGGCCGGCCTTATTCGTGTCATGCGCGCCAATCTGCTCGACGAACTGGACAAGCAATATGTGATGGTGGCCCGTTCCAAAGGATTGTCCGAGACCAAGGTGCTCTACAAGTACCCATTCCGCATTGCGGTCAACCCGGTGGTCAGCACCATTGGCTGGACGCTGCCGCAACTGGTCAACGGTGAACTGCTCGCTTCACTCGTCCTGGGGCTGCCGACGGTCGCCCCGCTCTTTGTCGGCGCGCTCATGAGCCAGGATATGTTTCTCGCCGGCAGCATCGTCCTGATCCTCAGTACGCTGACGGTCATTGGCACACTCATCTCGGATATTTTATTGGCCTGGCTGGACCCACGCATCCGCGGGGCGGTTTAGTCGGTGATAAGTGATTCACTTCTCACTCATCACTCATCACGGTGAAGCGAGTAGGATTCAATGACTGGACCCACTATGATCGACAGCGAAGCAATCGTGCAGCGACCAAAGGCCGAGAGTACACCTGTCGCCGAGCAAGGGCTCCTGGTTGCCTCCCAGTGGCAGTTGATCCGTTGGAAGTTTATGCGCCACCGGGTAGCTGTGGCCGGGTTGGTCATCTTGATCCTTTTCTACCTGGCGGCGCTCTTCGCCGAGTTCCTGGCGCCCTATGACCCCGCCGCCTACGATGCGGATTACATCCTGGCGCCACCGCAACGCATCCGTTTTTTCGATGATGGTCGCTTTCAGTTGCGGCCCTTTGTCTACGGTTTTACCTCCGAACTCGATACAACGACCTATCGCACAACGTATGTGGTCGACCCCACGCAAAAATATCCGATCTACTTCTTTGAGCGCGGGACGCCGTACAAACTCTGGGGGATCTTTGAAAGCGAGTGGCGTCTCTTTGGTGTGCGCGAAGGTGTACTCTTCCTGTTTGGCACCGACCAAATGGGGCGCGACCTCTTTTCGCGCATCCTCTTTGGCAGCCGGATCTCCCTTTCTGTCGGCCTGTTGGGGATCGCCATCAGTTCGATCATCGGCATCATTATCGGTGGTGTCTCGGGCTATTTTGGCGGGGGCATCGACCTGGTGATCCAGCGGGTGATCGAATTTCTGCGCTCGATCCCCACCCTCCCGCTGTGGATGGCGCTCAGCGTGGCGCTGCCACCCACCTGGTCGATTGTGCAAAAATATATGGGCATCGTCGTCATCCTCTCGCTGGCCGGCTGGACCGGGCTAGCGCGCGTCGTGCGCAGCAAGTTCATGGCCTTACGCGAGGAGGAATATGTCATGGCGGCGCAACTCAACGGCTCGAATGAGCTGCGCATCATCTTCAAACACATGCTGCCCTCATTTTATAGCCATATCATCGCCGCGCTGACCCTGAGTGTGCCGGGCATGATCCTGGGCGAAACGGCCTTGAGTTTTATCGGCTTGGGTCTCCAGGCACCGGCCATCAGTTGGGGGGTCTTGCTCAAGGATGCCCAATACATTCGCGTGCTGGCCAATGCGCCCTGGCTGCTCATCCCCGGGTTGTTTATTGCCGTTGCCATTCTCTGCTTCAATTTCGTCGGCGACGGCCTGCGCGATGCCGCCGACCCGTATGCGCATATTTGATAAGCGGATTCACTCATGAACGAAAACCCTGTTCTCCTGAGCGTGCACAATCTCTCGACCTATTTTTTCTCCCGCGAGGGTATCTCAAAGGCCGTCGACGGGGTCAGCTTTGAGATCCGGCGCGGCGAGACTTTGGGCATAGCCGGCGAGAGCGGATGTGGCAAGAGCGTCACGGCGCAATCGATCATGCGGATTACGCCGCGCCATGCCCGCATCGTCGAGGGCGAAATCATCCTAAATGGAGAGAGCAACCCGGTCGATCTGGTCAAACTGGACTGGCAGGGGCCGGAGATCCGCAATATCCGCGGCAAGGTCATCTCCATGATCTTCCAGGAACCCATGAGCGCCTTTAGCATGGTCTACACCATCGGCAACCAGATTACCGAGGTCATCCGCCTGCATCAACAATGCAGCGCCCAAGAGGCCAGGGAGCGGGCCATCGAAATCCTCCGGCGCGTGGGTATGCCCAAGCCCGAACAGACCATCGACGCCTATCCCTTTGCCCTCAGCGGCGGCATGCGCCAGCGCGCCATGATCGCCATGGCGCTGGCCTGCCGTCCGAGCCTGCTCATTGCCGACGAGCCGACTACGGCGGTAGATGTGACCATTCAGGCTCAGGTGCTCGAACTGCTCAAGGATTTGCAACAAGAGTTGGGCATGGCGCTCATGGTCATCACCCATGACCTGGCGGTCATCTCCGAACTGTGCCACCGGGTGATGATCATGTATCTGGGCAAGGATGTAGAGAGCGCACCGGCGAGTGAACTGTTTCGCAACCCGAAACACCCCTATACGGTCGGTCTGCTCCATTCAGTGCCGGAGCTGGGTCGAGGCAAGAGCCAGGCCATCGAAGCCATCGAAGGAACCGTGCCCAGCCTGGTTGCCCGCCCGCCCGGCTGTCCATTCCACCCGCGCTGCCCCAAGTTTATCCCGCAGCTTTGCGATGTTGCGCCACCACCCCTGGTTGAGGTGGAAACCGGGCACTACGTGCGCTGCCATCTCTATGGTTAGGACTCCATCATGAGTGATTTGGGCGTAATCGTCGAAGTCAAAACACTGGCTAAGCACTTCCCCATCGTCCGCGGCTTTTTACGGCGCACCGTTGGGCAGGTAAAGGCGGTCGATGGCGTTTCCTTTGCCGTCCGGCGGGGCGAGACGCTGGCACTGGTCGGCGAGAGCGGTTGTGGCAAAACCACCACCGGTCGCTGTATCCTGCGCGCCATCGAACCCACTGCCGGTTCTATTCGCTTCCAACCTGACTCCACAGGGGAGCCGGTAGAGCTGACAGCGCTGAACAAGCGCGAACTGCGCTCGATCCAGCGCTATTTTGGCATGGTCTTTCAGGACCCGTTCTCTTCGCTCAACCCGCGCCTCACCGTGCTCGACATCGTTGGGGAACCTTTTCTCACGCGCAAGCTTGTCCGTACGCGGCGTGAGCTCGAGGAGCGGGTCGCGGAACTGCTGAGCAGCGTCCGCCTCGACCCAGCCTACATGCGCCGTTACCCCCATGCGTTTAGCGGCGGCCAGCGGCAGCGGATCGCCATTGCTCGTGCGTTGGCCCTCAACCCACCCTTCATCGTTGCCGACGAACCGGTCTCGGCGCTGGATGTCTCGGTGCAGGCCCAGATTTTGAGCCTACTTAAGGAATTGCAGACCGAGCGCCACCTTACCTATCTTTTTATCACCCACAACCTGGCCGTGGTCGAGTACATCAGCGATCGGGTCGCCGTGATGTATGTGGGCCGGGTCGTCGAACTCGGCGAAACGGCCGCCCTCTTTGCGCGACCTCGTCACCCTTACACCGAAGCGTTGCTGTCGGCAGTGCCGGTCATCGAGACAGAAGCGGGGCGCCGGAAGGAGCGGATCATCTTGCCGGGAGATGTGGCCGACCCTGCCCATGTGCCGGCCGGCTGTCCTTTTCACCCGCGCTGCCCGTACGCGGCAGCCATCTGTGCAGAGGAAGAACCGCCGCTCCTCGATGTAGCGGCAGCCGGCGATGCGCCTCACTACGTACAATGTCATTTTGCCCAGGAACTCCAGTTGCGCGGCGTTCCCCCGAAAGCAAACACCGCACCACTCGTAATGGCATGAAGACCGGAGAGCGGCCAGGCGAATGCACCAAAAACGCCTCGCTGCCCTGCTACCTACAGGGAGGTGACAATGGCCCAGCAACCATGAGAAAACTCGGATCAACCGCCGTACTGATAGCATCAAGTGACGAACCGATTGCCTACAAAGGAGGTCTCGTGTGAAACCAAATCATCGGATGTTTCATCTGCTGTCGCTTCTCCTCATTGGCGCGCTACTCCTGTCTGCCTGTGGGCAGCCGGCCCCGGCACCCGCCGAAGCACCGGCAGCAGAGGCACCCGGGGCCGCAGCGTCCGAAACGCAGACCAGCGCAACCGAACAGACCGCCGGCGCACTCTTGACCGATGCCCCGGCCGGCCCCGGTGAACGCCCCGTGCAGCAAGAGGTCTATAATTCGCCGGCAGAGTATGAGGCGGCCACCGGCAATCAGATCGCTGCGTACAGCGAAGCGCCGATGTTGAGCGCGCTGGTTGAGGCCGGTGACCTACCACCTGTGGCGGACCGGCTACCGGCGGAACCGGTTGTCATCAAACCGGAAGAGACGATCGGCAAATATGGTGGGTATCTCACCGGCGCCATCGAAGGACAAAACCGCGCTTCCCCTACCATGTTTGATTATTGGACGCTCGACCCGCTGACTACCTTTTCGCCTGCCGGGACGGAGACGATCCCCAACGTCGCCAAAGGATGGGAGATCTCCGACGACAACCGGACGATCACCATCTTCTTGCGCGAAGGGCTCAAGTGGAGCGACGGCCAGCCATTCACAGCCGATGACATCCTCTTCTGGTGGGAGGACATCATCCTCAACGATGAACTTACGCCCAGCAAGCCTACCATTCTCACGCGCGGCGGCGAACTGGCAACGGTGCGCAAGGTGGACGATTTTACCGTCGAGTTTTCCTTTGCCGAACCCTATGCGCTCTTTGTCACCTATCTGGGCAGTTGGGGTGGCCCGCGCGTCGATCCCGTGGCATCGCCCCGGCACTACCTCGCCCAGTTTCACCTGAACCACGCCGATGCGGCGGAGATCGAAAGCCTGATGCAGGCAGAGGGCTTCGACAGTTGGGTGGACTTCTTCACTCACATGCGCGACCGCCACAACCCGGACAAGCCAACCCTGGCCGCCTGGATCCCCAACGAGTGGCCGCCGCAGCCGATCCAGACCTATCGCCGCAACCCCTACTACTGGAAGGTCGATACGGCGGGTAACCAACTCCCCTATCTCGACGAGCTGCGCGCCGTTCGTATGGCCGACACCGAAGCGCAACTGTTGAAAATCATCGCCGGTGAACTGGATTGGAGCACGCTGGGCTTTGCGGGTGGTGTCGCCAACATGCCGCTGATCATGGATAATCGGGAGAAGGCGGGCTACCGGTTGGTCTATGGCACCTGGATGCCCAACTCGTTCTCCAACATCATGTTCAACTTTACTCACCCCGACCCCGTCCGCCGGGAGTTGTACAACGATGTGCGCTTCCGCCAGGCGCTCTCGGTCGCCATCAACCGCGAAGAGCTGATCCGATTGGTCTGGAAGGGCGCTGTCTTTGCTTCGCAGGTAGCCCCGCTCTACGGCCCGCCTTACCACGGCGAGTCAGACTTGTTCAAATCCTATGCTCAGTTCGACCCGGACCTGGCTAACCAACTCCTGGATGAGATTGGCTTGACCGAACGGGATGGGCAGGGTTTCCGTCTGGGACCAGATGGGGAAGAGCTGTTGCTGATTATCGCCGCCAATACCGCCTGGCCTCCCGAAACACCGGATGTGATGGAGCTGGTGCGTGGCTACTGGGAGCAGGTGGGCATCCGGGCAACGGTTCAGCCCGAAGCCGGCGAACTCTGGACAGCGCGCCACAGCGCCAACGAGCACGACCTCTCCGCGCGCGGTGCACACTTTGGCGGCGGTCCTGTCCACCCTACCTTGAACAACAACACCTTTGCCTTGAGTGGTTGGCAATGGGCGCCAGAGTGGGCACTCTGGCTCGATACCAAGGGTGAACAGGGCTCCGAGCCGCCGGACGATGTCAAACGCATCCGCGAACTGCGCGAACTCATCTTGGGTGAGCCGGATCAAGACGAACGCATTGCCCTGTCCATGGAAGTCTTTGAGATCCAGATGAAAAACCTCTGGTCCATCGGTCTCGTGGTGGATGACCCCAAGATCTACCAGCAGACCATTGTGAGGAACCGCGTTCGTAATGTGCCAACCTGGACTACGGGCGAGTGGTATCCGAGCCTGCCTGTGTCCTGGTTTATCAATGAATAGTCTGTAACAGGCCGGCAAAACGAAGGGGCAAGCGCTATCTTGCCCCTTCGTTCCCTCACGGCATAATCACCCGCAGGAGCACGCTCGCTTCCTCTCCCGTGATCTGAAACTCACCCAGTTCCGCGGGCAGAAGTACCCAAGTTACCCCTGCCAGCGTCAGCGGCTCCCCCTCCCACATGAGCGCCACCTCGCCGCCGAGTACCCCCCAAATCTCAAACGTGTCGCCATCGCACAGGCCATAAAAGCTGCTGCCGGCGGGCAGCGTGATGCGTTCGGTCTCAAAATAATCGCAGGCAGCGAGCTGCTCGACTCGCAGCGCCTCGTCATCTACCAGCGTGACCGGCTCCACCGCAGTCGGCTCGACCTGGTTGAAATCGATGACGGCCAGCGCATCCTCGATGTGGAGCGGGCGGTCGCGACCCCAGTCGTAGACGCGGTAGGTGACATCGCTATTCTGTTGAATCTCGGCGACGATCAGCCCCGGCCCCAACGCATGGATCATGCCGCTAGGGACAAAGATGGTGTCTCCGGCCTGGACGGGCAGCCGGTGCAGCCATTCTTCTGTACGGCCTTCGGCAATGGCCTGGGCAAAACGCTCCTTTGTCACGCCCGGTTTGAAGCCAAAGATGATTTCCGCCGCCGGCTGCGCATGGAGCACAACCCACATTTCAGTCTTGCCCCATTCATCGGCATGGATTCCGGCATATTCATCATCGGGATGCACTTGCACCGAGAGCCAGGCATTGGCATCGAGCAATTTGACCAACAGCGGAAATTTGCCGCGCGCTAGCGCTGCTTCGTTGCGGTCGCCCAACAGGGCCACCCCCAACTGCTGCTGCACCTCGGCCAGACTTTTCCCGGCTAGCGGCCCGTTGTTGACGATGCTGGAGCCATTAGAGTGAGCAGCGATCTCCCAACTCTCCGCCACAGCGCCATCAGGAATCCGGCGGCCCAACTTCTCGCCCAGGTTGCGCCCCCCCCACGGGTAATCTTTGAAGATGGGTGTAAAGGTCAACGGATAGATTGATTTGTTCATTCATTTTCCCCTGATTGCGGAGTGCGCACGTGGGCATGCGCACTCCGCAGTCATATACTTCCTTTCAAGTTAATCGCAAGAAGAGGACCAAATCATGCACGGCGTGTCAGGCGACTGAGTTGTATGCGCCAGAGACGCAGGCGAGCGCCCCAGCCCATCTGGCCTCGTTTGGGTTTGGGGGGCGGCTCCGGGTCGGGGAAGGGGGGCAGGTCGAGCATCTTGCGCCAGGCGTAGATGCTAAAGAGTTTGATGGAGGCCACCACCGGCGCAGCCAGGATCGCGCCCAGAATGCCCGCCAGCGATGCGCCCATGATCACACCGATCATGACGACCAGCGGGTGCAGGTCCAGCGCCTCGCCGACGATGCGCGGCACGAGCAGATTATTTTCAATTTGTTGGATCAAGATCATCACTGCCAACACAACCAGCGCATAGTAAACCGGGTCAAGCCCCAGATAGTTATCCGGCTGGAAGAGCGCCACCAGTACCGCCGCCGCCGTCCCGATCAGAGGGCCGATGACCGGCAAGAATTCCAGAACGCCAGAGAGGATGCCCAGCCCCAACGCATTGTTAACCCCCAGCGCCCCTAGCGCCACGCTCACGACGACGCCGATGGTCAACCCCAAGATCACCTGGCCGCGTAGGTAGGCGTCCCAGATGCGCAAAAAGGCACGCATGAGCCGGTCGGCATCGCGCCGATAGCCTGATTGGTGTGCGGCATCGCTAACCGACTGGACAAACTGCGGGCTGTCTTTTGCAATATAGAGTGAGATAAAGAAGACCAAGACGCCGGTAGCGACCGTGCTGATGGTCGTCTGGGCGACGGTGGCGGCCAATGTTCCACCCTGGCGCAAGGTGGCCTGGAGCAGGCTGATCGCCTGCTGTGCGCTTTCGCGTAGATCGATGTATTGCGCCAGCCCCCGCAGGTCATACCCCACAAGCAACGAAATTCGCTGCAATGTAGCGTCGAGCTGCCGCTGTGCCAGCGCCACAAATTCGCTCATCGAGTCGGGCAGTAGGTTGGCCAGCCGGATCAGCTGGTCAAAGGCTACAAAGCCCAGCACACCGAGCGCAACAAGCAAGACAACCAACAACATCAGGTAGACGAGTACCACCGCCACGCCCCGGCTCATATTTGCCTGGCGCATCAGCCAGACCACGGGCGGATTGACCAGATAAGCAAGGATCGCAGCCACCACAATCGGGCGCAACAGATCTTGAAAGCGCCAGAAGATCAGCGCGGCCAGGGCCAGGCCCACTACCGACACAATCGATTTGGTCGCTACACTCCACGGCGGCGATTCTACATCTACCACCACTGTAGATGGTGGTAAGCGCGCCGGCTCGGCTTGTTCGAGGTCGTTGCGTTTCTCCTCAATCCTCACGGCCATAATAACCCTTACTCGCCCAAAAACATGGGGGCCTATACGGCTTGTGCCCTCTCTGCCGCCCTGTGCGCATCCAGTCGTTCACGCTGCAAACGCCGGCAACGACCAGCCGCCGTCGATACCTGCACAGCCGACCCGGTCGCGTTTATAGAATGGCAGAGGGTTGAGAGGTGCGCCACGGGGATCGTGTGGTTACAGTTTCTTCAGACCGGCCAGCGATGCCAGGAGCTTTTTGATACCCACACCAGGAAAGGCAATCGTCACCTCTTCATCGTCACGTGTCAGGTTGCTTTCGATCACCGTCCCCACACCAAATTTGGCATGTTGGACGCTGTCGCGGCGCTGAAACTGGGGCGTGCGCCCGGCGGACTCTGGAGCGCTGGCATTTCGCCTGCCCCGCGCACCGGTGGGGGGGGTATCAGGCGACCAGTAGAC
>QEUW01000170.1 GCA_003577005.1 Chloroflexota bacterium | reverse complement strand
TCGCTCCTCGCCCTGATCTTGGTCGCCGGCATGATCGCCTCGCTGCACCGGCATTACAGCGACCCGGCCTACAGCAAGACGCATGGCTGGCGCAACTTGGCAGCCCGATTGGAGCAATTGTCAGCCCAATACCAGCCGGAGCAGGTGCGCTTGGCCCAGAACTTCCCCGACCCGACGCTCTGGTACTATTATCAAGGGCCGGTCGAGCACATCGTCTTGCCGCCTGCCCCGCACGACGCCACCGCTGCGGCGGACCTGGTGGCCCAACTGGCGACTGATGGCGTACAGCGGATGCTCCT
Organism: Chloroflexota bacterium; assembly: GCA_003577005.1. The sequence continues at coordinate 16,853 of QEUW01000170.1, read as the reverse complement.
CCCCGTGCAGCCCGCACCCAACTGGGATAATTCGGAAATCGCATCGACGGCCCTGGCGGCACGCTATATCCTGGCAGCGACGGAACAGGTTGGCGTCTGGCCGGTGCATCTCTATACGCTGCCGCCGCAGGAACTCATGGCGCAGGATGTCGAATTTCAGAATGGCGTGCGGCTCACGGGATACGCGCTCCAGCCTTCAACGCTGGCTGCGGGCGACTATCTGGTCGTATATCTGGCGTGGGCGGGCGACCCGGCGCGGTTGAGCGGAACCGAAAAGGTCTTTGTCCAGTTGTTGAATCGCGCAGGCGAACTTGTCGCCCAAGACGACCGTCCGCTCACCCTTGCGCCGCCGGGCCCCGTGCTGACACCACCGGCGATCTATGCTATACTCCTGCCAGAGGGCCTCCCCGCCGGAGAGTACCGGCTTATCACCGGGCTCTATGACCCGGCGCAGGAGGGGGCGCCGCGTGTGCTCACAGTTGCAGGTGCAGACCACGTTGTGCTTGTTCAAGCCATTCCTGTGCTAAGATGAGCAGAAATACCCAGGGAGTTGACATGCTGGCGCCTAGTACAAAAGATGAAATCACAAGCTTGCTCAAGACGAATCGGGACAAGTTAACTCAGTTAGGTGTGCAGCGCTTAGGCTTGTTTGGGTCGTTTGTGCGTGAAGAGCAACGCACAGACAGCGACATCGATCTGCTTGTTGAATTTGCACCGGGCTGCGAAACATTTGGAAATCTGCTTGATTTGTATGATTTTTTGCAAGAGCTTTTTCATCGCGAGATTGAAATCGTTTCCATCATCTTGACACATCATGCCTCACTTTCTGAGTGATCGCTTGTTTTTTTCCCCGCGTCTTTTTCATCGTTATCTTGCGCTGAGTCTGACGCTTGTCGTCGGTGCGCTCCTCATCGCCCTCTTTATCGGCGTCTTTGGCCCGTTGATTGCCCTGGCATTGGCCGCGGCCATCATCGCTGGCGTGCTGATCTTGGCTGATACGCACTGGGGCTTTGTGGCGCTGGCTGGAGTGGTCTTTGGGTTACCTTTTGCCAGCCTGCCCATCGATATTGGCTTCAAGCCGACTTTTCTCGATGTGGCGCTGGGTGCGCTCTTTTTCGTCTGGCTCTTTAAGCTGGTCATCGGCCAGGAGCGGGAATTTCTCGCCACGCCACTCGGCCTGCTGGTGGGGCTTTTCATGCTGATCGCGCTCTTTAGTTTTGCCTACGGGTTGACGCACAGCAGCGCCAACAGCTTTCTGGTGCGCCGTTTTGCCGAAATCCTCATCGGCATTGGCCTCTTCTTTGTCGCCGTCAACACCGTACGGACTATGGCCGAGCTAGCCTGGGTGACGCGCTGGCTGCTCGTAGCCGGCTGGGCTTGCGCGGCCATCGCCGTGGTCTTCTACGTGATTCCCCAAGAGGCAACGATCTGGGTGTTGGACCGGCTGGCGCGCTTCGATTACCCCGGCGGCGCCGGCGCGCTGCGCTTTATCGAAGACGATCCCGCCGGCACCATGCGCGCCATCGGCACGGCGGTGGACCCCAACGTGCTGGGCGGGATGATGATCCTTGTGGCCGGGTTAGTAGCGCCGCAGATTTTCACCCGGGAGTCGTTACTGCCGCGCTGGCTGGCGCTGCTCATGTTGGCGACTACCGCCGCAGCGCTCTACCTTACCTACAGCCGCTCAGCGCTGCTTGGCCTGGCGACCGCGATCGGTTTGCTGGCCGTGTTGAAATACCGTTGGCTGCTGGTGCTGGGTTTGGTGGGGGGATTGCTGTTGTTGCTCTTGCCGCAGACACAGGAGTACGTCGCCCGGCTGGTAGCCGGGCTGGCCGGAGAAGATCTGGCCACGCAGATGCGCTTTGGCGAGTACAAGGATGCGCTCATCCTCATCCGGCGCTATCCCCTCTTTGGGGTCGGCTTCACCGGGACGCCCGACATCGATATCTATCTCGGCGTGAGTATGCTCTATCTGATCATTGCCGAGAATATGGGGCTGGTGGGGTTGGCGATCTTTGTCCTGGTGATGGTCGCCTTCTTTACGTTGTGGGTGAGGGCGTGGCGGCGCGGCTTGCCGGCGCGCCAGGAGGCGATCCTGTTAGGGTACGGCGGCGCGGTGTTGGGCGCGTTGGTGAGTGGCATCTTTGACCACTACTGGTTCAACATGACCTATCCGCACATGACGGCACTCTTCTGGCTGTACGTGGGGTTGGCGGTCGCCGCAATGCTGATAGAGCACAAAAGGGATGCGCTAATCGCTGTGTAGCTCAGCCAACGCTTCGATCTCGGACCGCTCCGTCAAGATCTGGCTGACCTTGCCGTCCTGCATCCGGATGACTTTGTCCACATATTTGCACATGCGCAGGTCATGGGTCACCATGATGCCGGTGCGCCGCTGCTCGTGGATCAACTCGGCAAAGGTGGCGACGACCTGGTTGGCGCGCTCGGTGTCCAGGCTGGCCGTCGGCTCGTCGGCGAGGACGACACTCGGTTCGTGGATCAGCGCCCGCGCAATCGCCACGCGCTGTTGCTGCCCGCCCGAGAGCTGGCCAGGATAGTTCCGCAACCGGTCGCCCAGGCCCAATCGTGTCAGGAGTTCGACAGCTCGTGTGCGCCTTTCCCGACCATTCCTGCCGTTGAGGCGTAACATCAATTCCACATTCTCCACCGCGTTCAGATAAGGCACCAGGTTGTTCTGCTGAAAGGCAAACCCAATCGCCTGGCCGCGGAAGCGCGTCCGCTCCTGTTCGCTCATGGCGCCCAGCTCCCGCCCGGCAATCTGGATCGTGCCTGCGGTGGGTGTCAGCAGACCGGCCAGCATGGCAAGCATTGTGGTCTTGCCAGAGCCACTCGGCCCGACAAGCGCCACAAACTCCCCCGGCGCCAGAGCAAACGAGACATCATCCACGGCGCGCACTGCACTGGCGCCCTCGCCATAGATCTTAGTGACACCAGTCGCCACCAGTGCTTCGTCTCCGTTCACCCACAGCGCGGCTGTCTGGTGAGTGCGATCCTTTTGCACTGGACTAGATTGCAGGACATCGTTCATGAAACTTACTACTCTATTGCGCCAAACCGAGGGCGATCAATGGCTCTACACGCAGGAGCAGCCAGACGGACACCAGCCCGCCCAGCGGGCCAATCAGCAACAGCGAGCCAATCGCAGCCAGGACGGCCTGGCCGGTAAAGATGGCCGGCACCACCGGCGGCAACGCTAGTCCCAGCGCAAGCGAACCAATCGTTCCCACCAGCACGCCAAACGCGTTGACCGCGACGATCTGGGCAAGCGCGGCGCCGGCGATCATCAAGTTGGAAGCGCCGATGGCCTTGAGCATGCCGATCTGGGCCACCTTTTGCAGCGTCTGGATCTGGAAGAAACCGCCGATGACCAAGACACCGATAAAGAAAGTGAAGTATCGTTGCGTGTTGAGCGTACTCTGTTGCGCCGTATAACCGGGTGTGGCTTCGTACGCGGCCTTGCGGTCCACGACCTCAACTCGGCCCACCGCCTGCTCGATGCGTGCGGCCATGGCTTCCCAATCAGCCGGTTCCTGCAACTTGACGACGGCAATATTGGAGACCAGTTCTCCGCGCCCGCTCTCATTTTCGCCTTGTGGCCGCACCTTCTCATAGGTCAAATAGGGGACAAAAATGCCCGGTCGAATAAAGTACTGGCGCCCATCCGTGATCCCCACGACGGTCAGGTCATAGAGCTCTTCCTTTGTGCCTTGAACCACGCGCAGGGTGATGACATCGCCAATCTGAATGCTCGTGCGTGCCGTCACATTGCGGTCAATCACTACCTCTTCAGCGCGGTTGCGGCTAATTTCCCGCCCCTCTAAAACCGGGGGTACGCCCGGCGCGCCCGGCTCCACACCGATCAACGCAATGTCAAGCTGGCTCCGCTCGAGGCCATTATCCGGACCATAGAGGATGCTGGCGAGCGAAAAGCCCACTTGCCCCACCGCGGCCACCTCTGGCACACGGCGGAGCGAGTTGAGGGTTGAACGCCCAATCCGGCTTGCGCTGATCGATAGGTCTACATTCTCCTGAAAAACCACCAGTTCACCGTTGAGCTTTTGCAGGTACTCGCGGTTGCCATTCCCCAGCCCTTCGGCCAGCGCCGCGATAAAGAGCACCAACGTCGTGATCAAGGCAACGATCAATGCAATCAGCAAAAAACGCCCCTTGTTATGCCAGATCTCTTTGAACGCCAGATAAAAAGGCATTCGACACCCTCACCTTACCAGGCTCAGACTCACAACTGAACCCATTCCGTACTATGTATTCCGTACTTTATACGCCCTACTCTACCTGCAACTCGGCCACCGCAGTCATATTCCAGAGCAGACGGCGATCCTGCCGGATTGGTTCGATGACGACGGTGTAGACGATATCCCCCCGGTTGTCGGTGCCCAGCGGCCTGATGTATTTGACTCGACCGTTTACCTCCAGATCGGGGATAGCGTCAAAGGTCAGCGTCACGGGCGTGGAGGCGCTCACGCCGACAATGTCCAGCTCGGTCAAGTCTTCGGTCTCGACTTGCCAGTTTGAGAGGTCAGCCAGCACTACCACCGGTACGTTGGACGACACCTGCTCGCCGGCGTTGACATTCAATTGGGCAATGGAACCGGCAAAGGGCGCCCGCAATTCAGTCTCCGCCAGACCCACCAGCGCCTGTTGCAGCGCGGCGGTGGCCGAGGCGACATCCGCCTCGGCGGCGGCCACCTCTTCGTCGCGCGCACCAGCGAGGAGGAGATCCAGTTGCGCTTGGCTACTGCGCACATTGGCCTCGGCCTCGCGCAGCTCCTGGGGCATAGCGGCCCGTAGCGCATCGAGCTGCGCCCGCGACCGGCGGATCTGGGCGTTGGCGCTGGCAAGCTCCGCCTGCGACGGCCCGGATTCGAGATCAGCCAGCCGCGCCTGCGCCGCTTCGTATTCAATGGTGGCCCGTTGCAAATTGGCCGACTGGCTGGTGGCGCCAATGTCAGGCCGCCAGCGAATCTCGTTATAGGCCGACTGGCGGCGGCTCAACTCGGCCTGAGCGCTGGCAAGCGCGGCGCGAGCATTGATGAGCTGTTCCTCGCTCGGCCCTTCGAGCAGTTGGGCAAGCGAGGCCTGGGCTGCGGCTAGACCAGCCTCGGCTTCAGCAATGCTGCCGGGCAGCGAGGCGCCAGCGAGCCGCTCATAGCGAGCCGTAGCAGCGTCTAAAGCCGCCTGCGCCGACTCGATTTCGGCTGTGCGTGGCCCGGCCAGCACCTGCTGGAGCCGCGCCTGGGCGCGCTGAAGCTCGGCCTGGGCGCTCGCAACGGCCACCTTCTGCTGCGCATCATCGAGCCGCAACAGCACCTGACCGGCCTCTACCTGCTCATTCTCCTGGACTAGAAGCTCTTTGACAATGCCACCGGTCGCCAGACTCAGGCTTGCCTCCTGCACCGGCACGACCCGTGCATCTGCTACGACATAGCCGACCGCTGCCTGGCCGCCGGGCGCCAGTGGGGCTACGGCAGCGGGCGCCCCTGTTCCACCATTGGCCGGCGGCGTGGCCGTCTCGCCACCCAACCCGACACTGCCAAGAAGACCACTCTGGTAGGCCACATAACCGGCGGCGCCAATCAGCACCAGCAGAACAATGACAATGATCCAGCGTCGCATAAACACCTTGCCTCTCGTTGACGGTTGTGTTCCGCAATCACTTTATTTTAATGCAATACTTATCTACGGGTGACATTACGTTCGCAACAATCAGCGGGTTGCAGGGTAAACAGGATGCACGCTAAATCGCACATTGCTATCCCCAACTATTCCGACCGCGGGTAGAGACCTTCCAACAAGATCGAAATCATCTCATCCACCATCTGCGCCCGCGCTGGGATGGTAGGTTGGCGGCGGATGACACTGGCGCTGTCGATGAGCGCCAGGAAGCAGCCTGCCAGCAAGTCTGGCTGCACCGGGCGAATTTCGTTGCGCGCTTGCGCGGCGCTGAACATCTGTCGCAGCGGGGTGAAGAGCGCCTCATAGCCGGCATAGGAGAGGGCGTGCATGTTCGCTTCACTCAACGCCGCAAAGTCAGCGTGGGTCATACCCAGCAGATTGAGCGGTGGCTGGCTCGCAAACCAGGCCGCCAGTTCCGCCAATTGGCCTGCCAGGGTATCGCCACCCTGTGCGATAGCGGCCTCCATTCCAGCGCGGTGGCGGGCAAAGACACGCTGCACCACGGCGACATAGAGCTGCTCCTTCCCTTCGGGAAAGTGATAATAGAGCGATGCCTGCCTCATTCCTAACGCCTCAGCAATATCGCGCAGCGTAATCGCTGCATACCCATGCTGCATAAAAAGACGCTCGGCGGCATCCAACACGCGCTGTCTTGCATCGCTCGGCTCGCGTTCGGGTTCTGAAATCATTTTACCAGTCAGTGTTCAAGCCTGTGGCTCCCATGCCTCAACGCTAGCGTTGAGCATACAACGACTCTACCTACTATTCGGTAGGTACCCCCACAATTCAACAAAGATTGTGCAATTCGAATGTTTTCATATGCAATCCTTATGCAAAAAACCGGCCTACATTCCGGGAAAGGGCCGGCGCCCGTTTGCATGACCAGCCCCGCTCCGGCCCCGGGGACCCTTGGGTGCGGAATGCCTGTCCCGCCGCCGCTTCGCCCTCCATCCTGGACGCACCCTCCCGGCTACGCAATTTGACGAAAAAGTGTATTATCGTCTATAATTTACTTTTGTGGGTTGCGAGGTTCTATACCTCATCCGTCCAGTTATTTTTCGTCTTTTTGACACCAATTGAGCTCGCATTTGCGTCCCTTCCCTTTGGGGGCGCAAAGCCGCTCCCGAAGATTCGGTGCTCGATAAGCCCGAACGCGGCAGAGAAAGGGAACAAACATGTATGCAGTCATTCGCACCGGCGGGAAGCAGTATGCTGTGGCCCCCGGCGATACCCTCGAGGTTGAGAAGCTCGAGGGCAATGTGGGCGACACGGTCTCGCTCGATGATATCTTGTTGGTCGCCAACGGTGACGATGTGACGATTGGCCAGCCGGCTGTCGAGGGCGCCAGCGTCACAGCCAAGATCACCGGCCAGTATCGAGGAAACAAGATCCTGGTCTTCCGCTACCGGCCCAAGAAACGCATCCGTGTCCGCAAAGGCCATCGCCAGTGGCTGACCCGGTTGCAGATTGAAGCAATTAACCAGTGAAAGGAGTCACTGTCTAATGGCACACAAAAAAGGCGGCGGTTCCAGCCGCAACAACCGTGATTCGAATGCACAGCGTCTGGGCGTCAAGCGCTTTGGCGGACAGGCAGTGGTGGCCGGGAATATCCTTGTGCGGCAGCGGGGCACCAAATTCTGGCCCGGTCGCAATGTAGGCATTGGGAAGGATGACACCCTCTTTGCTACCGAAGATGGTGTGGTAAAGTTCGAGTGGGGCCGAGGCGGCCGCAAGCTGGTCAGCGTCCTCCCCGAGGGAGCAGAGTAAGATGAAGGCCGATATTCACCCCACCTATTATCCACAGGCGCGTGTGATCTGCTCCTGTGGCACGACCTGGATCACCGGCAGCACCGTTCCTGAGATCCGCACAGACGTATGCAATACCTGCCATCCGTTTTACACGGGTGAGCAGCGCATCGTCGACACCGCCGGCCAGGTGGATCGCTTTATCAAGCGCCTGGAGCGCCGGCAGACCGACGCTGCCCGCCGCGAACTCGAAGCGCGCGCCCGCAAGGAGGCCGACGAGGCCGCCCGCCGCGCCCGCGCCCGCGGCGACAACCCCGATGCCGCCGCCGCCGAGGTGCTGGCAAAGTACGGGCTTCAGGGCGATGATTGAGCCGGTGCGTTGCACGCTTCCGTGCGATGCACCAACAGTTGGTTGACAGTTGGCTAGATGAAAAGACAGAGACCGATGTCTCTGTCTTTTTGTTTGCCCGCATCTTCTCGTGAGAAAGATTTTTTGACATCCAGTTAGCGTCGTATAATTTGGCGGCATTCTTTTACCCTGCACGAAGTCAGGAGGTTGATCCATGCCCCACGAATTGGCCGGCGGCGGAGTGGAGCTGATCTGTGGCTCCATGTTCAGCGGCAAGACAGAAGAGTTGTTGCGCCGCGTGCGCCGCGCCGAGATCGCCCGCAAAAAGGTGCAGATCTTCAAACCACTCATCGATAACCGCTACGGCGTGGAACGCATCGCCTCGCACAACGGTGTCGCACGAGAAGATGTGGTTATCGTTGCCAGCGCGCAAGAGATCCTCCAGCACTTGGCGCCCGATGCTGAGGTTGTCGCCATCGACGAGGTGCAGTTCTTCGACTGGGCAATTGCCGAGGTCTGCACCCGGCTGGCCGATGAGGGCCGCCGCGTCATCATCGCCGGTCTCGACCAGGATTTCCGCGGCGAACCCTTTGGCCCTATGCCGCTCTTGCTTGCCCTGGCCGAACAGGTGGACAAGCTCAATGCGATCTGCGTCTGTTGCGGAGCCGCGGCCAGCCGCACCCAGCGTCTCATCGACGGTCGCCCCGCTCGCTATGACGACCCTGTCATCTTTGTCGGCGGCAGCGAAAGCTATGAGGCGCGCTGTCGCCACTGCCACGACGTGCCGGGCAAGCCAGGCTGACACCGCTACTATGTCGCTACCCATTGTCTATCACCCAGACTATGTTGCGCCCTTGCCCCCCGGCCATCGTTTTCCGATGCTCAAGTATCGCAAGGTGTACGAAACGCTCATCCGTGACGGGGTCGCCAGCCTGGACCAGTTCCACCTGCCCGACCCACCGCCGCGGGCGTGGCTCGAACTGGCGCACCATCCGGCCTACGTGGACGCATACCTGACCGGGGCTATCGACGCCCGCGCCATGCGCCGGATCGGCTTCCCGTGGAGCCGGGCGCTGGTCAACCGCACCTGTATCGCCGTGGCCGGCACGGTCCTTACGGCTGAGCTGGCCTTCCAACAGGGTATTGCCTGCAACACAGCGGGGGGCACGCACCATGCCTTCGCCGATTTTGGGTCGGGGTTTTGTATCTTCAACGACCTGGCCGTGGCCGCCCGTGTGGTCCAGCAGCAAGGGCTGGCGCAGCGGGTCCTCATCATCGACCTCGATGTCCACCAGGGGGATGGCACAGCCGCCCTCTTTTGTGGGGATGAGAGCGTCTTTACCTTTTCCATGCACTGCGCCGCCAATTTTCCTTTCCACAAACAGACCAGTGATCTCGATGTGTCTTTGCCGGTCGCAATGGAAGATGAAGCGTATCTCGCCACCCTGGCGCACCACCTGCCCGACCTGCTCAGCCAGGCGCGGCCCGATCTGGTCTTTTACGACGGTGGCGTCGACCCCCACAGGGAGGATGCGCTCGGCAAACTGGCGCTGACCGACCGTGGGATCTACCGCCGCGACGCGCTGGTCTTTAGCGCGTGTTGGCGGCGCGGCATACCCGTGGCCGGTGTGATCGGGGGTGGCTACCACCGCGATGTCGATCAACTTGCGCGGCGGCACACGATCCTCTTTCGTGCGGCCAGCGAAAGCATGTCAAGGCTGGGAGGATGACCAACATGCGTACAGGCTCTGCCAAAGCCCTCCTATTCTTAGGGATGACGTGGTTTCTCACTAGCTGCACCTTCGGGCTTCCCGCCTGGCCCCTCCCCTGGCAGGCCGCGCCTACAGGCGAACCGGCGCGCGCCACCGATAGCGCCGAGGACACTCGCCCCATTATGAGCGTTCTGGCCCCAGCGGGCGATGATGAAGAGACCAACCGATTCCAGACGCTGATCGACCAATTCCAGCAGGCCAATCCCGACGTGAGGATCGTCAGCACACTGGCGCCCGATTACGACACTGCGCTGACCGGCGCCCTGGCCGCCAGTTCGCCGCCCGATCTCATCGTCCTCGACGGCCCGCGCGTCCATGAACTGGCGCAAGCGGGCGCTCTCAAGCCACTGGCGCCAGCCGGCGCCAGCGTGGCGGACATTGACCCGACCCTCCGCCCTCTATTCTTGCTTGATGACGTTCTCTATTGCGCCCCGCGCGAGGTGCGGACATTGGCGCTCGTCTACAACCGCAGCCTCTTTGACAGCGCCGGTATCGCTTATCCAACCGGCGATTGGACGTGGGATGAGTTGCGCTTTGCGGCCGAGGCGCTGACCAATTCGGAGACGGGTACCGTAGGGATGGCCCTGCCGCCCGACTTTAGCCGCTGGCTGCCCTTTCTCTACCAGGCCGGCGGCAGCGTCACCGATGACGCTATGACGGTCATGACGATCAACAGTAACGAGGCGCACACCGCCATGACCTTTTATGTAATGTTGGTCGTCGATGGCTTTGCCGCCGCCCCGGCTGACCTGGAGAGCGTCTGGGGAGGAGAGGCGCTGGCGCAGGGCCGAGCAGCGATGGCAATCGAGGGAAACTGGGTAGCGCCCTTTCTCAAGCGCAACTATCCCGAACTGAACATTGGCTTCGCTGAACTGCCCCGCGGGCCGCGGGGCCGGGCAACGCTGGCCTTTACGACTTGTTATGCGGTCCCCGCCACTGCGCCCAACTCAGCAGCAGCGCAACGCCTGGTCGAATTTCTCGTGAGCCCGGCTGCCTCTTCCTCGCTAACGGAAGAGGGCCACGCCATGCCTGTTCGCCTGAGTTTACAAGTAGGTTGGCTTCAGCTCCACCCTGAACAGCGACCGTTTCTCAACGGTCTGGTCTATGCGCAGCCATGGCGCTTTGGCCCACGCTTTACACCCCTATTCAATACAGTGAACACTGGCCTGCAACAGGCCTTTCTCGGCGTCCGCTCGGTGGCGGATATCCTTGCCGAGGCCGATGGCGTGGGAAATCGGGCACTGGCCCCGTAACCGGTAGGGACCATTTGCGAATGGCTCTACCGGTCCCATCCCCTCTATCATCGTTGCACCAGCGGCAGATAGGTGTGTAGATCGCCAAGCTGGGAAATGGTGGTTGGTGCAATCGTAGCGGTGGGCCTGACCGGCAGCGTCGGGCCCACCGGCGCCGAGGGGCCAGGGGTTTCGCTCTGCACAGGCGAAGGCGTTTCGGTAGCTGTAGGCAATTGAGTGGCAGTAACGGTGGGCGTCGTGGTGGGCGTAACGGTGGGGAGTTCTGTGGATAGCGCAGTCTCGGTTGGGTCAGCATAGATCTCGGGGATGCATGGCAACGCCGGGCACGGATAAATATAACTGATTCCGGCAGCGTCGCTGGGATGAAGCGCACGGCGCAACGAGCCAGTCGTCAGCGAAAAGTACATCACGGCAGCCGAGTCGCTGTCGTGACCAAGGCCCAGCCAGTGGCCGAATTCGTGGAGCGCAGCGCTCTCGACATCGAGTTCAGGCGGGCCTGGGTTGCCCGTAGCATCCCAATCCAGATCAGAATTGAGCCAGAAATCAGCTTCGAGGATCGTCCGTTCCGAATTGAACCAGACACGGCTACGACCGGCGACACTCCCTTGACCACCCGGGAAAAAGATCACTTCGTTCACCCCGTTATACTCCACATCGGTCGCCGAAATGGACCCATCATAGATCAAGGTGAAGGCGGCACCCGGCACAATGCTCCAGGTAACCGCCGCGTTCGTCAACGCCGCTAGAAAATCTTCTGTGCTGCCATCAGGTCCGCCGGCCTCCGGTACAGAGGGATTGGCGCGAAAATGGATCTCCGGGTCGGCGCCCGGCCAGCGCAACTCCTCAAATACAAAGTCCCCTGGGGAAGCAGGACGAACGTCTGCCTCCCCGGCTTCCAGCGCAGCCCAGTTCGAGGGAGTCGATGTCTGGCGCCCCTGGGCAAGCAGTCCCTCCCCCAGCAAACCGTAGAGTTCTTCAAGCCCCATCTGCACACGGAGCGCACCGTTGGCGGCTACGCCCTGGCGGACACTAAATTTGCCCACCTCTTCGTCGACTAGCACCAGGCGCTCTCCCGCCCGGCGCAAAAAAAGCAGCACTTCCTCGCCCGTGCGGAAAGTGGCTGCGTGAGAGGCGACCATGCCCAGACCTTCCTCCGGCAGATAGCCACCTTCGGTATGGAGTGTAAGCACACTTGGTCCGGCACCGGCTACCATGTAGTGAACACCAAGCGTGACCTCCGTTTCAATGGCGCGCCGGTCAGCCCGCCAGGCGCTGGCGGTCGAGGCGACCTGGCCGCGCACGACCAGATCTGCATAATGGGCCAGCGTGGCGAGCCGGCGTACAGCAGTAGCGTTCGCAGTAGCCAGGGGAGCGACAGCGCGGTCGGCGCGGGTAGGGATCCAGATCGCGGTCAACAGGAGAAGCTGCAGAAGAACAAGCAGCGGGAGCAAGGAAAAGATGCGCTGACGATTGGTCATTGGCTTGGGTTGACGCCTTTGGTTGCTATGGGCTACAATCGATTGAAGTGGTCAATCAATAGACGAGTCCTTTATACCATGCCTGCCGACAATCTGATCCCAGCATTAACCCAACGGCTGCCATCCAACCGGCTGCTGCTGCAACCGGCGCAACTTGCACCCTACGAATCCGATGCGCTGACGGCCTTCCGCGCCCGCCCACAGGCCGTGGTATTGGCGGAGACGCAAGAGGAAGTCATCGAGACTGTGCGGCTCTGCCACCAGTTTGGCGTACCTTTTGTCGCTCGCGGCAGCGGGACCAGCCTCTCCGGTGGCTCGTTGCCGCTTGAGGAAGGGATTGTCATCGCGCTCAACCGGCTCAACCGCATCCTCCGGCTCGACCCGCAACAGCGCATCGCCGTGGTCGAGCCGGGCGTGGTCAACCTCGATGTCTCCAAAGCCGCCGCGCCGTACGATCTCTACTATGCGCCCGACCCGTCAAGCCAGCTCATCTGCACCATCGGTGGTAATGTAGCGTTCAATTCGGGTGGCGCCCATTGTCTCAAATACGGCATGACGGCCAACCACGTCCTCGGCCTGAAAGTGGTTTTGCCCGACGGCCAGGTGGAATATCTCGGCGGCGAGAGTCTGGAGCAGGTCGGGCCGGACCTGGCCAGTTTCTTTGTCGGCTCCGAGGGGCTTTTTGGGATCGCGCTGGAGATCACGCTGCGGCTCATGCCCAAACCGGCGCTCTATCGCACCGTGCTGGCCTCCTACAGCAGCCTGGAGGCCGCAGGCGACGCCGTGGCGCAGGTGGTCGCGTCGGGTCTGCTACCGGGGGCGATGGAGATCATGGACAACCTCGCCATCCAGGCTGCCGAGGCCGCGGTCCACGCCGGCTACCCCGACAAACCGGCGCTGCTCATCGTCGAACTCGAAGGCGAGCCGGTGCAGGTCGAGGCAGAATTTGCCCACCTGCTCCAGGTGATCGAAGCATCGGGCGCCGACGAGGTGCGCATTGCCCAGGACGAGGCCGACCGCCAGCGCATCTGGAAGGGTCGCAAGAGCGCCTTTTCAGCAGTAGGGCGCCTCAGCCCCGATTATATTGTGCAGGACGGCGTGGTGCCGCGCGGCAAACTGGGCCAGGCGCTGGCCACCATCGACCGGCTGAGCCAACAGTATGGCATCCGCGTGGCCAACGTCTTTCACGCCGGCGACGGCAACCTGCACCCGCTGATCCTCTACAACGGTCGCGAGGCCGGTGCGCTGGAACGGGCCGAGGCGCTGGCCGGCGACATCCTGCGCATGTGTGTGGAGATGGGCGGCTCGATCACCGGCGAGCACGGCGTGGGCATGGAAAAGCGGGAGTACATGCCGGTGATGTTCAGCGAGACCGATCTGGATGTAATGAACGAAATTCGCCGCGCCATTGACCCCCACGAACTGGCGAACCGGGGCAAGAAGCTCCCCAGCGGCGAAGCACCCGCGCTCCACCTGCACGGCCCGCACCCGTTGGAAAAGGCGGGGGTGATTTCACGCGAGTGAAAATGTCCATTACAGATTATCAAGTTACCGATCATGCGTACAGTGAAATGGCTCGACGCCAGATAACCGAAGCCCAGGTTGTCGAGGTGTTGCATACACCTGAGCAAATTGAGACTGTGCGCGTCGGGCGTGTCGTCTATCAATCGCGATTTGTGAGTGGGGAACCACGAAAAACCTGTTTGCTACGCGTCTTCATCGACATCGACCGCGACCCGCCTGCCGTAGTGACCGTGTACCGTACAAGCAAGATCGCCAAATACTGGAAGGTTGCGCCATGAAAGTCATTTATGACCGGGAAACCGACACGTTAACGATCATTTTCAGTGACGCGCTCGTCGCTGAGAGTGATGAGGATAAGCCAGGTGTAATTCTTGACTATGATGACGCCGGAAATCTGGTGTCGCTGGAAATACTAGATGCTTCACAGCGCGTGACCTTACCCAGCCGCATCGAATATCAGGTATCGCCAGTGGCAGCATGATTGAATGGCAGGTTGATCGGAGATGCCCCTCGACTATCTCGACTTTGAACTGGAGATTGGCCTCAGCGATAGCGCCGATTATCTGATAACGGTGCGTTCGCGCACCCGCATTGCGCGTGAATTGTCGAGCTTTCCCTTTACCGACGCTGAATTAGAAGCGCAACTGCTGCGGCTAGAGAACGCCATCCTGCGAACGACGGGGCATCGGCGCACCAAGTTGAGCCCTCGCGAGACGACCGTGCAGAGCTTTGGTCTGCTGGTTGGCGAGGCGCGCTCGCTCTACTATGAATGCCAGCAGGAGGCGGCCAGCCAGGGCAAAGGGTTGCGCATCAAGCTCCACGTCCAGTCGCCGCAGCTGGCCGCCCTGCCTTGGGAATTTCTCTATGACCCGCGCAAGCGCGATTACATTTGTCTCGACCCGCACACGCCACTGGTACGCTACCCCGAACTGGCGCAGAGCACGACGCCATTGGCTGTAGCTCCGCCGCTGCGCATCCTGGGCATGGTCGCCAACCCCACGCCGCCGCTGCGCATCCTGGGCATGGTCGCCAACCCCACGGATTTGACCCAACTCGATGTGGACGAAGAAAAGCACCGCGTGGAGGAGGCGCTCCAGACGCTGCTACGCCGCAGCCTGGTCGAACTGACCTGGCTGCCGGGCCAAACCGGGCGCGACCTGCAACAGTTTATGCGCCCCGGCTATGGCCCGTGGCACATCTTTCACTTTGTCGGCCACGGCCAGTTTGATGCCGAGCGCGATGAGGGGCGCATTGTGCTGGCCGACGACCAGGGTCGCGCCCGCCCGCTCTCAGCCAGGCTGTTGGGGGGTTTGTTAGCCGGCCAGCGGGCGTCGCTACGGCTGGCGCTGCTCAACGCCTGCGAGGGGGCGCGCGGCGGCCCGTTTGACGTACTCTCCAGCAGCGCCGCCACGCTGGTGCTGAGTGGTCTGCCCGCCGTGCTGGCCATGCAATATGCTATCACCGACGCCGCCGCGTTGGAGTTTGCCCGCACCTTCTACACCGCCCTAGCCGACAACCTGCCCGTAGACACCGCCGTGGTCGAGGCGCGCAATGCTATCAACTTGCAGGACGAGTATTCGCTTGAATGGGGCACGCCTGTGCTCTATCTGCGTGCGGCGGATGGGATGTTATTCGTATTGAAGTCTAGTCAAGAGCAAGACCACAGTGTAGAAGCACCAGAAGGTGAGAGTACTGAATGGCAAAAAGATAATGAAGCAATTAAACAGAGAATCATTGCAAAAAAAGAAAGTTGGGAACAGGGAAGAGAGATAGAAACAGCCGCGAGAGTCAACCTGCGGCGTACACCAGGCTACCTTAACAAACAAGCTGCCGGCGACATTTTGCAGGAAATCCCAACTGCTGCAAGACTTGTCATTTTGAATAATGAGTCGCAAAGTGTAGATGGCATCTTCTGGTGGAATGTGAGCTATCAGCAGCCTGGACAACCTTCTATAGAGGGCTGGGTTCCACAAACTAATCCAAACGGAGTGATGTTATTGCGTGCTATTCAGACTCGGCCTTTCCCTCATCATACTGAGATAGACCCAGAGCCCACTGCACCACTTGCCGTGCGTTTACCGCAGTTCCAACGACGCGATTCTGTACAACATTCCAAGTCCGGTATTGGTATGGTCATAGAAAGTGTCCCGACACAAGACGATGAAGAGGTGATAATTGCTTTTCCAGGGGTAGGAATCAAAAAGTTGTTAGCTTCACTTGCGAAGTTGAAGAAAGTGTAACGTGAGTATTGGTTGCATAAGTCTACACCAGCAAGATGAATAATCTCCTGGAAGGGGGCGAAGGTCGCGTGGTGCGGGCGGCATCTTTAACGACTATCTTCGGAACGTCCGTTGCGCCCATCGGCTCAATTATCTGGGTTTTCGTGTGGGCTCCTCGGGCGTTTGAAGACGCGTTATTTATTGAACCCCATGACCTAGTGCATGTTTAAGAGAGTAGTTTGTCTTTCACCTTCCTGGAAGCTCGGAGCTTCCAGGAAGGTTTGCAAAGGAACTTGGTTAATCCTGCACCGGGACATTAAGGCTAGTTTGATCACCGACGCACATCGAATTCTCGCCCATAATGGATGCTAACTCAACGGAATAAGGTATGATGTGGAGTATACCTCAATGACTGTCTTGGAAAAGGTGCGCGAATTGTTACCCGAACTGACGCCTGCCGAGAAAGCCCAGGCGTTACAGTGGCTTGCCCGTGACATCGGCGGCGCGTTTCCAGGAATCGAAAGTACGCCCGGCGTGGCAGGGGGCGAACCCTGTATTGTCCGCACGCGCATTCCGGTTTGGGTTTTGGTTCAAGCCCGCAAGCTGGGAAGCAGCGAGGCAGATTTGTTACGAGCATATCCTACCTTACGAGCTGAAGACCTGACCAATGCCTGGGCCTATTACCGTGCCCATGTTGCAGAAATTGATCAACAGATTCTCGAAAATGAAATGGCGTAAGCTGTGTCTGACCTAGAAGCTCAATCCATTGCTCATATACAGCAGATGCTCCGCTCTAC
>QEUW01000169.1 GCA_003577005.1 Chloroflexota bacterium | reverse complement strand
AGCTCAAGCTATGCACCTGCGCCGAGATCGACTATCCGAGCGAGTATTTCGATGTCGTCTACTCCAACGGGGTGCTTCACCATACGCCGTACACTGTGCGCTGCATCTCCGAAGTCTATCGGGTGCTCAAGCCGGGCGGTCGTTTTGTCTTTAGCATGTATTACCGGTATAGCGCGTTTCATCTGGTAACGGTGCTGCTCTACCGGGGCATCTTGCGTGGGCACCTGTTCCGCCTGGGTTATCGGGGGTTGTTGTCCACGGTGGAGAACGGTGCCGACGGGGTCACGATCAAACCGCTGGTAAAGACGTACACAAAATCTCAACTGGCGCACATGCTGGCCGATTTTCGCCAGGTAGACTTTACGGTGGCGCACTTTCGGCGAGACCATCTGCCAAAAATTGGCCGGTTCTTGCCGCAATGGATCGAAAAGCCGCTGGAGCCGTACGCGGGCTGGTATTTGCTCACGACGGCTGTGAAGTAACAGCCGAGCATCGACCCCTTTGCGCACCTTGACAAAAGCAGGCGTAACAGTGGATCTGGTAAGTTGGCAAGCAGTGATGGCCGGTTGGTGGCGGAGAGTCTCCACCTCTGACTTTGTGCAAAAGGTAGTGGAAACCTTTGGCACACGCCTGCTGCTCATCGCCGTTAGCCTGGTGACCGGGGTGATCGTCACACGCACGCTTGGCCCAGAAGGGCGTGGTTTCTATGCCACAGCGGTAGCGGTCGGCGCTATTGGCGTCCAGTTTGGCAACTTGGGGCTGCACGCCTCGAACACCTACTACGTGGCGCAAGACCGATCGCGGTTGGCGGCGCTATTCGGCAACTCGCTGTTGGTGAGCCTGGGGGTAGGAGGGTTCGTTGTGGCGTTGGCTGGTTGGCTCTTCGCCGTCTGGCCACAGCTTGCGCCGTTGCACGGGCCACTGCTGACGCTGGCCTTACTCTGGATTCCCTTGGGGCTGGCCTACTTGCTCTTGCAAAATCTGCTGCTCGGCATCCAGGAGGTACGTGCGTACAATACAACCGAGCTTGGCACGCGATTGCTCACGGTGGGGCTGCTTGCACTAGTCATCTGGGGCGGAGCAGTCACGCCTGAACGCGTCTTTGCAGTAAGCCTCATAGCGATGGTGGTGGGTATTGCGCTGGTCGGGTGGCGGCTGCGGGGTCAGGTGGCCGAGCGAGTCAGGTGGTCGTGGAAGCTCTTCCGGCAGGGTGTACGCTATGGGTTCAAAGCCTATCTGGCCGCTTTTTTTGCCTATCTGGTGTTGCGGGTGGATCTGTTGATGGTCAAACAGATGCTCGGTGCTGAACAGGCCGGTTATTATTCATTGGCCGCCAATATGGCGGAGTTGGTGGGTCTGCTGCCGGTTTCAATTGGGGCGCTGCTCTTTCCCAAACTGGCGGCCATGCCCGATGAGACGGTACGCTGGCGCTATGCGCGCAAGACGGCGCTGGTCGTCGGAGCGTTGATGGTTGGCCTGGTTGTCGTGGCGGTGCTCTTTGTACGACCGGTTGTGAGTCTCTTGTATGGCACAGCCTTTTTACCTGCGGCGCCGGCTTTTGTCTGGTTGGCGCCGGCCATTGTCACGCTGGCGGTCAACACCATCTTTATGAACTATTTTGCTGCCGGTGGTATGCCGCCCGTTACCGTCGTTTCGCCGGGACTGGCGGCGATGGTCAATATCGCGCTCAATTGGTGGTTGCTGCCCCAGCTCGGCATTGTGGGGGCATCGCTCTCATCGGTAGTTGCCTATTCACTCATGTTGCTCATGAGCCTCATCTATCTGTACCGGCAGAACAGGGAGCAGGTGCATGACTAAAGATTATCGTAAGCACCTGTTTGCCACCTACAACGAGACCCACGTCGTCCATGTGGACACAAACGACGAGCAGAAGCTGGCTTGGTTTCGGAGTTATGCCCGGCGCCATTACCTGCCCCACCTCGCCCAGATTGACCCGGCTGAGGCGCGTGTGCTTGATATTGGCTGCAACAAGGGTTATCTGTTAGCCGTGTTGGCAGAAGCAGGTTTTCGCCATCTGCACGGGGTGGATCTTTCTCCGCTCGATGTGCAGATCGCAAAAACCGTTGTGCCCGCGGCAGAACTTCTCTGTGGCGATGCGTATGATTATCTCGCACAACAGCCTGACGAGTTTGACATCGTCTTTATCAAGGCGGTAATGGAGCATCTACCCAAGCAGGAGACCCTACCCATGCTGGAGGCGATCCAGCAGGCGTTGAGGCCGGGAGGAGTTGTCCTGGTGGATGTGCCAAATATGGACTGGCTCTTTGCCTCGCACGAACGGTATATGGACTTCACCCATGAAACCGGCTTCACCTCGGAGTCGCTGCGCCAGGTGATGTGCAATGTCTTTTCCCAGGTCAAGGTGATCCCGGTGGACAACACCGGCACAGGGCGTTCAATGCTGTTTGCTCTCAAGAATCGGATCGGCCGCTTTGTGTTGAGCAAGCTGCTGGCCTGGGCCGACCCGGAAGGCGGCAGTCTGCCGATCTGGTCGCGCAGTCTGCTTGGCATTGGGGTCAAGTGATGGAGGATAGACGGCGGGCGATGAGTTATCATCTATCATCTCTCCTCCACTGTCCTTAGGTGATGGTATCATACAGATCGTACCCGCAATGACGATTTCGCGCCTGATATTGCTCAAACAGATCGGCCACTATCCGAAGCCTCCGCAGGGCGCCCTGGTCGTCGATATGAATACGGTGAAGGACTGGGCTGTGCAGCGCACAGTCTGGCGACATCTCTTTCGCTATCGAGAGGCAGAGGGCGTGGTCTATCATGTTGACACGGTAACTAAGCCGCTCAACTTTGCCCTCTTGTTGCGTCTCTTTAGCTACGGTGGCTGCTCGATCACCGACCAGTTTGGCCACACCCAGCCGGTGACGTTGGGCTATCTGTTACAACTAGCCTTCCTCTGGCTCAAGGATTTGCTGCGCCAGCGCCCCTTGCTGGCCGCCGTTACACAGGAAGTCAACGAATTGGCAAGGCAGGAAGCGGAGCCACAACGCGTGACGCTCCATCTGGAAAAACGTCCCGTTTATCTGCGCACCGACCTGGTCTTTGGGCTCCAGTCCGGCGGCTCGGTGGGCCATACGGCCGGTGTACTCAATCACCTCGACCACTTTGGTGGGAGGCCGCTCTTTCTGACAACCGATTGTATTCCCACGGTGCGCAGCGACATCGAAACGTTTCAGATCTGGCCGAATCGGCGCTTTCGTGAGTTTCCGGATCTGCAAAGCCTGGCCTTTAATGAGAAGTTCTTTACACAGGCGCGGCAGAAGCTGCAAGCTATACCAGTTTCGTTTCTCTACCAGCGTTATAGCCTGAACAATTACGCTGGCTACAAACTGGCGCGGGCGCTGCGGACCCCCTTTGTCCTCGAATTCAACGGCCCCGAAGTCTGGGTCAAACGCAACTGGAGCACACCGCTCGTCCACGAGGCACTGGCGGAACAGATCGAGTTGACCAATCTGCGGGGGGCGCACGTGGTGGTGGTCGTCAGCCAGGTGCTCAAGGAGGACCTGGTGGCGCGCGGGATCGACCAGGACAAAATCCTGGTCAACCCCAACGGGGTGAATCCCGAACAATACTCCCCCACTATCGATGGCGACCCGGTGCGCGCCCGCTACGGGTTGGAAGGCAAGACCATTATCGGCTTTATCGGCACCTTTGGGCCGTGGCATGGCGCCGAAGTGTTGGCCGAGGCCTTTGGCCGTCTCTTGCAGGAAAGACCGGCCTACCGGGAGCAGGTGCGGCTGTTGATGATCGGCGATGGTGTGCGGATGCCCCAGGTAAAAGATCGTCTGGCGCGCTACGCGGTTACAGACTACGCTCTCCTCACCGGATTGATTCCGCAAACGGAGGGTCCGGCTCATTTGGCGGCCTGTGACATTCTGGCCTCGCCCCACGTGCCCAATCCGGACGGCACGCCCTTTTTTGGTTCGCCCACCAAGCTGTTCGAGTATATGGCAATGGGCAAGGGAATCGTCGCCTCAGATTTGGAGCAGATCGGCCAGGTGTTGGCGCATGGGCGCACTGCCTGGCTGGTGCAACCCGGCGACACTGCGGCTCTGATGGCAGGGCTAAGACAGTTGGTGGAGGATGCGGCGTTACGCCAGCGATTGGGGGAGCACGCCCGCGCCGAGGTGGTGGAAAAGTATACGTGGCGCGCCCACACAGAGCGCATCATCGAAGCCCTGAAAGCGAGAGTGAATCATGCCCCAGCCTGAGTTGCGCATCGACAATGGGCAGGCAAACCTCAACCAGGCCGTGCGCGCCTACTGGGAAGCCGAGCCATGTGGCACCGAAGCCGAGATCGTAGGGGATCGGGCCGCTTACTCGCCCGAATGGTTTGCCCAGATCGAAACCTATCGCTATGCAGCCGAACCCTTTATCCACGCCTTTGCGCAATTTACCCGCCATCATGGCAAGCGAGTGCTTGAGGTGGGCGTAGGCGCCGGGACCGATCATCTCCAGTGGGCGCGCGCCGGGGCCATCTGCTATGGCATCGACCTGACCGCAGCCGGGGTCGTCACGACGCGGGAACATCTGGCGCTCCACGGCTTTCGCTCGGCCCTCCAGCAGGTGGATGCCGAAGCGATGCCTTTTCCCAACGAGTTTTTCGACGTCGCCTATTCCTGGGGCGTGATCCACCATGCCGAACACCCCGAACGGATCATCCAGGAGATCTGGCGAGTGCTGAAACCGGGCGGCGCCTTCATCGGCATGATGTACAACCGCCACTCGTTGGCGGTCTATAAATACTGGGTTCGCCACGCGCTGCTCAAGGGGAAGCCCGGTCGCAGCCTGGCCGATGTGGTCTGGCATCATGTCGAGAGCATCGGCACAAAAGCCTATACGGTGGATGAATTGCGGCGGCTTTTCGCTGTGTTTGGGAGCTTCTCTGCCACACCCATTCTGACCCGTTCAGACTACGGTCGCTTGCCGACGCCGATACGGAGTCTGCTCCCGGCGCATCTGGGCTGGTTCATTGCCGTGCGGGCGGTGAAGTGAGAGCGATTGTTGAGGTTTGCCCTTGTACCAACGCATTCTACGCCAGACCCTGACGCAGCCGCCAGGGATCACCTGGCGCAAGATCATCCGGCGCACCCGAACTGCCATCAACCGAACGATTGATCGCCGGCGAGCATATCGTTCACACCCGGCGCTGTCTGATGGCGAATTTTTGCGCGCCTTGGGTGGGAGATTTTCAAGCGTAGAAGCCTATCTGGAACAGATGGCAACGCGCTCAACGCCTCGCTTTTTTCTCTCGCCGGCGGCGCGCCCAGAACGGGTTGCCGCCCTCCGTACGCTCTGCCCGGCCAGCGAAGCGACGACCGTTGCCGCCGCCGATAAAGTCTGCGCGCACATCTTCGACCTGCTCGGTTCAGGGCCAACCGGCCTGGGTTCGCAGATCGACTGGCACAGCGATTTCAAGAGCGGCCACCGGTGGGACCCCCGCATCTACTACGCCGACATCCGACCGGCGCCCTATCCCGGCGGCTATGATCTGAAGGTACCGTGGGAACTCAGCCGCTGCCAGCATTTTGCCTGGTTGGGGCAGGCGTACTGGTTTAGCGACGACGAGAAATATACCCGCGAGTTCGTGGCACAAGTTACCGATTGGATCACCCAGAACCCGCCGCAATTGGGTGTCAACTGGGCCTGCGCCATGGACGTGGCGATCCGCGCCGTCAACTGGCTGTGGGGCTACTATTTCTTTCAGAATTCACCGTCGCTGAACGATGACTTCCGGCTCGCCTTCTACAAGAGCCTGCTCCAGCATGGCCGACACATCTATGCCAACCTGGAATATTCGGAGACGTTGACGAGCAACCATTATCTTTCCGATATCGTTGGCCTCGTCTACCTGGGCATCCTGCTGCCCGAATTCTCCGAGGCGCAAAAGTGGCGCACGTTTGGCTTGCAGGAGCTGGAAAAGGAGATGTTCAAACAAGTCTATCCCGATGGGGTGGACTTTGAAGCGTCGGTGAGCTATCATCGCCTCGTGGCCGAACTTTTCCTTTCGGCGACGCTGCTGGCACAGCTCAACGGGCATCGCTTCAGCGCCCCCTACCTGGCGCGGCTGGAAAAGATGGTCGAATTTACCCTGCATATCACGCGGGCTGATGGGAGCGTCCCGCTTATCGGCGATTGTGACAATGGACGGCTGCACCGGCTCAAAGCGTGGGGCGGCTCCTTGCAGGAGTGGTCTGACCACCGGCACTTGCTGGCAGTGGGAGCATCTCTCTTTGGGCGCCAAGACTTTGCGCAAGCCGCCGGTGACCAGTGGGAAGAGGCGCTCTGGCTGTGCGGTGCAGCCGCGGTCGAAGCAACCCGTTCCGCAGCAGATGCGATGCCGGCGGCGACAACCCTCTCCTCCCGGCGGTTTCCCGATGCCGGCATCTTTGTCCTACGCCACGATGACATGCATATTGTGGTGAGCGCCGGCCCTGCCGGGCAGAACGGCAACGGCGGCCACGCCCACAACGATATCGGCAGCTTTACGTTTTTTGGTGGTGGCGTCGCCTGGATTGTCGATCCGGGGACCTATCTTTACACCGCCGATTATGAGGCCCGCAACCGCTTCCGCTCGACCGCCGTGCACAACACCGTGATGGTGGACGGGCAGGAGCAACGCCCTTTCAAATCCGAAGAATTGTTTCGCCTGGCGAACGATCCACCGGTTGATGTTCTTCAATGGTCGTCAGATTTGACACAAGATTGCCTGATCATAGAACATAGCGGCTACGCGCTTTACAATGGCGTGAACAATGGCGTGACTCATCGGCGCGAGCTCATTTTTGACAAGGGGGTGGGTTTTCTGGTCATCCGTGACCAGCTGCGTACATCAAGCGCACCGTGCATGAGTGTATCGTTGCATTTTGCCCAGGATGTCGCGGTACAGATGGTGTCAGATCGCCAGGCCATTGCTCGCCATCCCGCCAGTCCCGTTGCGCTGCTGCTGACCTGGCGGCCCGTTGCGCCGGGAGCACTCCAGATCGGCGAGGGGGCCGTCTCTCCGGGCTACGGGGTGCAGGTGAAATGCCAGCGAATAATATGGGTACAGCAAGGGACGCAGGCCGAAATGGAATTGAAGTTGGCAGCCCTCCAGCCATTTGGGTGAACCTCGAACAGGAGGGGACCGTAAGTCTTGTCATTCACGATACTGGACCACGTCATCACGCCCGAAGTCGTCGGTGAGATCATCCGCAAGGCTTCTGCGATTCATTGGGGCACGCACTTGCTGCGATGGCGTTACTTCGATGTCCATCACGAGGGTATGACGTACCACCGTGGCGCATTGATTCCCACAGCCCTGTGGCACTTGCTCAAACGAGTGTATGTAGACCAGTAGTGGCCAGAGGGAACGAGCCTTGAGGACCTCAGGGTTGAGGCTCAGGCCACAGTGCAAAATCCGGCCACAGAGATCATCGTCTATGGATACTATCGCACCGATCCGCCCCGGTTGCAGTGGGGATTCTTGAACCCGGAGACGGGCGTTGCAGTCGTCTACGATATGGAAGCGGAGCTCATTGTCACTGTCTTTAAGCCGGAGGAAGGGTCCCTGTTCTTTGAACGCCAGATCGATGCAGTGCGGATCGATCGGAAGGGATAGCAGGTATGAGTACACAGGAACTGGAACGTCTGATCAGAAAGTACTACGGGTACGTGGGGGACCTGGAAGGATCTGGCGTCGAGGCATTGGATCTGCTCTTCGTACGGGATAAAATCCAACGGATCCTGGATGAAAGTACACCGGAGAGTGCTATTCCGCACGCTCTGTATGACCGTATCTTTGAACTTGATCGATGGCTTTGGGAAGAGCAAGAGAGCTTTCTGACCGTCGTCGGCGTGGAGGAGCTCCAATATGCCAGGCAGCAACAGGGCAGCCGTCGCTCGCACTGGTGGTGGTATCTGGATGAACTGGCGGCGCCACCGCAGCCCTTTGCTGAACGGCAGGAGCGGCTGGCCCAAGCCCTGGCTGGGTAGCCGTTGGTCGCTGCTGCCGGTGTGGCTTCCGCTGTTGCAATACAAGTCAGGCCCAAACAAAATTAATCGCATCTTTTTTGCATTAGCCGGCGTATACACAGTGGTGCAAGCGAAATTACAGATAGAAACGAGCAGCATGACGGATGAGTGTCAATACGTTAGAAACGCCGCGGGTCGCGGAACCGTGGCCCGCGGATGATGAGATCGATTTGCGGCAGTACCTTGACGTCGTGATCCGCTGGTGGCGCGAAATTGTGCTGATTACAGCCGGTGTAGCCCGTTTGATGAGCGCTTTCAAACGACATCGGATGAGCTAGGCACTGATACCGCCAGCGCCAGCGCGCGGCGCAGCGCCCTGATGGGCCTGGTTGCCACAGGGGGTATTGCCAACGAGGTTATTGCGGAAGTAGGTGCGCTTCTCTCTGAAGAGGAGCGCGACCCGTCCTACCTGATAGAGCAGATTGAGGCAGTACCTGGGCCGGTTACTGGCGCCCGCACCGATAGCGACCTGATTCGGATTTTGGCAACGGCAGACTCGCCAGAAAAGGCCGCCGCCATTGCCAATGCCTGGGCCAATGCCTATGTCCGCCAGGTCAACACAGTCTACGGTCAGGTGCCCAACGCGGTGCTGAATTCGATTCAGGCTGAACTAGCCGTTGCCGAACAGGCCTATCTTGAGGCGCAAAGCCAGCTCGAAGCATTTCTGGCCGAAAACCAACTCAAAGATCTGAACAGCCTGTTAACGGTTCTCCAACAACGCGTGGACCAGGAAGTGATTCTGGTTCAATCTTACCTGACCGAGTGGCAGTACACCAACGAACAGCTGGCGACAGCACGGTCGTTGCGTACCCAGTTAGAACAGGGTGGTGACGGGGCCGTGCGCAGCACAATGGCGGCATTGCAGACCTTGAAGATCACAGCCTACGGCAAGCCACCGGCGACACTACAGCTTGAACTGCGCGACCTGCCGGAAGTAAGCCTGGAAGCAATGGTGGCCGATGTGGACGGGCTGATCGCATCATTGGAAGAGAAACTCGTTGATCTGGATCGAGAGATCACCGCCCGTAGCGACGGTTTACGCCCTGAGGACAGTGCCGCGGGTACGCCCACTAATGCCTTTGCGCCCACGTACAAGGAGATCCGCCAGTTGCAGGCGCGGATTGAAGCCGAAAGTGCCCGCAAGAACCAACTCGAACAACAGCGGAACCTAAACTGGGAAGCCTACAAAGCACTCAGTAACAAGATTGCCGAGCTCAGTCTGACCCGGGCAGCGTCCAGCAGCGAAGTGCGCTTTGCTGCGCCAGCTGTGCCGCCGGCCGAGCCTGTCAAAGGCATTGGCCTGGTCGTTGGGACCGGCATCGCCGCGTTTGTGGGTTTGTTCCTCGCGATGTTGAGCGCCTTTTTAAGCAATTACCTGGGCCAGCCGCCTTTCCTGAGACGGCAGGTCTCCCACTAGTGTAGACGACCATGGGGCTAAACGAGAGCAGCTCTTTCTTTGCCAGCCTAAGGCGGAGACTCTTTATTGATTCACTGCGCCAGACAGCCGCGCGCAATATGGGGGTTTCTCTGTTGGTCAAATTGTTGAGCCTGGCCAGTGGCTTGCTCACACAATTGGTGTTGGCCCGGTTGCTCGGTGTGGCCGAGTTTGGCGTCTACGCCTTTGTCTGGGCGATTTTTCTAACCTGTCTGATCGTCTGCACGTGGGGCTTTCCAATTTCCGCGATTCGCTTTGTCGCCAGCTATCAGTCGCAGGCTGAATGGCCGCTCCTGAGGGGCTTTATCCGTCAGGCCCGGCTACTGGTTCTGGGGATTTCGCTCCTGGTTGCCGTCGTTGGGGCAGGTATATTACCCTGGTTGAGCAACCAGAGGCTGATCGACCCCGCGCTAGGCCAACACATTTCCCTGGCTCTGCTCTTATTGCCGTTGTATGCCCTCTTGGAGGTGCAGGCTGGTATCCTGCGCGGCGCCAATCAATTGCTGCTGGCGCTCCTGAGTCAGAATGTCTTTTTCCATCTGTTTACCGCTGGGTTGGTGCAATTGAGTCTGCTTGTGATCGATGGGCTTACTGTAAACCGGGCAATTCTACTCTCCGGCGGTGGCATTGCATTCACTGTAATCATACAGCATTTTCTTATCGTCCGCCGGCTGCCGGCGCTAATCTGGTACGCCCCTTCGACCTTTCAGACGCGTGAATGGTTGCGCGTCTCCGGGGTTCTCATGGTGGGGACCGGGCTTGAGCAGCTCATGCGCCAACTGGACGTCCTCGTGCTCGGCTCGCTGGTTGGGACGACCGCATCTGGCATTTATGTGGTCGCTGCTCGCTTTGCCAGTCTAGTCAATGTAGGTCTGCAGATTTCGAATCAATCGACGGCCCATCTTTATCCGTCCCTCTACGTGGAGAAGCGTACCTCAGATCTACAAAAGGTTGTCTCTTTTACGACCCTCGTCACCGTTGTGACAACCCTGCCCCTTGTGCTGGCGCTGATTTTTTGGCCCCAACAAATTCTTGGTTGGTTTGGTGAAACCTTTGCCGTTGAGGGGGCCTTGGTCATTCAGATCCTGCTGTTTGGTCAGTTTATCAATGCTCTATCAGGCCCAAACGGAGTTCTGATGCAAATGACCAATCACCAGGATGAAATGGTATGGATCATCGCGATCGCTTGTGTCTTGCAATTCATCCTGTTGACAATCTTTGCGCTGCGCTTTGGCCTGGTGGGGGTGGCACTGGCGACAAGCGTGACTATTGCCTTCCGCAATATCATCGTTTCGCTCCGGGTGCGACGACATTTGGGGATCAACCCAACCTTTTTCTCGCGCTCTATTTGGCGCGGTATTCTGCAGGCGGCACGACTATGACGATGGCCCAGCGAGAACTCCGCTTACCGACCTTTTTTTTATTGGGAGCGGCAAAGGCGGGGACGACTTCGCTCTATGCCTATCTTGCGCAGCACCCCCAGATCTGTTTTGCGAAGGTGAAGGAGCCCCACTTTTTTGATGACCCGAACAAATATGTACAAGGGCCCCGATGGTATGTTGAGCAGTACTTCGCCGGGGCTGAGGCCTGTGCGGTGTGCGCGGATGCTACTCCGATGCTACATCTGCCGCACATGGTGGCCTCGCGGCTCATTGCGACCTACGGTGAGGCGGCCCAGACGTTAAAATTTGTGGTGGTGCTGCGCGACCCGGTGGAGCGGGCATGGTCGCACTATCTGGATCAGGTTCGCTTTGTGGTGGAGCGCGAAACGTTTGCCCGCGCGCTAGAACTCGAACCGCAACGCACCCTGGCCGCTCCGCTTGAGTGGTTTGGCTATTTTCGGGACGGTCTGTATGCAGAACAAGTGGAGACCTGGCTGGCGCACTTCAGCCGGGAACAGTTTCTTTTTGTCCTCAATGAAGATCTGAAGTGTGAGCCGGTCGCGGTGGCACGGGAAGTATTTGCCTTCTTAGGGGTGGAGACGGCGGTGGTGATCCATGCTGATTTCGAGACCAATGTGGCCTCTCAGCCGCGCAGCCGGTGGCTGATGCGGCTGATATCGCAGCCACCCCAGCAGATCCAACAGATCACCCGTCGGCTCTTTTCGCTCCATCAACGCAAGCGTATTCGTACCGTGTTGCGCCGCTGGCTGTCGAAACCCTATGACCAGAAGCCCCAGCTTTTACCCGAAGTGGCCAACGAGTTACGGCTACGCTACCAGACAGACCTGCAACGTCTGGAAACGTTGATCGGCCGCGATCTGACGGCCTGGCGCCAACCGCGTGCAGTTCATTCAGAAGCGAAGTCGTAGCACCATGCAACTGCAAGCAATGCGCAACCCAACGCCGATAGGCTCTCTCTGGCGGCACCGTGGGTGGTTATGGTGGATGGCCGCCGTCACCATCCTGGCCTTGGTCAGTTACCGTCTGATCCCCTCATGGGCTTTGAATCAGACCTTGCTCCAGTTTTTGCATGAAGATGCCCCTGCCAGCCTGGAGGCAACACTCCGGGCGCATCCGCGAGTAAGCTGGCTGGAGGGGGAGAAAGGCTTTGTTCTAACAGACCCGACCACCCATGCCCGTGCGCTATCGCTCTGGGCAGAACAGCCAGACTGGAATGCACGCATGCTTCATGCCCAAGCGTTAGCCGCCGAGGATGAGCCAGCGATGGCGTTGCAGTGGTTGAAATTGGCACTGCAACTCCGCCCCGACTTCCTCGCCGCCGTCGATTATGCTGGGACGCTGGCCAATCGGCGGGCGGACTGGCACCAGGCAGTCCGCTACTGGGAGCAGGCCCAGCGCCTTGCTCCTGCCAGTGCAAAACCTTACACGAATCTGGGTATGGCGTACTACCGTTTGGGGAATCACGCAGCTGCGCGCCAGCATCTGCGCAAAGGGATCGAACTGGATCCTTTGGGGTGGGAGGCCAACCATAGCTATCTCATTTTTCTACGTGAGGTGGGGCCACTCGACGAATATGCAACGGAGTTGGAGCGAGTGCGGGCTTTCACACCCGAGGCAGTGGTTTATCACTATTGGGGGGGTGAGCTTGCCTTG
Organism: Chloroflexota bacterium; assembly: GCA_003577005.1. The sequence goes on along the minus strand of QEUW01000169.1, from coordinate 13,692 downwards.
CGACAATCAAAGTATGCCGAAGCGGAACAGGAATTCACATATGTCCTCGAACAGCGACCGGACTGGTATATCGTAGCCGAAACGTTGGCTCAGCTCTATCTGGAGACGGAACGTCCGCAGCTTGCTGCCAGGTGGTATCACTATGTGCTTGAATACAACCCGGACCAAGTGCGCTATCACATCGGCTATCTGTGGGCTGTGCGGGCCGCCGGAGACTTGAGAGCAGAGAAGCGTCATTTATGTGACATGCAACAGGCACAACCTGAAATTTATCAGGAGGTCCGGTTACAACTAAACCTAGCAGAGCCGATTTGCCACAACTAATGTGAGTTCTATTTGAAAATCCGAGCCATTCAGAGGAGTGGCAGTCTCGTCAATTCTGGCTATCAACACAACCGCGCATAGCCAGCCCGAATTTGCTATGAGCTACTACCTACAGCAGTTGCCGGCACAGCCACTACGTCGCTTCTACCTGGCGCTGAACGGGCGCCGGTTGGTGAATCTGATCACCCTGGAGCGGCTCTGTCTATATGGCGCTATGGGCATTTTGATGGTGCCGTTAGTGTTGCGCAGTACACTCTATATCTATACGTTTGACCCTTTTTTGTTCGCTCTCTATGCCCTGTGGGCTGCCCGTTCTCTCCTGTCGCAGCACGGCAGGAGCACGGGTGTGGTTGCTGCCCGTAAAGTATCGATCACACCGACAGAGATCGCTGGGGTGCTCCTGCTGAGTTGGTGTGCAATCGTGACCCTGACCGCCCTCAATCCGCAGACGAGTCTCATGTACTTTCTGCTCTTATTGAGAGGGGGGCTGTTCTATTTTTACTTCCGGCAGAACACTGGTACAGTGGTCTCGGCAACTGATCTGCGGCGCATCATTGTTGTCCTGTTGATTGTTCAGTGCATCGTTGCCGTTGTGCAGTTTGCGACCAACAGTCGTTTTGGCTCGCTCAACGACTATTTTGGTGACCCGGTCGACCATCCCAACGCCTACTTCCAGAGCTCGCTTGGCCGGATCATCCGTGTGGTGGGGACATTTCACAATCCAAATCTATTGGGCAATTGGATCATCTTGCTCGGTCCTTTTGTCTATGCCGCGCTCTACTATGGCGCGGCTAGACGGCAGATCTTCTACCTTATCTTGTTGAGTGTAAGCGTTGCGGTGCTGTTGTTTACCTTTTCACGCTCTGGCTGGTTCAGTTTTGCCCTTGCCGGCGCTGTCGTAGCCATCCGGTTGATGAGTGAAAACCTGCGCAGGCTGTTAAACGTGATGCGTAGATTTATCCGCTATGGTTTGATCCTGGGTCTGCTGCTGATGGTGGGTGTGCTGATACTGGGGCAGTTTGTGGATACGCTGAGTCTTACAGTGCTCCAGGATCGATTCCGCAGTATTTCGGGTGGCGGCGAGTGGCGGTTGGCCTATGTTGAGCTGGCATTCCAGCTTTTTGTGCGGGCGCCCCTCACTGGGGCTGGTCTGGGTAATTTTAGCGAGGCGATCACGCAGGGTTATGGCAATGTGACAGTCCCCGCCGTCCTCCTGACCGGATTCGAGTATTCAACCGTGCATAATCTCTGGCTCCAATTTCTGGCCGAAACCGGCCTGGTCGGGGTGTTGCTCCTTACTTTGGCTGCCGTCGGTACCCTATGGCAGCTTTGGCAGTTGCCAACAAAGCGAATGGAGCATGATCCAGTCTATATGACATTGGCCGTTTGGCTGCTTGCTGGATTGTGCGGCTTTCTTGTCAACGTGTTATTTGAAGCCGTCTTTTTTCATCAAAGCATCTTGATATTGATGTTTTCGATGATTGGCGTTATGACTGGTCTCCACCGGTACCGGCGCGCGGTGTACAATCACCTGATAAGGCTAATTGCTTAGGGGAGATCGCGTCTCCGTCTTAAAACAATAGGAACTTTGCCATCTGAGATGAAAATCTGCTATATCGGTCACGGGCCTTATCCACACAATGTGCCGTTTTATGTGCATACTCAGCTGTTGGGCGAACTTGGTTGTGAAGTACATGCCATTGCCTGGCACCGTCCCGGTGACCCGGTTGTTGAGAAAGTCGGTACAGTTTGTGTGCATCGCTTACCTGAGGGTGTAGTCAGTTCTGCTTCTTCACCATCCGCGATCGCCCGATTTGTTCGTGCGGTTCGTGAGATCTTGTTGACTATCGATCAGGTTGATTTGGTTCACGTCAGTGCAGGGATCGGGGTGTCGTTGCTGCCCCTGCTCCTGCGAAAACGTATCCCCCACTGGGTGCTTGAGATCCGCAGCCCGCCTTTACATGGCGGTGTGCGAGTCCTATTGAGCCGCTTGCGCATGCGAGCCGAAGCCATGTTCTTTGACCGCATCTTTGTCCATGCCCGGGCTGTCGCCGACGATATTTTTGGAGACGGCGCCCATAAGATGATTGAACTCCCGATCGGGGTTGATTTTGAACACTTTCGGCCTGGAGCAAACGATGAGCTCCGTACCACGCTCGGGCTTTCGAAGACCGAGCTGGTCTTGGTGTATAGTGGGTCCATCTCGACACTTCGTCAGCTTGATCGTCTCCTGGCTGGCTTTGCCCTTGCCTGTCATTCCTTGCCCAATCTACACTTGTTGATGCTTGGGGAAGGCGATGACGCAGAGCGTCTACGCCAACTCGCCAACCAGTTGGGGATTGCCGGGCGCGTGCATTTCCTCGGTTTTGTCCCCTATGCAAAGGTGCCACAACAGTTACATGTTGCCGACATTGGCCTGGGCTATGTACCGATGACGGCGTGGTATGAGAATGCACCGGTATTGAAGACAATGGAATTTCTCGCCAGCGGCCTGCCGACGATCGCTACAGCGACCCAAGGCAACCAACACTACATCAGGCACGGGGAAAATGGGCTGCTTGTTGACGATACGCCGGAGGCCATTGCAGCTTCAATTATAATGCTTGGCCAGGATCCTCAACTCAGGGCAAAGTTTCGAGCTGTTGCCTGCGGTTCGATCCGGCAGTACGATTTCCGGACGATTGTGCGCACTGTACTTTTGCCTGCCTATCAAGCAGTAGTAGCAACGAACTGACTATGAATACAACCATTGATCCCAGGCTCTCGGCTGAGGTGGACGCTGCCGTCAAGCGACTGTCAGACAAACTGTCGAAGGTTGACGTCCAATCGCTGCCCTTGTCGGACTATAACAAACGGTATGTACGACAACTGGTCTCTAGTCTGCCTGGTCACTTTCAATGCTACGCTCATTTGTTGAAGCTGGCGCTGGCGGCAGGGATGGATCACTCCTACGTGATTGATTACGGCGCAGGTTGGGGAGGGTTGGCGCTCTTAGCGGCAGAACTTGGCGTCCCGGTCATCTATGACGATATTTATGATGTATCATGCCGAGATGCAGGGATGATTGCTGCTGCTGTCGGGCTGGAATTTGCCCATGTTGTCTGTGGTGATATTGATGATCTCGTCGCCTACACCGTAGCCCATGAACTATCCTGCGCGGCGATGGTATCGTATGATGTCCTCGAACACATCTACGATGTACCACACTACTTGCAGACGCTCTCAGACATTCCTGGCGCTAGATTTCGCGTTGTGCTGGCATCGGGCGCAAACCAACACAACCCGCGTATCCGGCGGCGCCTGATGGTGCACCACCGGATGCGAGAAACCATGGGCAAAGAGCACCAATGGGGTCATAAGGAACGCGATGCGCTGCGTTCGTATCGGGATATTCGCAGCGAAATGATAGCCGAACAGGCGCCGCATCTGTCTGCGGCTGAGATCGAAGTGCTGGCAAAATTGACACGCGGTTTGATGCGGGATGATATTTCAGCGGCTGTTGATGAATACCTGAAGCGCGGCAGTATCTCTTACCAGCCCGACCACCCAACAAACACGTGCGATCCAAACACCGGCAATTGGGCCGAGCACCTGATGGATACAGGTTGGCTTTGCAAGCACCTGGCGGCGGCGGGGTTTGAGGCCACGGTCCTACCTGGCTATTGGGTAGCGAGCCCTAGCCCGCTGCGCAGCATAGTGGGCCAAACGTTGAACGCCGTGATGCCGCTATTGGGGCGCCATGCGCTCACCCTGGCACCTTACTATATCCTAAAGGGTGAACGGCCCGACCACGCTTTGGCGAACCGCTCTGCTGGTCGAGTCTGAATGGATAGAACAGGTTGCACAGGTCGTAAGGCTGGGGCCCCATCTACAGGGTCGGGTAGCGATAGGCGTGGTGGTCTGGGTCGTTTTTGAACAAGCCATTTGCACAGAAAAACCATCTGTCTCGGCCTGCAACCAGTTGGGCAAGCAAAACGAGTGGAGCATTGTGAACATCGAAACCTTGTATGCGGTCGTCGGCAGGATCTTTCGCACCAAGCGGCTGGAGAAATTTGTTGAACACTTTGGGGTGAATGGACAAACCCGCATCCTCGATGTAGGAGGTACACCCTTTAATTGGACGTTATTGACTGTGCGGCCATCGGTGATCTTGGTAAATATCTCTCCAATTGCCGCAACCGAGTTGGAGCAAGTAGTCGCCGATGGTTGCCGGCTGCCATTCCGCGATGGTGAGTTTGATATCGTCTTTAGCAACTCTGTCATCGAACACCTATATAGCCTGGAAAATCAGCAACGCTTTGCCGCCGAATGCCAACGCACCGGCAGAATGCACTATATGCAGACGCCGAATAAGTGGTTTCCGGTCGAACCACATTACATTACGCTTTTTATTCATTGGCTTCCAAAGCGGATCCGCCGCCGTCTGGTACGTCACTTTTCTTTGCGTGGTTGGTTGACCAGGCCGAGTCAACGCCAATGTGATCGGATGGTCGAGGAGATCCGGTTGCTCACTGCCGATGAATTGAAGGGACTTTTTCCAGCTTCTGCCATCTGGCCAGAGAAATTTCTCTTTTTGACCAAATCGTTTGTGGTGGCAAAGCTGAAGCCTGACTTGTAGGTACTGGGCGTTCAATGCCCGTTCTGTGCGAGTTTTCGGGAGGCGCTAGCAATGTCCCAAGATTTATATCGCAGCGGAGAATACGCCCGTCTGAATCCAAGTTATCATGTTGAGGACTCAGCGTGGAAGGCCCACTACATCGTGCAGATGCTTGAACAGCACAAACTCACTCCACGTTCGATTTGCGAGATTGGTTGTGGTGCTGGCGAAATTCTAAAACAGCTTCAAAGCCGGCTACCGGAAGATGCGTTCTTTTGCGGCTATGAGATCTCACCCCAGGGGTATGCATTGTGCCAGCCGCGCGCAAATGAGCGGCTTCGGTTCTTTAACGAGGACCTGCTGCAATTGACCAACCTGGACACCTTTGATGTTGTACTTTGCATTGATGTCTTTGAACACGTGGAAGATTACTTGGGTTTTCTAAAGCGACTCCGTGGGTATGGGCGCTATACGCTGTTTCACATTCCGCTGGATCTCTCCGTACAGTCGCTGCTGCGGGTTCACCCTATCCTGTTTGCGCGCAGCCAGGTTGGGCACCTGCATTATTTTACAAAGGAGATCGCCCTGTCGAGCTTGCATGATTGTGGTTACGAGATCATCGGCTACTTCTACACGCCAGTCGGGCTTGAAACACGCCATACGACCAGCGCTCGCCTTGCCAAACTGCCGCGCTATGCACTCTCGTCGTTGAGCGCCGATTGGGCAGCCCGACTCTTGGGGGGATACTCGCTGATGGTGTTAGCACACAACGGCCAGGACGTAGCCAGCGCCGGATGACGAGCGGAGTGGTCTAGGAAGGTGCTTGCGCGCATCTGTTGATGGTTGAAGAGCCTTTGATGGTTATTCCTGGGCTGACCCCAAGCAATACTTGAGAGGAAGCGGATCAACGTGCGAATTCTATATGTAAATCCGAACGCCGATTTGTACGGGGCGAGCCGGGTTCTACTGAGACTCATTCGAGCCTTGGATGCGCAGACGTATCAGTGTATCGTTGTCGTACCAGAGGAAGGACCTTTAGCCGATGCGCTCAGAAAGGAGCATGTGACGGTTCGGGTTGTGCCCTTCCTGAGTGTGATTCGTCGGCGCGTCTTTCGTTCCTGGCGAATCTTACCCTTTCTCTTTTTCATGCTTCCGTCTGTCCTTTATTTATGTTGGCTGATTTTGCGCGAACGAGTCTCACTGGTGTACACGAACACAGGTGTTATCCTCCCGGCGGCCATTGCAGCCTGGCTCACGCGGCGACAACACATCTGGCACTTGCACGAAAAATTCTCAGAGGAATTTCCCAAACTGTGGGGATTTTTTGGCCCTTTTATCCTGCGCTTTTCCAACCGAGTCTTCTGTGTCTCTACCCCTATCGCCTGGCAGTTTCCCCCAAATTCCAAAATACAAGTACTTTACAACGGGCTAGATTTACAGGAATTCGCCGTAAACCCTGCTCAGGTAGAAGAGTGGCGCCAAAAATACACCGATGATCGGTACACAACGCTCATTGGCGTAATCGGACGCATTAGCCCGCGCAAGGGGCAAAGCGTCTTTCTTGAAGCGAGTGCCACCCTCAAAGCAGAGGGATGCGACAATATCCGCTATCTCATTGTGGGTGACGCATTTGCCGGCAACGAGCCTGTGGTTGACCAATTACATGCTTTTGTAAAAACACATGATTTGGTTGAAGATGTAAAGTTTGTTGGATTTGTGACCCAGCCGGAACCGTTGATCGCAGCGCTCGACATACTGGTCCTTCCTTCGATCCTGCCGGAAGCCTTTCCGACGATTGTCCTGGAGGCTATGGCCTTGGGCGTGCCGGTTATCGCAACCAATGTGGGTGGAACTGTCGAGCAGATCGAAGACGGCGTTTCTGGTCTGCTGATTTCCCCCAATGAGCCAACTGCCATCGTATCGGCCATCAAACGCCTGCTTGCAGACAGCACACTCCGCAACAAACTCGGACAGACGGGCCGCCAACGAGTAGAAGCTTGTTTCAGCCTGCACACGATGAGCGACCAGGTACAGACTGTTTATCAAGAATTGCATCACAAGCTGCAGAAGCTTGAGTGAAAGATGATGGGCAAAACGCTCACGGCCAGCGCACCAGCGCACGGTATGTTGCACTTTGTGAAATGCTCGACCCATACGATCCCGCAGCTGCTGGCGGAAATTCGCCTCCTGTTGGAGAACAAATCACTGCAACCGCGTACCATCAACTGTCTGAACGCGCACATTTTCAACCTTGCCTGGAATGATGCAGAGTTGACGACTGCCCTGAACCAGTCTCGCATTGTGGCTGCCGATGGGATGGCGATTGTCTGGTCTGCCCGCCTGTTCGGTCTGCGTGTTGAGGAGCGCTGCAACATGACTGAGGCATTTCGCGCCTTTATGCAGGACAGCTCCTTTCCCGCCAGCCATTCGATTCTTGTGGGTGGTACGGAAGAGATCGCCCAGACTGCCAGCGAAACGATTCACAAATCCTGTTCCCACCTTACAATAGTTGAGGCGCTCTCAGGTTACTTGCCAGAGGAATACTATCGCGGCTATTTTCGGGAGCAAGGCCCGGTTGATATGATTCTCCTGGGGCTTGGTACTCCTAAAACCGAAAAGCTTTTGCACATCATTGCTCAGGAGCGCCCTGAATCGCTCATCTGGCATATCGGCGGTGGCACGATTCTGTATCTGTCTGGCATCCAGAAAGAGGCACCCACCTGGATGCGGCGCGCCGGATTGCAGTGGCTGCATCGATTACTAGCCGAACCAAGACGCATGTGGCGGCGTTATCTCATCGGGAATATCCAGTTTGTCTCCCGCTCTCTAGCGTGTTGGTTGAGAGAGGCTCTGCGTGCCGGTTCTTGACTGGAGGATCAGGTCTAGTGTCCAGAGCCATTGGCAAGTTTTTTCATCCCGATCATTACAACGCCTTGCACTTTTCCGTGTCCACTCGCCGAAACTTCGCCTATATTCTTTTGCTTGAGCCGTTGTGGATTCTAGCCCTGGGCATCCCGATTTTGCTTCCCGGCAGGTTTCTTCCGCTGGCCCTTCACCCCTATTTGCTCGTCATCCTATTTCTGTTCTGGCCGTTGCGTTGGTTCGAACAATTGAGCGCACGCCGAGCAAGTGGGCGCGCCCACTTGCTCGGCTCACCTATCACCCTGCCAGTTTTCTTGCTCTTGCTTTGGCTGCCAGTAACTATCTGGGTATCTGCCGACCGCGCCGCTTCGTGGGAGGCTGCTGGGTATCTTGTCTGGGGAATTGCCCTCTATCAGGCGCTGATCCGCTGGGCGCCCGCGTGTGCCACCCGGCTGTGGTGGTGGGCTTGCTGCTGCTCTTCGTTGCCGGTCTGGCCCTGGTGGCTCCATTTCTTGTGAACTGGAAGACAGAGCTGCGCCTCTTTGACCTGGCTTTGTACGAGGACTTACAAGCACTGCAGCTAAACATGGGCGAAACGATCCATGCCAACGTGGTGGCAGGCGCACTGGTAATCGTCCTGCCCTTGCTGTTGAGTCTAACCCTCTTTCTCAAGGCTCCCACCGGCGCCCCACCAGCAAAGGGGGTGCCGCTGTCACGCACCAGCAGCAATCTGACAGATACTACGTTGCCGGAACAGGTTGAGCGCCCCAGTTGGGGTCGAACGGGCGCTTGTGTTTGAGCACACCATAAGCCAGATGGATGAGCTTGCGCATCGCCGCGGCGATGATGACCTTGGCCGGTTTGTTTTGTCGTTCGAGTCGCTGGGCAAGGGTGCGCACGACAGGGTTATAGCGGATAGCGGTGATGGCGGGCCAGTAGAGGGCGCCGCGTACAGCAGCTTTACCGACTTTGGAGAGTCGCGCTGGGCGGCGGATGGTGGCCCCTGACTCATGGTGAGCCGGCGTGACCCCCGCATCGGCGGCGGCGGCATGCGCATTTTCGTACATGGCAAGATCGTACATTTCGGTCATCAGTTTATGGGCGGTGCGCTCGCCGATGCCTTGGATGGACAGGAGCAAGGCTTTCTGGGTGGCGAGCGCTTCATGCTGGGCGATCTCGGCGGCAATCTGCTGGTTCAGCTGCTCGATTTCCTGTTGCAAGGTGTCAATCACCCGCTGCAACGAGCGGATGACATCTGGATCTTTGCTACTGGCGAGGCGATTTTTCTGCTGGGTGAGCGTCTTTTGCAATGCCTCGCGATGGCGTTCTAAGGCCCGCAGCTTGCGTTGGGTGGGCGAAGGGGGCTGCCAAGCCGCTGGCTTCAGGGCGGCACAGAAGTCGGCAATCACGTCACTATCTTGCTTGTCGGTCTTGTTGCGGCGCAGTTGCGTCTGCGCAAAGCCTTTGATGCGGGCCGCGCCCCGGGGGCACCCGACGACGCTCACCGTATAGCCTTGCTCATGGATCTGCTCGGCCACCGCCTCCCAGTAGAGGTTGGTGGCTTCCATGCAGACATGCAGGTCGCTGACGCCTTGGCGCTTCAGCCACGCCAGCAGCGCCGCGATCCCTGGCTCATCATTCGTGAACTGGCGATGCGTTTTTTGACCAGGTCCCATCCGTACCGTCACGTCAAAGTACGCTTTGGAGATGTCGATGCCGAGAATCATGATGCTCTCCTCACTGAACGGACATGCGCGGGCTGACCTTGTTTGAGCAAGCTGGGATGCGCTTAATGGATCCTACTCTGCCTCGAAGCGCAAGCCTGGCCTTTGATCTCATCTGTCAGACGGCCTCGGTGGGCTTATAGAGAAATCAACTAAACAACATAGATAAGCGGTGATAGTCATGCTGGTCAAGCAGCGAACAAGGAAAGGTGGTCGAAGTCAGATGCGCTTCGACGGCGTGGGCAAGTTGGTCAAGCTTGGACATTTGATGGTTATGGCTGACGGCCTCCCGGGTCGCTTTCCAAACATGCTCCTGCGGGTTGAGGTCAGGGGCAGCGGTGGGGAAATAGAGGATTTCTAAGCGGGGATGGTCGGCGAGTAGGCGTTGAAGCGCTGCGCCGTGGTGCCAGGGCGCCTTATCCCAGAAGAGAAGGATGGGTCGGTCCGGATAGGTCAGCAGCAATTTTTGTAAGAACAAGGCAGAGACGTCAGCATTCATAATGGGTGTGCGCATGACCACCTCCTGCCCCGTGGCCAGGTTCAAGGCACCGTAGAAATGGGTTAACTCACGGCCAGGATGGCGTTTGACGATGGGCGTTTGTCCGCGGAAGTACCACACGGCTTTGAGCGTGGCTTGCAGGTAGAGCGACATTTCGTCCCCCGCCACGATGACAGTGTCGGGCGCCTCCTGCGCCGTGTCGGTCAGTTTTTTTCAAGCTCCTCTTCAAAGGCCATGACTTTGCGTTCGTTGCGCGATTTGTAGTACTGACCCGGACGCTGCCGACTCAACCCACACTTGGCAAACAGGCTCCGATAGGAGGTACGACTGCGATAGATAACGCTAAAGCGTTCCTGCACTAACCGTTGCAAATCGGGTACTGTCCAAAAGACACCATCACCACAGCAGTTCGCCTGACCAAACAGTTGAGCAGGCGTGTAGCGCTGCAGCAGGGCTTGGAGGGCTTCGAGTTGGAGTGGTTTCAGTTTGGCGGCGTTCCCCCCTTGTCGGTGATCCAGCAGCCCAGCGAGCCCTTCCTGTCGATAGTCCCGACACCATTCGAGGAGACTAGGCCGACTACAACCGCAGATGCGCTCGATTTCTTCGACCTGATACCCTTGCCCGTAGAGCCGTACCGCCTGAAAGCGGATGCGCGCCAGCGGATCGTCACTATTGATGCGCGCCAGCGGATCGTCACTATTGTGATACGCGCCTTGGAGCGCCTTGACCTCTGCTTCATTTAGCTTGAATTGTCGCTTTCTCATACCCTCTATTATATGTCTTTTATTTGTTTTGTCTATTAGGGATTTCGCAGATTCTCGGTCTACTTTACCCTACTTTTATCTATTCAAGGGGATTTCGTTACCAGCCATTTCGTCATGCCCCCGGTCACAAGAGAGACGGGTGCTAACGTTGCGGATCGTGTTTGCCCTGTTGTTCATTTACACACAGGTGCTGACCATTTTGACCCAGAGTCGTGGCGCTTATTTGGCGGCGGCCGGTGCATTTGGAATCATATTGGTGATACGGTGGCCCCGATTGCTGTTTGCTGTACCGTTGCTCATCCTTGGCGTTGCAGCACTGTTCCGGCAGATCGGGTGGCAGATATTGGTAGAGCAATCCAGCCGCGATGGAACCCTGGCTGGATGGGGCGGTCGCCTTGAGATCTGGCAGCACTCGCTGACCGCAATTCAGGACTTTCCCTTTACCGGCATTGGTATTGGAACGTTTACTATCGTGTTTCCACGGCTCTACCCGCTCTCATTTCCGGTGGATAGGTATCCGCACGCCCATAATCTGGTCCTGCAAATCGGCATCGATATGGGCCTGCCAGGGGCAATTGCTTACATGGCGCTGCTCATCAATCTCTACGCCATGCTCTTTGTCATGTTGCGTAGCTACTCATTGCACTCGGTTCGATGGGTCTTGACCGTAGGCGCCCTGGGCAGTTGTGTGGACATCAGTGTCCACGGCTTGTTGGACGCTGTCGTTTGGGGGACAAAAATTGCCTTTCTCCCCTGGGTGGTCTATACGCTTGTCACGGTGCTGTTTTTACAGTACTAGGCCTCGAGAGCTTCCTGAAAACTACTGTACTCTCAATTTCTTGTCCACGCGGCTGCTTACAGAGTATACTTGTCTAAATTGCTGTGGCACTGTGCTACGGCATGGCTGCTGCCGTTGGCATCTCCATACAGCCCGAAAAACGCAACGAAGGCAGCATGAAAGCCCAAGTCGATACGGTAGCGCTTGTCAAAGCTCGAGAAGATGCCAGGCTGCTGGTATTTGTCAAATGGTAAAAGACACAAAACCCCTAACCCTGTTCCGCCGGTTCGCTGTTTTTGCGGAAATCGCAGGAAATTCCATGGCACACACGCTGTTCTTCAACAGACCTGTCAATGCAGGCCGCCTGTTGAGCATAGGGCTCCAAAACCTATGTTGTGCGTTTATGGTTTTTTCCCCGCTAGTTTATGCCTTCCGTCTACCCCAACATCCGAATATCTTGCTGATTGTGCTCGATGATGCCAACAAGGACATATCAATCTATGGTGGGCCAGCGCAGACTCCTAATCTTGAACGAATTGCTCGCGGAGGAATAGTCTTCACCAACGCAGTCGCCAACTCAACCGGCTGCAACCCATCACGCGTCTCCTTCGCGACCGGCCTATTGCCGGTGAACAACTGTGTCCACAGCATGGAGGAGGTGAATGATAAGGGCACAGTGATGACTGAGTGGCGACAGTACATGGATGAATGTCCGGTCGCCACCCAACATTATGGGGAAAATGCGGGCAGCCGGGTAAAGACGCTCTTCAGGACGTTCAGTGACAATGGCTATTACACCTTTGCCGCCGGCAAAGTGATGCACCTGAATGGCCAGCAGTGGCCGGAATTCGACCAAAACATCTGGACCCCGATCGATCATCTGCAGCGTCGAGCTACCAATATTCCACTCCACGGTCTGCACAGGCTTTATGCTGTCACTTCCAAACTGGCAGATTGGGGAGCATTGGAGGATCTGGTAGGCGCTAACGATGAAACGTTCAGCGAGCAGGATACGGCCGATTGGACCATTGTGGATGATTTCATCCGTCTCCTTAGTAGAGCACCGGCGGACCAGCCGTTCTTTGCGGCTGTGGGGTTGGTCTCACCGCACGTCCCTCGTTATGTTCCACGACGTCTGATCGACCGCTATGACAATGTGCAGTTGCCCGAAGTTTTGTGGAATGATGCGGATGACTTGCCGTCCACTGGCCGCTACTTAAATGTAGAACATCCGGTACAACAAGTCGTCGATGAAGAATTATTGGCCGATGAGGCTCATTGGCGCTTTCTCGTTCAGACCTACTATGCCAGTCTGACCTTTGGCGACGAGCAGATCGGGCGTATCCTGAATGCACTGGACAGCGCCGGCCATCTCCATGATACTGTCATTGTAGTCTGGTCTGACCACGGGTACCATCTTGGTCAAAAGTTGAAAATCGAAAAGGGCAGTTTGTGGCGAGAATCCTATGAGATTCCGCTGATCATCAAAGCGCCGGGGTACGGCCAGGCAAGCATAAGCGCCCATGTGAACAGCGTTGACCTTTTTCCTACTTTAATGGAGTTGGTCAACATAACCCAGACCGATGATCTCCCACGGGATGGTGTATCGCTGACCACACTGATGCGGGATCCACAGGCTGTCTCTCCTGGGATCTCAGACCGCCCAGCCCTCGTATTCTATCATGGCCACGCGGTTATTCACACCGATGAGTACACCTATATTGCTTACAATGTCCTCAATGATGAAGAACTACAGCATGAATTGTACGCAATCCAAACGGATATTCACCAATGGGATAACCGGGCTGACAATCCTGATATGCAAGGTGTTCTGCTGGAAATGCAGAACCGTCTGGCACCCTATCTTGTGAACTGGCAGTGACCTTGTAGCGAACGGGGGCACCTGCAGGTTTGGCCGCCTTCCTGTAGCAAGAACTCAACAAGCGTAGATAAGAATAGACAGGGTGCCGTGGATCTTCTCGGAAGAGGGCAACAACAGCCTGGTCAAGAAGCCATCTTTTGTCCCTTTCCGCTCGATTGTCTATGCCCCCATCCCCTGGTATAATCGAGACAGGCATGATAGGCTTGCTATCCGGCCCAGGGGGTGGTATGAAGCCTTGCGATAACATCACAGCCTACCAAGT
>QEUW01000002.1 GCA_003577005.1 Chloroflexota bacterium | reverse complement strand
TATCTGTACGAGGCCGCCGCCATCGACCGGGCCAGCCCCTGGTTCCAGTTCTGGCGCATCACGCTGCCCCAGGTGATGCCGCTGCTGCTCATTGCTGTTCTCTTTCGCACCATCGAAGCCTTTAAGAGCTTTGATCTGGTTATGGGCTTGACCGGCGGCGGGCCGGGCGACGCCACCGAACTGGTCGCGGTCAATCTCTACCGCATCGCCTTCCAGGGCCAGTGGCGGACAGGCTACGCCAGCGCACTGGCCTATCTCATCCTGGTGGTGATTATCGCCATCAGCAATGTCTATATTCGCAACTTGAACAAGGTGCGCGGCGAAGCATAATCTCCAAAATCTCCCTAATCCCCTGACGATAGTAGAGATTTGAGGAGATTTTGATTCCTCGATAGGAAGAGATTGTATGGCTGTCATGAGTGCAGATGCCCCACGCGAGGTGGTCAATTACTCCACCCGTGTCGATAAGGTGGGCCGCCGGGCGCGGATTGCGCGTGGTGTGCGTGTTACACTGGCGGTGTTGGTTTCGCTGATCATGTTGATCCCCGTCTACTGGATGGCGACGACGGCCTTTAAGGTGCGCGCTGACGCCATCTCGGCGCCACCTAAGGTTTTCTTTACACCGACGCTGGAAGGTTTTGTCTATCTCTTTACCGACCGCTCGGTGCTCAACCGGCTGCGCATCCGGCGCATGCAAGAGCGCATCGACGAGCTCAACTGGTACGAACAGATCGCCCTGGCCGGCGGCCAGCAGATCACCGGGCCGAGCCAGTATGTCAACCGGCTGCGCAACTCGATGATTATTGCCGGGGCGTCTACGATCCTGGCGGTGGTGTTGGGGCTGCTGGCGGCCTACTCGTTTAGCCGCTTCAAGGTGCCGGGGGAGTCGGACCTGCTCTTCTTTATCCTCAGCACGCGCATGTTGCCGGCGGTGGTGGTGACCATCCCCATCTTTATCATGTATCGTAATCTGGGGTTGCACGATACGCACCTGGGGTTGATCCTGCTCTACACTGTCTTTAACCTATCGCTCACCGTCTGGCTGCTCAAGGGGTTTATGGACGAGATCCCGCGCGAGTACGAAGAGGCGGCCATGGTGGATGGCTACACCCGGCTCCAGGCCTTCCGCAAGGTGGTGTTGCCCCAGGCTGTGACCGGCATTGCGGCGACGACGGTCTTTGCGCTCATCTTTGCCTGGAACGAATATGCCTTTGCCCTCATGCTCACCAGCGACCGCGCCCGCACCGCACCGCCCACCATCCCCACCATCCTCGGTCGCGGCGGGATGGAGTGGGGCATGATCGCCGCCGGCTCGCTCGGCTTCCTCATCCCCGTGGTGATCGTTACCTTTGCGCTGCGCAAATATCTCCTGCGCGGGGTCACGTTTGGAGCGATTAGACAGTAGTTCACAGAGGGCGCGGAGGAGGCGCGGAGAGCACAGAGAGAGCTCAGAGCTTTACAGAGGGCAGGCGCATGAAGGATGAAGTCGAGTTAAATCGGCTGACTGAGAAGATTATTGGAGCAGCGATAGAGGTTCATCGGCAACTTGGGCCTGGCCTGCTGGAATCGACGTACGAAGCTTGCCCGGCTTATGAGCTTGAGCGTCTGGGTCTAAAGGTCGAACAACAAGTGCCACTTCCAGTAGTGTACAAAACATTACGCCTCGAACAGGCTTATCGCATCGATTTACTGGTCGAGCAAGCCGTTGTCGTCGAGCTAAAGGCGATTGATCAGTTTGGGCCGATTCATGAAGCGCAAGTCTATCGTATCTGAAACATAGTGGAAAGCGCATTGGCCTCTTATTCAATTTTAACGTCAAAATGTTAAAAAACGGAGGAATCCGCAGATTCGTACGAGCTGAGCAGGTCTCTGTTTTCTCTCTGCGCCCTCTGCGTCTCCTCTGTGTCGCTCTGTGAACCAATTGCATGGCTACAATTGAATTACGGCAAGTGGAAAAAAAGTTTGGCGATGTCTACGCTGTCCAGCCCATGGACCTGACGATCCAGGATGGCGAGTTTGTGGTGCTGCTCGGCCCTTCGGGCTGTGGCAAGACGACAACGCTGCGCATGATCTCCGGCCTTGAAGCGGTGACGGGCGGGCAGATCCTCATCGACGGGCGCGATGTCACCTGGCGCCACCCCAGCGACCGGGACATTGCGTTTGTCTTCCAATTTTTTGCCCTCTATCCGCACATGACCGTGCGCCAAAATATGTCGTTCACCCTGGAGGCGCAGGGTGTGCCCAAGACCGAAGTAGAAAAACGAGTACGCGATACGGCGCGGCTGTTGCAGATCGAGCACCTGCTGCGGCTGCGCCCCAAATCCCTCAGCGGTGGGGACCGCCAGCGGGTGGCGCTGGCGCGTGCATTGGTACGCCGGCCTGCCGCCTTTTTGATGGACGAACCGCTCGGCGCGCTCGACGCCGATTTCCGCGCCACCATGCGCGCCGAGATCAAAAAGCTGCACCTGGCCCAACACGCCACCACCGTCTACGTGACCCATGACCAGATCGAGGCCATGGCCATGAGCGACCGCATCGTCGTCATGTCCAACGCCGTGGTGCAACAGGTGGGAACACCGGCCCAGGTCTACTACGACCCAACCAACCTCTTTGTCGCCCGTTTTATCGGCAGCCCCGGCATGAACCTGATCTCCGGCCGCGTAGCCAACGGCGTCATCGAACTGCCGGGCCAGAACCGGTATCCACTCCCCGACGCCTGGCGCAACGCCCTGACGGACCAATTGACCGGCGCAGAGGTGGTGCTCGGTTTTCGCCCGGAGGCAGCCCAACTGCACACGGATGGAGCCATTCGCACCCAGGTGTACGCCGATGCGCTCCACGGCGCTTACACACTGTTACATCTGTCGCTCGACGGTGAAAAAGGCACGGCGATGGCCCACGTCCGGGCCGGGCGCACCGCAGCCTACGAGATCGGCACACCGGTCAACTTTGACCTGGACCCGGCCATGGTGCGCTTTTTTGATCCAAAGACGGAAATGGCGATCAGTGTCTGACCAACAAAATGGTTGAACAAAAAGCGGAACACAGAGGACACCGGGTTTTCACAGAGAACACAGAGCTTTCTCTCTGTGCTTTCTGCGCGTTCTCTATATTCCGCTTTTGTCGTTTTTCTGGAGAATGAAGTGGCCAATGTAGCTTTGCAAAAGATCACAAAGCAGTTTAAGAACGTCGTCGCCTTGCGCGAGGTCTCGTTTGAGATCGAGGATGGCGAGTTTTTTGTGCTGCTTGGCCCCACCGGCGCGGGCAAGACCACGACGCTGCGCATCATCGCCGGGTTAGAGAAGCAAGGAAGCGGCAGCGTCATCTTTGATGGCGAAGCGGTGGATGGGCTGTCGCCTGCCGAGCGGGATATTGCCTTTGTCTTCCAGCAGTACTCGCTCTACCCCACCATGTCGGTTTACGACAACCTGGCCTTTCCACTGCGCTCCCCCCTGCGCCGCACACCGGAAGCGGAGATCAAACAGCAGGTGACCGCGGCGGCCGAGATCCTGCGTATCAGCCATCTGCTCGAACGCAAGACGGCACATCTCTCTGGCGGCGAAATGCAGCGCGTCTCGATTGGGCGTGCCATTGTACGCAACCCACGCATCTTTCTCATGGACGAGCCGCTCTCCAATCTGGATGCCAAGCTGCGCGAGGCGCTGCGCATCGAACTGGAACACATCCAGAAGACACAACATAGCACTACGCTCTATGTAACCCACGACCAGGTCGAGGCGCTTACACTGGCCGACCGCATCGCGGTCTTGCGCCAGGGCCGTATCGTCCAGGTTGGCACACCGCAGGACATCTACGACCGGCCGGCCACTGTCTTTGTGGCCCAGCTTGTGGGGACGCCACGCATCAATCTGTTGGACGCCGAAACCGTAGACGGTGCGGTGCGGGTGACTGGCAGCAAGCTCAGCGTGCCGTTGAGTGCAGCTACCAATGGGCTGCCCCCGACCTGCACCCTCGGCATCCGCCCGGAGGATGTCCAGCCGGCTGCTGATGGCGCTTTTGCCGGCGAGGTTGCGCTCATCGAGCCGCTGGGGGTCGAGACGATCCTGCACATCAAGAGTGGCCGGCAGACACTCTTGAGCATCGTCTCTGGCATGACCCAGCACCGCATCAGTGAGAGCATCCGCTTCCACATCGTCCAGGAACGGCTCCATTTCTTTAATCGACAGGGCGACCGGTTGGCGGTATAATGCGCCTACGGTACGTGTCGTGAAGGTAGAGGAAAGGCGGCAAAATCGATGAGCCAGACGTTGACCATTTCTGATTCACTCTATACACAATTGTATACGTCTGCCCGCCGTCGCGGTCTCCAGAGTGTGGAACAACTATTGGAGCTTTGGCAGGTGACAGAAGCAGAGACTGTACGTCGCCGTAAAGCTGTGCAGCGCATACGGCATTTACACGAACGTCTTCGCAAAAAGTATGGGCAAATGCCAGATAGCACGGTGCTCATACGCGCAGACCGGGAGCGTTGATGGAGCCTATCGTTGTTGACAGCAGCGTTGTCATCAAGTGGTTTGTCCCAGAACCCTTATCTGACGAGGCATTGCGTCTCCTGACCGCCTATGAGACTGGGGCGCTGTCGCTGCTTGCCCCCGATCTTCTCTGTGCCGAGTTGGGCAACATCATTTGGAAAAAACAGACCCTACAAGGTCTGGAAGCAGCAGACGCCGAAGCCGCTTTGGCGGCCTTGTTCGATCTGGATATCATTGTGACGCCATCCGCAACTCTGTTGGATACAGCTTATCATCTCGCTGTCACCCATCGGCGTACGGTTTATGACATGCTCTATGTAGCTCTTGGGCTTCGTGTAAACTGCCGGTTCGTTACGGCAGATGAACGATTGGTCAATGCAGTGCAGACATTACTGCCGAATGTTGTTTGGCTCGGCAACTGGAGTTGACACGTTAACAGAGGAAAGGCGGTAAATCGATGAGCCAAACGCTGACTATTTCTGACTCACTCTATACACAGTTGCATCAATTTGCCCGTCGCCGCGGTCTTCAGAATATAGAACAATTGTTGGAGCAGTGGCTGGCCAGCGAGGAAAAAGAGCCTCACCCGGCAGTGGTAAGGGCCGTACGCGAACAGGCGGGTCCAATCTACCGGCAGACGCCAGCTAGTCTGGCGCTGATAGACACCGATGATGAACAAGCTAGGCGTAGAATAGAGCCAACGGAGAACCCCTTCGTCGTGCGCACCGAACGCGGCCTAACCGTAGCCGGCACACGAATCACGCTCTATCTGCTGATGGACTATCTGAAAGCCGACTGGCCGCCCAAGCTGATCCAGCACTGGCACGACCTGACCGACGAACAGATCGAGGGCGTGATGGTCTACATCGATGCCCATCGCGCAGATGTGGAGGCCGAGTACCAACTCGTGCTCAAACAGGCCGAGGAGAATCGCGCCTACTGGGAAGAGCGCAACCGCGAGCGATTTGAGGAGATCAAAAAGCTGCCGCCTAAGCCTGGCTATGAAAAACTATACGCCAAGCTCAAAGCACGCAAAGCGGAACTTGGGATGGAATGATCACGATCCTCGTGGACCATGACATCGAAGGTCAGGCAGCCCTGCTCTGGTCTACTTTTATCGACGAAGGCTGGCCAATAGACCTGCCGCTGCAAATGGTGCGTTTTATCGATGTCGACCTGGCCATAACAAGCCCTGATCGCATAGTGTGGCGGTTCGTTCAGACCCAACAGATGTTTTTGCTGACTGGCAATCGCAATATGGATAGCGATGACTCGCTTGAGCAGACCATTCGAGATGAAAACCATGTCGGCGCCTTACCGATCTTTACAGTAGGCCGGGTTGATCGGATGGCGGAAAGACAGTATCGCATCGAGTGTGTGAACCGGATCATCGAGGTTCTGCTAGACCTTGACAACTTCCGCGGCGTCGGTCGTGTCTTCATCCCATAGACCGAAAGGGTAAGGCTCAATGAGATTCGGCGTCAACACTTGGGTCTGGGTGGCCCCGCTAACCACAATGGAAGCCGAACGGCTGGTTCCCATAGTGGTGGGGATGGGCTTTGACTGGGTCGAGTTCCCCATCGAGGAGCCCAATGGCTTCGACTACGCCCGCGCCGGCGAACTGGCGCAGGCACACGGCCTGGGCGTAAGCGTCGCCGCCGCCATGGGGCCGGAGCGCGACCTGATCCACCCGGATGCGGGGCTGCGCGCCAGTGGTGTCGCCTTTGTCGAACATTGTATCGACGCGGCCCACACGATGCGCGCCCGCAATCTGATCGGCCCGCTCTATTCGGCGGTTGGCCGCACCTGGCAGGCGACACCGGCTGAGCGCGCCCGCGATGTCGATTTGCTCGTCCAACAGTTGAGCCGGCTGGCCGACTATGCCGGCGAGCGTGGGGTGACGCTCTGTATCGAGCCGCTCAACCGCTTTGAGACCAGCTTTCTCAACCTGGCCGAACAAGGGGTCGAGATCATCGACCGGGTGAATCATCCAGCCTGCCAGTTGATGCTCGATACCTTTCACATGAATATCGAAGAGAAGTCGTTGGGCGATGCCATCCGTACGGTGGGTTCGTATCTCAGGCACTTTCACGCCTGTGAGAACGACCGGGGGACGCCCGGCTTCGGCCATCTCCCCTGGCGAGAAGTGGCCGAGGCGCTGCGCGATATTCACTACGACGGGCCGGTGGTCATCGAGTCATTCACCGACAAAGTGAAAAGCATTGCCCGCGCTGCCGCCATCTGGCGCCCGCTCGCCCCGAGCCAGGATGAACTGGCGCAAGGTGGCCTGACCTTTTTGAAGAATCTGTTGGCAGATTAACCAATGGACGTGACAACGATCTGTAGCATCTATGCCTATAACACGTGGGCCAATGAGCGACTTTTTGCCACGGCCCGGCAACTGACGCCAGAGCAATTTGTCGCCACAGCGCACGCAAGCTTTGGCACGTTGCGCGATGTCCTGGTGCATCTGGTGAACGCACAGCGCGGATGGCTGGCGCGCGTGCGCCTGGAAACGCCGTCGCCAGGGTTAAGAGCGGGCGATTTTCCCGATCTGGCCGCACTGGTGGCGGTCTGGCGCTCTATCGATGCGGCCATGAACGAATACGTCGGCGGGCTGACCAAAGCGGAATTAGCTGAGGTGATCCGCTACACCGACAGCGCCGGCCGGCTCAATGCCTACACGCGCGGCCAGATGTTGTTCCACCAGGCCAATCACGCCGCCCAGCACCGCAGCGAAGTTGCGCTCATCTTGACACAAATGGGCTATTCCACCGGCGACCTCGATTATCGGCGCTTTCTCGATGCAACGGGTCAGAATCAGGCCTGGCACTCGACCAAGTAACCGTTGATACTCGCGGAGTTCGCACGTGGGCGTGCGAACTCCGCAGAGGCAGAATTTTTGGGTGAGAGACTAGACATAACATAGCGTGTGATTTGGACCCATCATCTTTCCAGAGAAGCCGGGTGACAAGAGAGACAGGATGAATTTACAAACCGTGGTCTTCATTGTGGTCTTCCTTGTGGTGCTGGGCTGCTTTATCTACTTCATCCGCCGCGTGTCGGCCCGGTTCAGCGGCGTCGTGTCGCAACAGACCTTTGACTGGGTAGAGCGCATCCTCATCGGCGGGATTGTGCTGGGGGTGGTTGGGATGTTCCAGCCGTGGGTCTTTGCCGGGTACAAGTACGGTTTTTTGCTGCTGCTCTTTTCGACGCTCTTCTTTATCGTCTGGAGCCACATCACGCCGGCAGCAACGCTTTACGGCGAAGAGCATTTTGTGGGCGTCTCTGCCGAGGAGGCTGTTGAACGCGAGGCGACAGCCCAATCAGAGTCTTAAATTGAACGCAAATCAAACAGAACCCAGGAGAAACCAAGATGCATCTTTCCATGCACAACTGGATGCGCGCCGAGCCGCTCGAAGTGACGATCCGCCGCCTGGCGAAATATGGCTACGAGAGCATCGAGATCAGCGGCGAACCTGAAAAGTACGATACCAAAGAGGTGCGCACGCTACTCAACGAGCACGGGCTACGCTGCTGGGGTGCGGTGACCCTGATGTTCCCCGGCCTCAATTTCCCCTCCAAAGATGAAGCCACCCGCGCCAGAACCGTCCAGTATGTCAAAGATTGCATTACGATGGTCAAAGAGCTGGATGGGGAAGAGATCACCATCGTGCCTGGCACCGTCGGCAAGGTCAACCCCGATTCCACGCCGGAGAACGAGTGGCAATGGGCCGTCGAGGGATTGAAAGAAGTCTACGACCACGGCTTGAAATCAGGCGTCAAACTGGCGCTCGAACCGCTCAATCGCTTCGAGACCTACTTTATCAGCCGCGCCGACCAGGCGCTGGCGCTGGCCGAAGCCGTCGGCCCGGAGTGCGGCGTCTGTCTGGATGCCTTCCACCTCAACATCGAGGAAGCCGATATGCTGGCTTCGATCCGCAAGGCAGGCAAACGGCTCTACGACTTCCACGTGGCCGATAACAACCGGCTGGCCTGTGGCATGGGTGCGCTCAACTGGTCGGCCATCATCCGCACGCTCAAGGACATCGGCTACGATGGCGCTATCACCGTCGAGTTTGTCGCTCCGGTGGACCGCACGCCGGCCAACCCCTTCCCCAATGCCATCGAGAAGAACCCGGTGAATATTTCACCTGAGCAGATGAAGTTTATCGAAGACCACGGCTCTAGCCTGCTCAGCGAGGAGTTTTACGACTGGTTGGTGGAACGTTGTTCGGCGGTTCTGTTGCCGTTGATCAAGTGAATCATGAGAATTGTTGGCCACAAGGCACAAGATTCGACAAAACGGTGGATACCGGGTATACTATATTCTTGCGCTTTGTTTTGGTCAATCATCGCTCTAGAGTAAGAGCGAAAGAGATAAGAGACGCAACCTGTAGCTAGAACGCCCTTGCGGCGAAAAGTAGGAGCAAAAAGAATGGCAAATACCAAATCGGCCGCAAAGGCCCACCGTCAAAGCCAAAAACGGATGGCGCGCAACCGCATCTATCGTGGCGGCGCCCGCACCGCAGTCAAGCGAGCACGCGTCGCGATTGCCACGGATGTGGATGGCGCCGTGGAAGATGTACGCGAGGCGCTGCGTGCGTTGGACCGGGCCGCCTCCAAAGGCGTCATCCACAAGAACAACGCTGCCCGCCGCAAGAGCCGGCTGGTACAGGCGCTCAACCGGGCGCAGGCTGCTGCGTAACCAATAACTGTTTAGTTCGTATTGATCAGTACCAGACGCCCACAGGTGATGGCTGCCTGTGGGTGCTTTTTATTTCTCGCATCTCAAATCCTACGAGTTTATTGAGATAAGAAGGATTCGAAAAAGATCAAACGATAAACAGAATGATAAAGTCATTCTGGTTGCATAATCATTGGTTTACAGGTAGGATATGTTCACCAACCCGAAGGCGCACCTTTTGACCAGTCTGCTCAACGCACTGTCGTAGCCTCCGTCATGACCACTTCTGTGATTCTGTACCCTGTTTGAATCCAGACAGTCTACCCGCGCTGAACCTCTGGTTAGTAAGCAACCACCGTGTAGAAACACGTTTGAACATCTTGAGATCTCGTCACGGCCAAAGCGCTTGTCTGGTCTCACCACAGGGCCCCATTCGATGATGATGCCATCAGTGAGTGGATCGACGGATAGGTGATGAGCAGGTAGAAGAACATGAACTCACATCAAACGCAGATCGGGCCGTTTCAAATCGAGGAAGTTCTCTATGAGGGGGGTAGCGCGGCCACCTATCGGGCGATTGATACACGGATCAGCCAGCCAGTCCTCCTGTTCACGGTCGCCGCAGCCGGCCAGATCGAAGCTGATAGAGCGCAACAGTTTCTACATCACGCACAGGCTAACCTGCATTTGCGCCACAAGCACCTGCTTACAGTGCGCGAGACCGACCAGATCAACGGGGTTTATTATGCAGCGACCGAGCCAATCGCCGGCATGACATTGGCCGGCTATCTGGCCCAGCAAGCTGGCCCGCTCTCGCTTGCGCAGTCGTACCAGATTGTACAGCAGATTGCCGAGAGTCTGGATTACGTCCATCGTGAAGGCTTCATCCACGGCCACCTGACACCCGATTCGATCTGGCTGACCCCCACCGGTGAGGCCAAATTGGCGGGTCTCGGCCTGATTGGGCCGGTTGTCGCCGCCGATAAAGAGAAACAGGGCAGCATGTCTGCCGTTACGCCCTATACTGCACCCGAACAGTTGAACGAGGGCCCGGCGATCGACCCGACCACCGACGTCTACAGCCTAGCCGCTATCGCCTTTACGATGTTGGCCGGCCGGCCCCCTTTTGACCCACAAACCTCTACTCTACGCAATCAGATTATCGTCCGGCCACCCCCACCGCTTGAATCGCTCAATGCCCAGTTGCCGCCCGGCGTTACAACCGTGTTACGCTACGCGCTCGCCAAAGAGCCCAATACGCGCTACTCCCGCGCGAGCGAATTTTCTGCTGCACTGCGTCAAGCTCAATTGTGGGGCGCCGGCAGCTTAACCGTGACAACTGCCACCCAACCGACCCTATGGGCATCGCTCGGCAGGCTGAGCGAACGCCCAACAACCAGACTGTTCGCCGGGCTTGCCCTGGTACTGGTTGTTGTTCTGATCGGTCTGGTCTTTATCCTACGTGCTCGCCAATCTGATGCCAATATCACTCCGCTCGCCGAGATAACTCCTGCCGCGAATGAGTTTGCTGTGCTTGCGCAAAACAGTAGCAATGACCCACCCTCTCCACCAGATGCAGATGATACCGGAACGGCCACTGCAACACCCGGCCCCTCAGCCGGCGTGGCGTTTGCCGCCGAAGACCCTTCTGTCACCGAAACCAACGCAACGGAACCAACGGCCACTGCCCAAGCCGAGTCCGGGGCTGACACGGTTGCTCCGCCCACAGCGACAGAAACACCTACACCGGCCAATACCGATACACCCCCACCTACGATAACGGAGACACCTGCACTGGCCAATACCGATACACCCCCACCCACAGCGACAGAGACGCCTACGCCGGTCGATACTGATACGCCCGTACCCACGGCGACAGAGACGCCTGCGCCGACCAACACCTATACCCCCGAACCAACCAGCACTCGCACGCCTGTACCGACCGATACTGAAACACCCGCCCCCACAGCAACCGAGACTGCACCATTGGTGGTAGAACCCGCAGCTGAAGTGCGTACAGACCTCGCTCCCGCCGATCCACTGACGGATACTGAGTTAGCGCCTCCGGTAGTGCTGCCAACGGTAACCGATACCACCGCACCCACGGCGACACAGACGGAAACGCCGCTACCTACACCGACCGCAACAGAGACGCCCGTGCCTACCGCCACCCACACGGTGACGCCGTTGCCCACCCCGACTGTGACTGATACGCCTGTACCCACGGATACCGCAACAGAGACGCCCGTGCCTACCGCCACCCACACGGTGACGCCGTTGCCCACAGCCACCGTAACCGATACACCTGTACCCACAGCGACACAGACGGAGACACCGCTACCTACACCGACTGTGACAGCGACCGATACGCCCGTACCCACGGCCACTCATACAGAAACTTCGCTGCCCACACCAACTGCAACCGATACATCTGTACCCACGGCGACACGGACGGAAACGCCGCCACCTACACCGACTGCAACAGCCACATCCGTGCCTACCGCCACTCACACAGCGACGCCATCGCTCACCCCGACTGATACGCCCACACCCACGGCCACGCAGACAGAAACGCCGTTGCCCACAGCCACCGTAACCGATACACCTGCGCCCACAGCGACACAGACGGAGACACCACTACCTACATCGACCGTGACGGCCACACTACCGCCGACGGCCACCCAGACGGAGACGCCTGTTCCTACGGCCACCTATACGGAGACTTCACTGCCTACGTCGACAGAGACAAGTACTGCGACAGCCAGCGCGACCAACACGCCGGTACCGACGCCCACCGTCACCCAGACGGCCACGGCAGCGCCCACGGTAACAAATACACCCGCAAGCACCATCACTCGTACACCCACACGTACGCCGACCCGCATGCCGACCCGGACACCAACAGCCACACATACACCGACATTGGCGCCGACGGCCACCAGCACACCTACCGACACACCACCCCCGACAGCAACGCCAACGGCGACGCCAGCGCCTCCGATCTTGCTTGGCGCGGCCGTGACACCACAGGCCGATAGCGGCGTGGCCGCCTTGACCGGGCGCGGGGCGCCGGGTAGCACAATTCAGGTGCTGGTCGACAATCAGGTGGTCGCTTCGACTATTGTACGCAACAACGGCCAATGGACAGCGACGGCGCCGTTGGACCAGCCAGGGCAGCATCGCGTGACCGTGCGCGCTGTGGTAAATGGCGCCATCATCAATGCCGCTTCGGCGCCGGCTATCGTCGATGTCCCGATCCCATTGCCGACGGCCACACCGACATCCGTACCGGTGGTCTTGCGGCTACTCATACCCAGCGACGGTGAAACCGGTACAGGCACGCGCACGTTTGAGTGGGAGACCGACTATATACCAGCCGAGGGTGAAAAGTTTGAGTTGGTCTTCTGGCGGCCAGATCTAGACCCCTTGACCAGCGGCTATGGGATGGCGGAGCCGACCACAGATTACCGGCTCAACCTCAATCTCTCAGCCCTGGATGACACGCTGGGTGAGCGGTTCGAACCGGGGCCGCACTATTGGGGTATCTTGTTGGTACGCACCAATCCTTATCAACGGCTGCGCCTGTTGGGTGAGCCGCACATGTTTACCTATTATCGCGCCAGCGACGGGGGTTCGTCGTCTGGTGGGCGTGACGGCGGTTCCTCAGGGGAAGGAAGTAGTGGAGAATCTTCAGGTGAGTAGTGATGGATGCAAAATTTCAGCCAAACAAAGTGCCGAAAACGCTTTCCGCTAGCGTGACAGTGCTGGTTGTCGGCCTATTCATAGCCTGCTTCGCATCTGTCGTCCTCTCGTCGCCGCACCACGTTCCTATCGATGGATGGTCGCCAACTACCCCGCTGCCCCAGGCCCTTGCCAATCGTAACGCCGTGGTCTGGGGCGACTATCTCTATTTTGTCGCTGGCAAGAGCGCCAGCGATGCGCCGGTTGGAACCATCTATGCTGCGCCCATCTTGAACAACGGCGCGTTGGGTGGGTGGACAGTTGCCGGTGAGTTACCGCTCGCAGTCTATCTACACGCAGTCGCTGCGAACGATACGGACCTCTATGTCATCGGCGGCTGGGACGGTACACGGACGCGCGCCGAGGTCTGGCGCGCACCCTTTATCCCCGGCGGCGGCTTGGGCGCCTTTAGCCAGGTCAGTTCCTATCCGGTGGCGGTCGATCTTCAGGAGGCGGTCATCGTGCAGAACCGTCTCTATGTCCTCGGCGGTTGGACTGGCCGTGACCCGCTCGATCTGGTCTATTCTGCTGCAATTCAACCCGATGGGCTGGGCCCGTGGGCGCCCACCACGGCGCTGCCGGTCCCGCTCTATCGTCTTGCGGCTGTCGCCTATAACAACCGGATCTATGTCACCGGCGGCTTTGACAATCGTAACGCTCAGAGCGCTGTCTATGTCGCCGCTGTGGGCCCGGACGGCAGCCTCGGCCCCTGGCAACCAACCACGGCGCTGCCCAACACGAGTTTCTATCATGAGAGCGTGATCCACGATGGCCGCCTTTTGGTACTGGGTGGGCGCGACAATTTGAACGAATATCGCACTGTCTTTGCCGCCCCTATTCATGCTGATGGCACCCTGGGTGCCTGGACACCGCAACCCGATCTACCCGAATCGCTCAACCGCTTTGCCGCCGTATCCGTGACACGCAATGGGTCCGACTATGTCTATGTTATGGGCGGGTTACAAGGCGCCAATTACTGGGCCAATGTCTACCATTCCAGCTATCCACAGCCGCCAACACCGACGCCAACTGCCACACCTACGCCTCAGCCGGCGGAACTGGTCGACGTTCGCCTGCAACACGAACCACAACGCTGGATCGCACCCGGTGCCGAGATTACATATTCGGTCATCTATCACAATCGCGGCGCCACGACTTTAGAGAGCGCCGAGATCGTTAACCAGGTGCCGGCGCATGTGGAATTGCTCCCGGCGAGCATCCAGGTATCTGCTTCAGGCAGTTACACCTATACTGGGACACACGCCGGTTCGACGATCCGCTGGGAGTTGGGGGATGTGCCTCCAGATGGGGCCGGTGTAGTGAGCTACCGGGTGCGCCGGCCACTACCGCCGCCGCCTGCCATCCCGCGTGTCCTCTCGATCGATGTGGCGGGGCCAACGAGCGCCACACCCGATATGCCGATAACCTATTCGGTCTTGATCACCAACAACACAGCTTTCCCGATAACCGGCCTGACTGTCGTGGCGGCGCTACCGGCCGGCGCCACCTATCTCGCAGGTGGGGATGGTCTCTCTGAAGAGGGACGTCTGGTTTGGGCAGTGGACGAGCTGGCCGGCGACGCGCGCATCGAGCGCCAGTTTGAAGTAAGCGCAGACCGGACGTTGGTGGTCTATAACTATTACGCTATCTCCGATGAAGGGCCGACCGTCAGCGGGCAACGCGTGCTGGTCACCCAGATCGGCGCCACCGATCCGCTCCCACCGGGCGACGGGATGCTCATTGCCAACACCGGTGCTGTACTCATGTGGCAGAGCAATGGGCAGCCGTTGAGCCACAAAAGTAATCACGCTTATAATCCTGCGCACAATCTGCTCTTGCCGCTGGTCAGCCAGCAGTAGCTAGACAATTGTGAATGGTAAATGGTGAAATGGGACGATCATTCACCATTCATAAGTATGGATCACAATTATGGGGTCACTCTGGGGGCGCCTGGTCGGGCGGAAGGGGATTCCAGCGCCACGCCCCCCGCTGCTTATAGAAATCGCACAGCTGTTGGAGTGGGCACTGTTCACAGCGCGGCGTCTGCGCCCGGCAGATCTCGCGGCCAAGGCGGATAAGATTGAGGTGGAGCGGGTAGTAGCTCTGCGCCGGCAAGAGAGACTCCCAGATCCGTTTGATCTGCTCGGCCCCGGCGCGGCGCGAGCTGATACCCAAACGCTGGCTGATCCGCTGGATGTGAGTATCCACCGGAAAGGCGGCCTGGTTGAAACAAAAGAGCAGCACAATACTGGCTGTTTTGTGGCCGACGCCGGGAAAGCTCATCAAATAAGCCAGTGCAGCTGCCACAGGCATTTGAGCCAGAAAATCGAGGCTGTACTCCCCCCGGTCCTGGTGTAACTTGTTCAGCGTGGCAACGATGTGCGGCGCCTTTTGGTTGTACATGCCGGCCGGCCGGATCGCTACCTTGATAGCTTCGAGCGGGGCGGTGCGTACGGCTTCCCAGTCGTTGCCAAAGGCAGCCTTCAACTGGTCAAACGCACGACCGCTGTTGACATCATTGGTATTGGCGCTTAGGATCGTGCCAATCAATGCGTCAACCGGGTCTTCGCCGGCTTGCCAGCGTGGCTCACCATAGCGACCGGCAAGCGCAGTATAGATAGCCTGGGCCTTTTGTCTCAAATCCATCGTTCAATCACCTACGCAATGAAACCGTTGAAGTTCTTTGTTGATACACACAAAGGCGTCACCGGGCCGGTAATGCTGTTGCTGTTGCTGTTCTATGACCAGTGGGCAAACCCGACTGCCTGGGTCTATGTAGCACTACACGGTACGTACGGCGCGCTCTGGGTGCTCAAGAGCCAGCTCTTCCCCGACCGCCAGTGGGAGCAACCAGTGAGTTGGGCGTACGGCATCCTGGGCGCCTGGGGGGGGCTTACCCTCTACTGGGTAGGCGGCTGGCTGGTAATGGCCCGCGGAGTCCAGGCGCCAGGTTGGCTACTGGCCTTTTGCATCAGTATCTATGCACTGGGTCTGTTTTTTCACTTCGCCGCAGACATGCAGAAATATGTGACCCTACAACTGCGACCCGGCCAGCTCATCGAGGATGGCTTCTGGTCGCTGAGCCGTAACCCCAACTATTTTGGCGAATTGCTGATCTATGCCGGTTTTGGCCTGTTGGCGCTGCACTGGCTGCCCTTGCTGATCTTATTGGTGTGGATTCTGGCCGTCTGGTTTCCCTTTATGCGGCGCAAAGAGCGTTCCCTTGCCCGTTACCCCGCATTTGCTGGCTACCGGCAGCGCGTCCGCCGTTTCATCCCTTTTCTTTTCTGACTTTGCCTCACCCACATAGAGCCGCGGCACGCGCGCCATGATCCGGCTGACCACATCGTAGTTGTTCGTCTGGAGCCGAGTTGCCACTTCTTCAGCGGTGAGTTCGGCCTCTCCCTGGCGACCGATCAACACAGCTTCATCGCCCTGACGCACCGGCCCCTTCGCCGAGCGAATTGCTGTCACGTCCACAATCGTCTGATCCATACAGACCCGCCCCAGGATCGGTGCGTGCTGGCCGTGGATCAGGACATGCCCCCAATGATAGGGTCGCCGTGGAAAGCCGTCGGCGTAACCGACGGGCAGCACAGCCACCGTCATAGGTTGTGTGGCGACAAATTCTTGCCCATAACTCACACTTTCGCCCGGCCTCAGGTCGATGGTGTGTGCGATCTGCGCCTTCCACGTCAGCGCCGGACGAAATTCGGGAGAAAGACGCGTCTCGTCTGCATCAGGGTGGAGGCCATAGAGGGCAATGCCACAGCGCACCATGTCCAGATAGGTAGCAGGCATGCTGAGGACAGCAGCCGAATTAGCCGCGTGGGCCAGTGGCGGGCGCAGGCCAGCACCTGCTAATTGCGCTAACAAAGCCTCAAAGTGTTCATACTGTTGTAAGGCAAAGTGCTTGTCGGCAAGATCAGCGGTGGCAAAATGTGTAAAAATCCCTTCAACCCGTACCATCCGTTCGGCGGCCAGTTGCGTTAAAAAGGGTAGAACTGCTTCCGGCCGCAAGCCGAGCCGGTTCATGCCGGTGTTGACTTTGATATGAACCACGGCTGATATACGAACAGCGGCGGCGGCAGCAGCCAGGGCACGCGCCATCTCGTGGTCAAAGATCGTCGTGGTGATACGATAGGAGACGGCCTCGGCCGCCAGCCAGGGGGGCGTGTACCCTAACACGAGAATCGGCGCCTCAATCCCTGCATCACGCAGATCGATGGCTTCAGAGAGGGTTGCCACGGCCAGACGATCCGCGCCTGCTTGGAGCAAAGTTGCGGCTACACCAGGTGCGCCGTGACCGTACGCATTGGCTTTGACAACAGCCAGTAGCTGGCGCCGAAGACCAATACGCTGGCGGACCTGGGCTACATTGGCAGCCAGCGCGGTGCGGTCGATCTCGAGCCATGTTTGACGGCAAGGAAAGGATGGGCTACGTTGCATCGTCATAGAATCGTTGGTGTACAGACCGAAGAAGAATGGGCGGGCACAGCCACTCTGTGTTACAATCCGGTGCGCGGCACCGTCAATACGGTGCTCAACCCCGGCCCAGGTTGTTCAGGCCGGATTGTGGGCTACTGAATTGAACCTCCAAATTCGCTAGTACAGCGCAGGGGTGTCATTTGAGCGGCGACTCCCGGCAAACGACCCATAACAACCGAATCAGCAACCAATCTGTCTTTCCAGCGCCCGGTACGTTGTACGGTAGAGGCTGTCTGTTTTGCGCTCGTGCCCCTGCGTGGGCCGGTTTTTCTCATGCATATATCGAGGCATTACATGAATTAGCCCAAACCGAGACAACGGGTGCCGCCAAATTTTCGAGCAAACCATAACAGGACACGATGCCTTTTTGCCTCATTGGCTGCACCCGCCAGCTTTGCACTGGATAGACAGGTAGACTCAATAGTGATATAATTTTATGGTTACTCTGCCAGCTTTCACCCGGTTCAATTATATTGGGTGTAAGGCCACGATTGCCAAACATGGTTCAAGAGGCGGAGAAGCGAGGCTTGTGCAGTTGGCTCATCGCTGGAAAAAGCCCCGCTTCTCTGCCGTAGGTAGAACGGCCGGGTGTAAGGCAAGAATCAGCGGTTCCCCCATGCACTGGTGCGCTGCGCGGTGTGCAGCAGGCTACTGCAGGCATTATACCAACAGGCAGCACTGTTGGCACGAAGGATTAGCGCCGTTTTTACGATTAATACGAGTAGGAGGCTATCTTGGAATCGATTGAGACCAAGATTCGCTCCGAGGCGGAGTTCCTCCGGCAATTAAAGAACCAAGATGAGCAGGCCTGGTCCATCTTAACTACAGAATATGGGACCAAGATCTACAACTATTTGCGCCACCGCCTGCCTAGCCCGCAAGACATCGAGGATGTGCTGAGCGAAACTTTGTTGGCAGCAGTGCGATCCATTCCAACGTTTGATGGGAATGTCACTTTGACTACGTTTCTTTTTTCCTTAGCAAACCGAAAAATTGCCGACTTCTGGCGTCGCCAACAAACCACGTCAGAACTGCCGGAGACACTCATGGATGCCAGTCTGAGCAGTGATAGTATGGAGTTTCAGGAGATTTTGCAGAAGCTTCGTCCCAACCATTTACAAGTATTGTTGATGCGTTATCACGTCGGCCTCGGGGTAGATGAGATCGCAAAGGTGTTGGGGGTGTCTTACAAAAGTACGGAGTCGCTGCTCAGCCGCGCCCGATTGGAATTGCGTAAGGCGCTAGACAATGCCCGTGTTCGTGATGTCTGAACTGAACCACAACGCATCTCTCAGCGAACAAGAGGTGCAGGCTCTCTTTACGCACTATCTGCCGCTGCAGTCGCTGCCTCCCGATATGGTAGCTCGCATCAATCACCGTATCATGGGAGAAGTGAGCATAAGATTGCGCAAAAAGCTATTTGGTTGGTCGACTGCGAAAATATGGTTTTACTGGCGTTGGCGTGATCGGCGTAGGAAACGCCGCTACTAAAGCAAATCTTTACTAGCGCCCCCTGTTTCTTCATCTGGAATGAAGAACAGGGGGCGCTCTCATTTACTCGCTCTGGCATTACAGGGCCAGGGCGACTTTGGCAGCAATCCAACATCTTGTGCTGGAGCCGGGTCTATTCTCAGAAGCTGTTTGAAAAGGAGAGTTGCCGCCTTGGTGTGTTACACGCGCAGCGTGCGATGCACCTGGGAGGCTGCCTTCGTCGAAAAGTGCATCGCACCGGTTGCACCCCAAAATCTGTGGCGGCCTGCTTGGCCGGCCGGGCCGCGGTCAAAGTGAGAATTCCGGGGCGACGGCAACAGGCTGTTGCATTCCAATGGTATAATTGCACGGAGAAATCGCATGTCTGCAAGAAGTGAAAACGGGGAGATTATGACCAAATATATCTTTGTCACCGGCGGCGTACTGTCGGGCCTGGGCAAAGGGGTGACGGTAGCCTCCATTGGCCGCATCCTCAAGGCGCGCGGCGTCAGTGTAGCGACCATGAAGCTTGACCCATACCTCAATGTCGATCCCGGCACCATGTCACCCTATCAGCACGGAGAAGTCTTTGTCACCGAAGACGGCGCCGAAACCGATCTCGACCTTGGCCACTATGAACGCTTTACCGATGTCAATTTGAGCAAAGTATGTAATGTCACCAGCGGGCAAATCTACAACTTTGTCATCAGCCAGGAACGTCGCGGCGATTACTTGGGTGGTACGATCCAGGTGGTCCCTCATGTCACCAACGAGATTAAACGGCGCATCGGTCTGGCTGCGCGAGAATCTCAGGCCGATGTCGTCATCGTCGAGATCGGGGGTACGGTCGGCGACATCGAAGGGCTTCCGTTTCTCGAAGCGATCCGCCAGATGCGCAAAGACATTGGCCGCGGCAACACCCTCTATATTCATGTCACCTGGCTCCCCTACCTGGCAGCCAGCAAAGAGTTGAAGACCAAACCAACCCAACACAGTGTGCGCGAGTTGCGCAGCATCGGCATCCACCCTGATGTGATCGTCCTGCGCAGCGATTACTCAGTGGACGAAGATCTGCTGAGCAAAACTGCGCTCTTCTGTGATGTGGAAAAAGAGGCCGTCATCCCGCTGGTTACCACCGACGCTATCTATGGAGTGCCGCTCGATCTGGAGGCAGCCGGTTTGGGCAACTGGCTGGTGAACCAACTCAACCTAGCCGTGCGCTGTGACCCAACGGAAGGGTTGGCGGACTGGCATGAGCTGGTGAAGGAGATGCGGCGCGAAAAACCGGTGTTGCACATTGGTCTGGTGGGCAAGTATATCGAGTTAGAAGATGCCTATCTGAGTGTTAAGGAGGCACTGATCCACGCCGGGTTGGCAGTCGGCTATGACATCGACATCCATTGGGTCAGTTCTGAAGAGCTAGAGAAAAGTCAGGATCCAACGCCACTGGCGGCTGTGGATGGGATTGTCGTGCCGGGTGGTTTTGGCTATCGCGGGATCGAGGGCAAGATCGTCGCCGCGCGTTTTGCCCGCCAGCAGCATGTTCCCTATTTGGGTCTCTGTTTAGGGATGCAGGTGATGTGCATTGAGCTTGCCCGCCATATCTATCAAAACGATGAACCCAATAGCACCGAATTTGACATTAGCACCGAATACCCGGTGATCGACCTCATGCCCGACCAGCGTGACATTGCCGACATGGGTGGCACCATGCGGCTGGGAGTCTACCCTTGCCAGTTACAGCCAGGGACACGGGCAGCTAACGCCTATGCAAACCAGGGCTGCGGCCCCGTTGTCCAGGAGCGCCACCGCCATCGCTTTGAGTTCAATAACCACTACCGCGCCATTATGGAAAACAACGGGCTGGTCTTTAGCGGTCTCTCACCAGACGGGCGTCTGGTGGAGATTTCTGAACTGCGCAACCATCCCTTTATGGTAGGCAGCCAGTTCCACCCCGAATTCAAGAGCCGCCCCAACCGGCCACATCCTCTCTTTGTGGCCTTTGTCCAGGCGGCGGCGAGCCGCCGTTTCTCCTCAGAGAACGGTGCCGTCGCCGCCCATGTGCTGTCCAAAATTGCCCAAGGTACAGAAACAGATATAATGTGGGCAGCAAACGAGGGGAATCGGTAGAAGAGTACGGGATACGGGATATAGGATGCAGCCGCTGCCCGTATCCCGTATCTCGCATTCCAAAATTCAAGGAGTTGCCCATGTCAGGACATTCAAAATGGTCGACTATCAAACGGAAGAAGGGCGCCGCTGATGCGGCGCGTGGCAAAGTATTTACTCGGCTGGCGCGTGAAATTCAGGTGGCTGCGCGTGGGGGGGCGGACCCGGACGCAAATTTTGCCCTCCGCCTGGCGGTGGATAAGGCCAAAGCCGCCAACATGCCGAAAGAGAATATCGATCGCGCCATTCGCCGGGGCGCCGGCCTGGAAAAGGACAGCGCTGAGTTTGAAGAGGTGATATACGAAGGCTATGGCCCGCACGGCGTGGCGATCCTGGTGGAGTGTATTACCGACAACCGCAACCGTACGATCTCTGAAGTGCGCCGGGCTTTTACGCGCGGCAATGGCAATTTGGGTGAACCGGGTTCGGTGGCCTGGCAATTCTCGCCCAAAGGCTATCTGCTCTTCAACCGCATTGATGATGAGGGCGAAGAGATCGATCTGGACCCCGATGAACTCTTTATGGTGGCGCTGGAGGCCGGGGCAGAAGATGTCGTGGTCAGCGATGATGTGGTGGAAGTCTACACCGACCGCGCAGACTTTGCCGCGGTAAACCAGGCGCTGTTGGAAAGCGGCTTCACACCCACCGAGAGCACCCTCCTGATGAAGCCTAATACCACCGTCGAGTTGGACAGCGATGCGGCTACGACAGTGCTCAACCTGGTGGAGAGCCTGGAAGAGTTGGACGATGTCAACCAAGTCTATCATAATTTAGAGCTAACTGACGCTGTCGTAGCGCAGTTTGCCTGATCGAATATGCAATCTTCGGCGTGGATGGGGTCCACCACCACCAGCCCGCTCGAACGGGTCGTTGTGGGCATCGACCCTGGTACAGCGATCACAGGCTATGGGGTAGTCGGGCAAACCGCAGCCGGCGAATTTGAATTGCTGGCTTGCGGTGTCATCCGCACGGCGGCGCAGGAACGGATGCCAGCGCGCCTCAAAGAGCTCTACGAGGATTTTGTCGCCCTGCTTGCTGAGTTCCGGCCCGATCAAGTTGCGATCGAAAAGCTTTTCTTTGGTCGCAATGTAACCACCGCGATCACAGTGGGGCAGGCACGGGGCGTGCTCTTGCTCGCCACTGCCCAGCATCGCATTCCTCTTGCTGAATACACTCCGGCTGAGGTCAAGCAGGCGATTACCGGTTACGGTAACGCTGAAAAACGACAAGTGCAAGAGATGGTCCAACGCCTGCTTCATCTCCCCACTCTACCAAAGCCAGATGACGCTGCTGATGGTGTTGCTGTCGCCCTCTGCCATCTTCAATGTACACTTCCTAACTATACGTAGCCAAATCGCTCCTTTTTCATAGTACTTCAGGTTGGTTTTTCGTAAGGCCAGTGTCAGTTACACCCTGTTCGCCTGTCGGTGCAACTGGCTAAGCCAGGCGTCTGCGTCTGTATCCTCCAGTGTATCCCAGTGCATATCGCCCGAATCACTGTAATACATCGCCCGAGAAGTTTGAATAGAAATATTAAATTCGTGGAAAGCGCCGCGAAGGATTTTGCGCGTTGAGGCGATATATACAGTGTAAGAAACATTTCAAAGCGTAGTCGAGTAGACGAGCAGTCGTATGAAATATGTTGGTGGATAGTTTAGATCAAACAAGAAAGCTACCGGCCCGATCAGGTAAAGTCAATCTAGCGGTGCCATTTCGTCCCCACACTCCGCGCTGGGGCGAGGCGAATCTAGTGTAAGAATGGAACGAAATTATGCCCAACCACACCCTGTTGACCCAACGTATCACCCATCGCAACAATGGAGTGGCTTTTCCTATGCCACCACGCGCTGATCAAAAGGTCAAGACGCCAAAGGAAACAAACATCCTCGTAGTCGATGATGAGGAACCTTTACGAAATTTGTTACGGATTTCGCTACAAAAGGCCGGGTACACCGTTCATACGGCCTGTAACGGCGTCGAAGCAATGGAATTATTTCAACGGCTCTCGATTGATTTGGTCTTACTGGACATCCTCATGCCTGATATGGATGGCTACATGCTTTGTGCGGATCTGCGCAAACGGAGCGATGTGCCTATCATCATGCTCTCAGCGCTCAGCCGGCCCGATGACCTGGTCTACGGCTTTAGCCTGGGCGCCGATGATTACATCTCTAAGCCATTTCAATTTCGCGAAGTAGAGGTGCGCATTCAGGCAATTCTGCGTCGAGTAGCCTGGCTAAAAGAACGGCCTGACTTTCACATCCTTTCGTGTGACGATATTGTTTTGGATAGCGAGGCACATGAGGTACGGGTGCGGGGTGAATTGGTGCATCTGACCCCCATAGAGTTTCAGCTCCTTCGCTATTTGATGCGGATACCGGACAAGCCGGTGAGCAAGATTGAACTCTTCCAGTCTGTGTGGGGGTATGATCTGGTGGGAGACACGAATCTGGTGGAGGTTGCAATCCGCCGGCTACGCGAAAAGATTGAGGAGAATCCCTCTGCTCCAACGTACCTGTTAACGGTACGCGGCACCGGCTATAAGTTCAATACCCAGGGCGCACAACATGGCATGCCCCAAAAGGTGCGCAAACTTGTTCTCTCATAATCGTTGCGCTGGCAATCGGCTCTAGCAAAGCTGCTTATTCTGTTTATTCTCTCTATCTAATTTTATATAGTGCCACGAGCGGCAAAAATGACCCGTTTGCTTGGTCATTTTTGCCGCTCGTGGTATAGTTGGGAGTAGGACTGAACTCATCGAGCCGTGATGCTGGGGCTCTCAGGGGGAATCCGCCCTTGCCCCATGTTCGATTATCGGCGCAGACAGCGGTAGCTACCCCGAAGCGTTCTATTTTTTGACTAGAAAGCAGGCTGGCACCCCTATGATTCGCCTGGTGCGTGGTGCAGTGTTGGCAAGCGGTAAAGATCATCTTGTGTTGGATGTCGGGGGCGCGGCAGGTGGTATTGGGTTGCGTGTCTTTGTCCCAGAGCCAACCGCGGCGCAGTTTCGCCCAGGGGAAGTGGCCCTCCTTCATACGCACCTCCACGTACGCGAGGATCTGTTATCGCTCTATGGGTTTGCCACCGACGACGAGCTCTTTATGTTCGAATTGCTTCTCGGCGTGAGCGGCATCGGCCCTAAAGTCGCCCTGGCTACCTTGAGCGTATTGACACCCGACGCACTGCGCCTCGCCCTGGCCAATGATGAACCTGGCATCGTTGCCCGCGTGCCTGGTATTGGCAAACGCACTGCACAAAAGATAGTACTGGAATTGAAGGACAAGATACAGCCGGGGGCCGAAGGGCTGGCTGCACTCGCCCAGGTGACCGATACCGATAGCGAAGTGATCGAGGCGCTCACTGCGCTTGGCTACAGTGTGGTAGAAGCGCAACGAGCGGTTCAGAAGCTGCCTAAAGATGTGGTCGGTGTCGAAGAGAGATTGCGGCTGGCGCTCAGTCAGTTTGGCGGGTGAGCGGGCAGCAGGGGACGAGAAGCCAACTGTAGAAGCTGGCTGTTTCGCAAGCGTTGCTCTGGACTTTGCTTCGCATTACCACAGGCTTGCAAAACTTGATTGATAGCATGTCTTTATGTTATACTAACGACAACGATTGCCGCTGTAGCTCAGCAGGTAGAGCGGTGCTCTCGTAAAGCACAGGTCATCGGTTCAAGCCCGATCAGCGGCTCACAAGCTCCGCCATAGATGCGGAGCTTTTATTTTTTCTCCCCGTGTCCTGTTTCCTTCGTATAGGGGTAGCCATGCAAACCCTCCTAGCCAGGAGCCACCTACGCCAATCCCTCTAACAGACCAGAAAACGTACCAAGGTCGATATTGGCACCACAGACAATGATGCCCACTCGCTGGTTGCGCAGCCGATCACGCAAGGGCCCACAGAGGGCAGCAGTGGCCGCTGCGCCCGCCGGTTCCACCGCCAGTTTCATAGAACGAAACAGCAACGCCATGGCCTGGCGCATTTGATCATCGCTGACTAATACCAGGTCATCCACAAAATGCCGGCAAAGGGCAAAGCTGTAGGGTAGCGTCATAGGCGCGCCTAGACTGTCGGCTATGGTCTGCACGCGCTCGATTCGCTGAGGTGATCCCATCGCAAAGCTACGCTGCATGGCGGCGGCCCCAACCGGCTCGACGCCATAAACCTGGCAGCGTGGCTGAAGCTGTTTGATGGCGGTGGCCATACCGGCGCACAACCCGCCGCCGCCAATGGGAATAATCACCGCATCGAGCTCAGGCACCTGAGTCGCAAACTCTAGCCCCACCGTCGCCGTGCCCAGGATCGTGGGCCGCCCTTCGAAGGGATGGACAAAGAAACGGCCTTCCGTCGCTTGAATCTCTTCCACCTGTGCAAAGGCGGCCTGTACATCTTCAACCAGCACTACTTCGGCACCATAGGTGCGGCAACGCGCGACGCGTGCGGGGTTTGCCGTCTTGGGCATAACCACCTTGGCTGTAGCGCCAAGCAACTGCGCTGCATAGGCCACCGCGATGGCATGGTTGCCTGCGCTCACTGCGGTCACCCCGCGAGCAAGTGCAGTCTGATCTAGACCGAGCATCACATTGAGCGCGCCGCGTGGCTTGAAGGAGCCGGTGAACTGAAATAGTTCGAGCTTGAGAAAGATCTGTGTCTTTTCTCCGAACAATTCTTCGGGGTCACGCCCCTGCCACCACCACACCGGCGTCTCGACCAGATAGGGTGCGAGACGGGTGTGAGCAGCGCGAATCTCTTCGAGTGATGGAATATCGGGTGCGTTTGGCATCGGTAGATCCTATCGTGTGATCGTGCTTGCTATATTTTCAGCAAATTGTAAGACGAAAAGCGTTGACTTCGTACCAAGCGACTTCTAAGATAGTTTCTGTACGCTCACCACAACCGGTGGTATTGCCAAATTGCCTTTAATTTATCTGTGTGAGGTAACACATGGACCAAAGCGCGCATCAGCAAACAAGTGGCAGCGCCCGGAGGTTCGCCGTAGGCGATGCCGGTCATCGTTATGTTGGCCAGCCCCAATCCAACAAGGCCACCGAACCATCGCCCCTCGTGTTGGTAGTCGATGATGATGCGGCGTTGCGCCGTATGCTTACATTGGCGTTAAAAAACGATGGTTATACGGTCATAACAGCTGGAAATGGTGTTGAAGCGCTGGATATATTTGCTGCCCATCCAGTTGATCTTGTCCTCCTCGATGTCGAGATGCCGATCATGGGTGGGCATTCTGTCTGTATCGAACTACGCAAGAAAAGCGATGTGCCGATTATCTTTTTGACAGCCCGTGCGCGCATCGATGATCTGGTGAAGGGTCTTGAGTTGGGCGGCGATCAGTACGTGACAAAACCTTTCGTATTACAGGAACTACGGGCGCGAATGCGCGCCGTACTTGACCGGGTCCATCAGCGCGCCAATGATCATCTTGCCCATATTATCACCATTGGCGATATTGTGCTCCACGAGGAAAAATGTGAAGTTACCGTGCGGGGTGAACCCATCAGCCTCACACCCAGCGAGTTTCGCCTATTGAGTTACTTGATGCACCACCCAGATCAGTTGATTACCAAAGAGGAATTCCAGGCGGCAGTCTGGGGCTATCACTCGTCACCTGACGTCAATTTCATGCGTGTTACCATGCGCCGCCTACGGATGAAGATCGAAATCGATCCGTCAAACCCTCAATATCTACAGACTGTACACGGTGCCGGCTATCGCTTCTGCCGGCAGCCCCCCCACGTGGATTAGCCACTGGATCTGTCTCACAGTCCCTGATAAGAATCAAGGGCTGCGTCTAACCAGGCCAGGTTGAGGCTGCGCACTCTTGCTTGCCGTTAGCGCCTCGGCACGGTTAATCTGACGTCAGCCAGCCTCGTTCGTAAAGCTCGTACATGCCATAAAGCAGGTAGAGAACGATCATTGCTACCAGGACTTTTAACATCAATTCGCGCTGGCGCCACATGCGTCTGGCTTCCCCCCAAACCTGGGCAGGCTTGAAAAGCCAGAGCAGCACCACCAACACTAGCAGTAAAAAGAGCGTTCGGGTCTTCATTCTATCATTACCAGACGAACTGTGTGACCCTGTAGACCCGATTCCACCGGAGGGAAGGCGGAGCTACGCCGGCTTGCCCTCGTTTCATCCGCCAGAAGCAACCTGCTCAGCCCAAGCTGTGGTCTATTGTGGTCCAATGGAGAATCGCCAGTATATGGCGTCTGCATTACCTGTTTTTGGGTAAATAAGGTAGAATAAGCGGGTTGCGGGTGCATTTTCATGGTTGGTTGTTTTCCGGGGCACCGCGTGTAACTACCTCTTGATGACCGTGACACTCTGGCTGCTTTCTCAATTGAATCCGCAAGCGCCTGGTCTTTGGCTGCTCGTCAGTGCGCTTTCCGGCGCCGTCTTATTGCTGCTTTGGGGTCACCTTCGCAACCTGAATCGCCGCTACGCTCGGGTTGCCCGCTGGTTGTTGGTGCCCTATCTTGGGCTAATCAGCGGGGCGCTTTCTCCACGGCTGTTAGGCTTGAGCAACATCGACTGGCTGGTTAGCTTGAGCCTGGGCATTGGCATCATCTTTGTGGTGCTGGCCGCTCTGCTCATCGTGCGGGCAACAACGGTCTTGACTGCCGACTATCCCGATGTTCTGCCGAAGCCGACCCGTCCGCCCGGTCGAATGCGGCTAACACCTTACGGATCCGCATTGCTGTTCAGCGGGGCAGAAGAGTTTCACTGGGCATTTCTGCGCGGCGGGCTGTGGGAGCTACTGCTGGCACTGCCGGCCACGCTTACCTACCCCGCCTATACGGCAGTCTGGTTGGCCACGACCATCGCAGCAGTTGAACTACTCATCTTTCCGATCAGTGGCCAACAGCGCCTGGCCAAGCTGATCATCCTCATCGCCACGACGATTCTCTTCTTGTATACCCGCAATTTTTGGCTCTGCTGGTTGCTCCACGCAGGGGGTTGGTTGATACTCCAACCGGTTGAACAGAAAGAAGCAGCCGCCAACTTACCGCCAATATCCCGATCACTCAGAAAAGAAACCCTGCCAGAATAATTAGGCCAAACAGCACTGCGCTGACGATCAGCAGGCGGCGCAGGTCGGTGATGACATAGCCGTACTCGCCCACCCAGTCCACCGTTTGAACGGTCTTGGGAGCAACCGCACTCGCAGGCTGGCCGGTCGCCGGCGGGGCGGCTGACGACGATTTATACAATTCACTGTAGCTGCGCGGCTGCCCAGCGCTGGCACTCCGGCGTGCGCGGCTGCGTTTTCGTTCGGTCGCCATATTTCTTTTCCTTTTTTGATCGTCAATTTTTGTTCACCAAGACCTGGCGCTGCCGTTGCAATAAACAAGGTTGAGCGTCCAGCTTTCCTTTATTATACTGCCTCTAGACATAATGCTGAAACATGGAGCAAGCGGTAACGCCGTTCACGTCTAAAGAATTCAGAACCGACAACTATCCAGACTCTACCGGCGCCACGCGAGCCTGGCGATGGCTCGCATCTCTGGGATGTCAAGCCAGAGCAACATGAGGCAGTAGGCGCCGCCTCCCACCGCACCAGCCAGAAGCAGGTAAATAAAATCGCCGAACCGCCCCCCGGATAGCCAGCCGCCTATCGAGTAGTTCACCAGCTCGATACCCCCTGCCATGACAATGCCGGCCACCATGATAGGAACGACCCTGCGCAGACCTTCACTCCCCATACGGCCCAGTTGGGAATACAAGAAGACAAAAATGACGACGGCATGGCTTGCCTGTTTCGCCGTGTCCGCCCAGACAAGCCCCAAGTAACTCAGCGGCCCAACTAGCGCCAGCGCAAAAACGACATAGACGCCTACGCTCAAGACGCCCACTAGCGCCGGTATCAGGGTATTGTTCCGGGCGTAAAATGCATAGTTGAGCGGGAAATCGAGCGCAGCAAAGAGCATGCCCACCACATAGATGTCGAGCGCACGGGCGACGGCAACCGTGTCGTCGGGGGTAAAGGCGCCGTGCTCGAAGACGAGACGGATCACCGGTTCACCCAGCAGCCAGAGCCCTATCGCCGCCGGCAGGATGAGCACAAGGATCATACGCAGGCCCCGCGCCAGTGTCTGGCGGAAGTTCTCCTCATCGTGGGCGGCATAGAACCGGCTCAGGCCCGGCAGCGCCGCCAGCGCGATCGCTACACTGATCAGCCCCAGGGGTAGCTGCTGAAGCGTCGTGGCATTGGCCATCCACGCAATGCTCTGCTCTCCCGTGGAGCTGGCGAGCCGGCGATCCAGCCCGACCTGAAAGAGCGCCACGACCATACCGGCCGCGATCGGCGCATAGAGGGTTACAATCCGCCGCAATGCCGGATGGCGCCACTCCAGCTTGATAAGCAGCGGGACGCCGCTGCGGCGCAGGTCCCAGCCCAGCAGCAGGAGCTGTGCCACTCCACCCGCCAGCAGACCGATGACCAGCGCCATAATGCCCCACCAGACCGCCAACAAGGGGGCAACAATAACGATCCCCAGGTTGTAGATAGCAGTGGCGAGCGCCGGGAAGGAAAAACGATGCTGCGCATAGAGCGCCGCGGCCAAGACCCCTGCCACGCCCAGCAACCAGACCATTGGCGCCGACAGCCGTATCAGCCACGTCGTCAAGGCCAGAAGGTCGGGGTGTTCGGTGCGGAAGCCACCGGCCAGAAGCGCTGTCAACCACGGCGCCGCCAATTCGAGCAGCAGCGTCAGCGCAGCCAGCACCACCATAAAGAGCGTGATCAGCACCTGTACCAGCCGCACAAAGGCGCCGCGCTCTCGCCGGGCATAATCGCTCAGCACCGGCACCAATGCTGCGCTCAACATTCCGCCGATGAGAAAATCATAGAGTAGCGTAGGCGCCTGGGCAGCAATGCGAAAGGCGCTGACCTGGCCGGTTGCGCCAAAGTAATGTGAAATGACCATCTCGCGCACCAGCCCAAAGGCCCGGCTAGCGATACTGCCCAGCGAAA
This sequence comes from Chloroflexota bacterium, assembly GCA_003577005.1. Next base: position 35,841 of record QEUW01000002.1, on the reverse strand, counting down.
GCAGCCCGGCACTGCGGGCCAGGCTAGGTGTGCGTGAAGCGTCTTGTACGGACCCGATGGACATGTCCGCGATTGTAGCACAGGTTGCAGGTCTGGCGAGAAAGCAATGAGTTGTATACGAACTCCATCGCACCTTGACCAAAAAACTGGGAACAAAAAACAGGGGGATAGAAAGAGCTCTTTCCATCCCCCTGTTCAAATCGCTTGATGCTTAACCTATTACCACGTTCCCAGTACCTCGGCCTCTTTCACTGCCACGGTGCCAAACTGGCGCGGGTCATGTTTCAGATTCAATTCGGCGTGATCGTTTAGTTCTTCCAGGAACTTGGTTGCCTGCATAGCCGCAGCGCAACCTTGCCCCACGCTGGTCGCCACCTGTTTGTAGACCTTATCCATGATCTCACCAGCAGCAAAGATGCCGGGGATGTTGGTGCGCATAAAGCGGTCAGTGATGAGGTGCCCATCGGCGTCCAGCTCAAATTTGCCTTTGAGCAACTGGTTGTTAGGCAGGTGGCCGACAAAGATAAAGACACCATCGGTCTCCAAAAAGCCTGTTTCACCGGTGACCGTGTTCCGGGTTGCCACACCGGCCACTTTACCGTCCTGGCCCACCACCTCGGTGACGACGGTGTTCCAGATGACCTCGATCTTCTCGTTCTCAAAGACGCGCTGCTGCAAGATCTTGCTGGCGCGCAATTCATCACGGCGGTGCACCAGGCGGACGCGCCGGGCAAATTTGGTCAAAAATACCGCCTCTTCGGCAGCGCTGTCGCCACCCCCCACCACGATTACATCTTTGCCACGGAAAAAGAAGCCATCGCATGTGGCGCAGTAGCTCACGCCCTTGCCGGTCAACTCTTTTTCACCCGGCACCTCGAGATAGCGAGGGCTGGCCCCCGTGGCGAGGATTACCGCCTTGGTCGCATACTCTTTGCCGTCCGCAGTACGCACCAGGTAGGGGTGGCGGTCTGTAACGATCTCCGTGACGTAGTCGAATTCCACGCGCGTGCCAAACTTTTCTGCCTGCGCCTTCATCTTTTCCACTAGCTCCGGGCCGCTGAGGCTTTCGGGGAAGCCGGGGTAATTTTCCACTTCGTACGTCAGGCTTACCTGGCCGCCGTACTCGTTACCTGTAATCAGCAGTGGGTTGAGGTTGGCGCGGGCGGCGTAGAGGCCGGCGGTAAAACCGGCCGGGCCACTGCCCACAATGATCACATTCTCGACAGACTGGCCTGCGCCATTGCTCTGGGCGCCGTTGGTATACGACTGAGTCGCCATGAATTCTCTCCTCAAAGTTCGGACTCGGCACCTACATTCGTTCGAGCCACACTATATTTTTTATAGTGCATTATACGTCTGATAGTCTACATCTGTCAAATTGCCAGGACTGTAGGCAGCCCTACAGGTCAGAGGCTACACCAGATGGCCCCAGACTCCCCATTCGCTCCAAGACGATGGTAACAGCAGCAATCGCCGCTGTCTCTGCCCGCAAGACCCGCCGGCCCAGCGACACGACCTGCCAGCCCTCGGCTTGTGCTGCGATAGCTTCAGCATGGCTTACCCCACCCTCCGGGCCAATCAAAAGATTCACACGGGACAGCTGGGGCACAATTTGCTGCGCCAGTCGTTCACCCAATCCAGGGGTTCGAGTTGCAGTTGCCCCCTCCCACGCCAGAAATCGTAACCCTTGCGCCTGGCGGATAGCCTGCTCCCAGGAAAGGGGGGCCGCAAGCGTCGGAATTCGCCCGGCGCCACACTGTTCCGCTCCTTCACGCAGGATAGCGCGCCAGCGACCATACTTGTTCAACAACGGGCCAGCCGGGCGCACAATACTGCGTTCGCTCAGCACCGGGACAAAACAACTCACGCCCAGTTCAGTTCCCTTTTGTAGCACCCACTCAAACTTATCTGCCTTGAGGCTGCACTGGTAGAGGGTAAGTTGCACATGTGGCTCAGCAATCACCGGCCGCTGCACCAACACCCGCCCGGTTGCCGCCCTGCGTTCGACCCGCTCCAGCCGAGTGATAAATTCAGAGCCGGCACCATCTAGCAGGATGATCTCGCTGCCACTCGAAAGGCGTAAAACGGTGTGCAACTGATGCGCCAATGGGGTCAGATCGACCGTCTGACCGGTGCTCATCGCAGTGTCGAGCACGAAAAATCGCTGCATAGCCTTTACTTCTGCACAACCAACGCCACCCAATCCCCCTCTTCTTTCCGGTCTACCAGTTGGAGACCATGACGGGCAGCAGCGTCGACAACAAGCGGGGCGCGTTCATTGAGGATACCCGAGAGAATCAGATGGCCGTTTGGCGCCAGCGGTTCAGCTAGCGGCGGGTCGCCGTATTCGCCATCGAATAACTTCACCAACACTTCGGCCAGGATATTGGCGACGATGACCTGAAAATGACCGGCCATTTCAGAGGGGACGCTGCCGTGTTTGATCTGCAAACGCTCACTAACCGTCAGACCGTTCAACTGCGCGTTTTCGATTGCAACCCGCACCGCCAGCGTATCGATATCGGTCGCAAGGATCGAACCCGCACCTAGTTTGGCGGCCACCAGCGCCAGCACACCGCTACCGGTGCCCAGGTCAAGGACACGATCATCCGCCCGCATCACCTCTTCCAGCGCGGCAATACAGAGGCGCGTACTGGGGTGCAGACCGGTGCCAAAGGCCATACCGGGGTCCAACTCGATGACCACGTCGTCGGCGCTAGCGGGGAAGCTTTCCCAGCTTGGTTTGAGCACTACGCGCCGACCGATCCGTAGGGGTTTGTAGAATTTCTTCCAAGCATGCGCCCAATCTTCCTCTTGCAAGATACGCACTTGGGGTTCGGGGAGGGGATAGAGAAGACTGAGCCGCCACAAGCCCTCTTCGATCTGGCGACGAATCGCCTCCCCGCGCGGGCCGGGTTTGAGATAGGTCTTTACCACAAGCCGATATTTGCCGGGGATAGGCTGGTAATCATCATCGAGCCCGGTGGCTTCGACTACTGCGCCGCCACCGCCCGCCTCACCGGCCACGCTGTCTTCTTCGTAGCCACCGCCATTGTAGCGATTGAAGAGTTCACTCACAACTTCAGCGGCTTCGGGGTCCACATCGACGGCGATCTCAATCAGTTCATCGGCAGCCATCGCCGTTTCATCCTATTCAATAAAGCGACACAGAGAACACGGAGCAGACACAGAGATACACAGAGTGCGGCGCTGTGTATCCATCATACCAGAGCACAGAGACACCGCTCTCTTTCTCTCTCCGCGTGCTCCGTACCATCTCTGTGCTCTCCGTGTTCCTGTTGTTGCAGTTAGCTATGCGCGGTCTACATACTCACCGGTGCGCGTGTCGACGCGAATTTTATCGCCCTGATTGACAAAGGCGGGCACCTTGACCGTAGCACCAGTTTCCACGGTTACGTTCTTCTGGACATTGTTGGCCGTATCGCCCCGCACCGCTACCTCGGCCTCGGTCACTTCGAGGATGGCAAAGGTGGGCGGCTCGACATCAAGCACCTGACCGTTTTCCAGTAGGAGCAGGTCGACGGTGTCATTTTCTTTGATAAAGGTCATGCGGTCACCGGCCACCCCCTCAGAGAGCGCAATCTGGTCAAAATTTTCGTTGTCCATAAAGTGGTACATGTCGCCATCTTTGTAGAGGTACTGGGCCGAGCGCGTTTGGGTGTTGACAATTTCGATGTCTGAACCTGCGCGGACACGGTCTTCGATCACTTTGCCGGTCTTGAAATTCTTCAGCCGCAAGCGCACAAAGGCGCGCCAGTTGCCCGGGCTGATATGTTCGTACTCGACCACGCGGTGAATGGAACCATTGTACATAATGAGCATGCCGCGCTGCAGATCAGAAGTTGTTGCCATGATGTTTCCTTTTAGAATACGATTTGCGAGATTTACAGAATTTTTAGATTTTTGCCAAACCTTTACGTTCCAAAAATACGGTCGAAAAAGCCCTTTGGGTGTTCGCTTGTGCCATCGCCAAAGGTCTTTGCCAGTTGGCGAAAAAGCTCTTTTTGCTCGACGGTCAGATTGGTCGGGGTGACAACCCGCACAGTGATAATCATATCCCCGCGGCCACTGCGTTGGAGACGAGGGATACCCAACCCGCGCTTGGTAAACGAACGGCCCGTCTGCGTGCCGGGTGGGATCTCGAGCGTCTCTTCCCTCTCATCGAGCGTCGGGATCTTGACGGTGGCACCCAGGGCAGCCTGCGCAACATTGATGGGCAACTCGTAGTGAAGGTCGAACTGGTCACGCACAAAGTAGGGGTGGGGTTCAACATTGACAATCACATAGAGGTTACCCGGCGGGCCGCCAAACTGGCCGGCCTCCCCCTCCCCCGCCAGCCGGATGCGCGTGCCACTATCCACACCGGCAGGGATCTTGACATTGAGTTTTCGGGTCACACGCACACGCTTTTGGCCGTTGCACTTCTTGCAAGGCGATGGGATTACCTCACCCGTTCCGTTGCAGTTAGGGCAGGTCGTGGCGGTGATCACTGTGCCAAAGAGCGGGCTAACCTGGCGCTGCTGAATTTCACCCGCGCCGTTGCAGCGCGAACAGGTGACGGGGTTCGTGGGCGGCTCAGCGCCACGACCCTGGCAGCGGTCACAGATTTCAAGACGGGGGATGTCCAACTCCCGGTCGACACCAAACGCTGCTTCATGAAAGGTGAGCGTAATATCTGCCCGCAGGTCCGCCCCGCGCCGCGCCTGGGTGCGCGAGCGGGTTCCCCCGCCAAAGCCACCAAAGCCACCAAAGATTTCTTCAAAAATGCTGTTGAGATCGCCAAAGCCACCCGGGAAATCGTTAAAACCACCGACGCCCTGTACGCCTGCATGGCCGAACCGGTCATACGCCGCACGCTTCTGGTCGTCGCTGAGCACCTGGTAAGCTTCGTTGATCTCTTTGAAAACAGTCTCGGCTTCGGGCGTTTTGTTGACATCGGGGTGGTACTTCTGAGCTAGCCTGCGAAATGCCCGTTTCAACGTCTCTTTATCGACATTGCGTTCAACGCCCAGCACTTCATAGTAGTCGCGTTTTTCCATAGATTTCGTTGCCATCGTTCTGCCTGATTAGGGATTAAGGCCTGCTCGCACGAACGGAGTCGCTCTAATTCCTAATCCCTACTCCCAACTGATAATCCACGCACAAAGCCCGGCCAGTACAATCGTTGCGCCGTAGAGAGCCGCCCACTGGCCAGGTAGAAACCCGACGTGGCGGGCGCTAAAGTAGAGGATAATTACCATGCCGACAGCTAAGACAAGCCAGTTAGACAAAATAGGATGGTTATTCCAGAAATGCCTCAGACGGTCCATTTGTGTTCGATTTCACTCCAAAGCGCATCCAGTTGGGCAAAAAGCTCGTCCAGTTCGCCATCGTTGACGATGACGCGGTCGGCCAGCCGGACCTTCTCTGCTTGGGACGATTGCGCCGCCATTCGTCGACGCGCCTCCGCTTCATCTATGCCCCGTTTTGCGCGCAGACGGCGCAACTGTGTCTCCTCACTGGCAGTGACAACCCATGTCTCGTCACAGAGGCGCAGCAGATTGCGCGCTTCCAGCAACTTGATCGCCTCGATAACAACCACCGGTGCAGTGGTCTGACGGACTTCGGCTAACACTAGATCGGTGACAGCAGGATGGACAATTGCCTCTAGCTGGCGCAACGCCGCCGGGTCGTTAAAGACGATCCGCCCCAGTGCCGAACGGTCGATGATGCCATCGGCATCTGTCACCGCGGCGCCAAAAGCATCGACAATTGCCTGGTAGGCCGGGCCACCAGGCGCCATCGCCCGGTGCGTCAACTTATCGGCATCGATTACGTGGGCGCCCCTGGTTGCCAGATAGTCCAGCACCGTGCTTTTGCCTGTGGCAATGTTGCCAGTCAGGCCAATGACATACGGCTTGGGCATGGTACGATATACCAAACAACAAAAAGCGCCGCGGATCATCCGGCGCATAGGTGGATTATACCACACTGCCGAACACACACGAAAGCGTTTATGCTAGAAAAGTGTTAGAGTTCAGCCGGATTGCTCAGCCAGCCGCTCGCCACAGACATTCAGACAATCGTCACTTTGCTCAAATTGCCAAGCCGTGCCCTGTGTAAATGGGATGTTGACAAGCACAAGCGGGTAGCCTATAATCCTGCGCAAGCAGTATTGTCATCCTTATGAGCCCACCATTGTCATCCTACAGTTAACCAACCCTATCTATTAGCTGTAGTTTGCACCGCACAAAAGGAGAAGCATATGCGTCTGAAACTGTCCGTTTTGTTCAGTTTTCTCATCGTCCTTTCGCTGATCGTGGCGGCCTGTGGCGGCGGCGCCGAGCCGACCGCGGCCCCGCCGGCTGCACCAGCTCAGGAAGAAGCTGCCGAGGAACCGGCTGAAGAACCAGCTGAAGAGGCTGCTGAGGAACCCACCGAGGAACCAGCTGAGGAACCGGCCGCAGCAGGGCCGTTGGAATGCACCGATGACCTCGGCTGTGTGGAACTTGCGCCCGATGAACCCATCCACATCGCCTACATGCTGACCGTCTCCGGTGCCACTGCTAACTTGGGTCAGGATTCGCGCGGCGCGATTGAAATCGCTATCGATGACCGGGGTGGCGAATTGCTCGGCCATCCCATCCAACTGTCGGGTGAGGACACATTGTGCAGCGCCGAAGGCGGGCAGACGGGGGCGCAGAGAGTGGCGGCTGACCCCACCATTCTGGGCGTTGTGGGCACCAGTTGTTCGAGTGAGGCAGTGGCTGCGCTGCCCGTCATCAGCCAGGCTGGGTTGGTGATGATTTCTCCGTCCAACACGGCGCCTATCCTGACCAGCGACGATGCGGCTGCGGGTGGTGTCTGGCAGCCGGGTTATTTCCGCACGGCGCACAATGACCTCTTCCAGGGCCGGATTGCAGCCGAGTTCATGTACAACGAGTTGGGGGCGCGCACGTTGGCGACCATCCACGACGGCAGCCCCTACGCCGACGGCTTGCAGGCTGTAGCGGCTGAGGTCTTCCAAGAGTTGGGCGGCGAAGTGACCTTCCAGGGTGCGGTCAATGTGGGCGACACCGACATGCGCCCCATTCTGACCGAGATTGCAGCCAACCCGCCCGATGTGCTCTACTTCCCCATCTTTGAGCCGGAAGGCAACTTCATTGCGGCCCAGTCGCAGGAAATTGCCGGTCTGGAGGAGATGATACTGTTTGGCGCCGATGGTCTCTTTGCCGACACCTTCCCGGAAAATACGGGCGAATCGGTGGTGGGTATGTATCTGTCGGGGCCATTCGTGGCCGGTGAAGCGTATGATGCCTTCCTGGCGAAGTGGGAAGAGAAGTTTGGTGGGTCCCCCCCGAGCGGCTTCCATGCCCATGCCTATGATGCCGCCAACATCCTGCTGAATGCCATTGAGTCGGTGGCGCAACAAGGCGAGGATGGCGCCCTGTTGGTGGGCCGCCAGGCCTTGCGCGATGCAGTCGCAGCCACCTCGGGTTTCAGCGGTCTGACGGGTACCCTATCCTGCCAACCCACGGGTGACTGTGCCACGGGCGAGGCGCTGGCCGTCTTCCAGTTGACGGAGGCCGAGGTTAACGAAGGCAACTGGCCGCCGGAAGCGATCTGGCAGCCATAGCATGTCATCCGCTTGAGCAACGTTTGGTGAGCCAGGGAGGGGTTCTCCCTGGCTCATTTATAGGGCAAGCTGGCTTCTTGCCCTACCTGGTTCAGTCGGGCTGTTGTCCCGGCGCTTGAGTTTGTGAGAATGGTATGGGCCGAGATTTTTTTGAACGAGTTTCGTGGGTCGATCTCGTTTTATATGGGCTACGTCTTGCGATTTTTGCCCTAATTATCATCGGGGCAACCAACACATTGCTTTCTGGGAAATATTCGCTAAACCAGTGGGTCAGTCTCACCTTCTCTGGGTTGGCGCAAGGAAGTATCTATGCGCTGATTGCGCTTGGGTATACACTCGTCTATGGCATCTTGCTCATGATCAACTTTGCCCATGGCGAAGTCTATATGGCGGGTGCATTTACGACTGTTTTTTTGGCCGAGTCCTTTCAAAGGGCCGGTTTTTTGAACAGCACGCCCTGGCTTGCGATTCCGCTCTTGATGCTCTTTGCTGGTCTCATCTCGATGAGTGTTGCCATTCTGCTCGAACGGATTGCCTACCGGCCCCTGCGCGGGGCGCCGCGGCTGGTGCCACTGATCACCGCGATTGGCGCCTCCTTCTTTTTGCAGTATACCTTCCGTGGTTTTTATGGCTCCAATTTTCGCTCGTACCCTGAGGTGCAAGCCCTGCGTGGCTCCTTTTCCGTAGGGGGCAGTGAAGTCCCCATCGTCCAGATCGTCGTCTTTATCGCGGCGCTGGTACTCATGCTGGCGCTCTTCTGGCTCGTCGAGCGCACCAAGATGGGCAAAGCCATGCGGGCGGTGTCGGAAAACAAAGAAGTGTCGGCGCTCATGGGGATCAACATCGACCGGGTGATTGTCTTTACTTTTGCTATTGGCGGTCTGTTGGCCGGTGCGGCGGGGGTGATCAACGGGCTCTACCGGCCCCAGGGCGTCAACTTTTTTATGGGCTTTTTCCCCGGCATCAAAGCCTTTACCGCAGCCGTATTGGGGGGCATCGGCAGCGTGCCGGGGGCGATGTTGGGTGGGCTTTTTCTGGGCGTCTTTGAATCGATTGGGCCAAACCTCATTCTGGATGGGCTAGGCATCCCTGGCGCTAACCAGCTCAAGGATGTCTTTGCGTTCACCATGTTGGTGCTGGTGTTGATCTTTCGTCCTCAGGGCATCCTCGGCGAACGTCTGGCGGAAAAGAAGGCGTGAGGAACGTATGGCAGAAGTAAAATGGAGCCGTTGGCAGTTGCCTGTACAGTACGGCTTGATCGCCGGCGTTGCCGTTCTCTATACTGCCCTGGTGGGTATGATGGAGGTCTTCCGCGCCCGCGCTATCATCAGCGGAGTGCTCAGGCTGGACCAGGTATTGATCTTTGCGCCGCCGCTCATTGCCGCCCTGCTGGTCAGCAGGCGGAGCGCCGATGCGCCCTCCCCATTGGAGCGATTGCTTATGGGGGCGGTGGTCGGGCTTTGCGCCAGCCTACCGACTGTGGCTCTTCTGCTGCTCAACACGGTGGTGAATGTGCGCCAAATGTTTGTCAGCGTCTCGCCCACGTTGGTGAACCTGTTGACCTTTGAACAGGAGTTGCCGGCGGGCATTGCCCTGCTGATTGGTAGCCTGGTGCTTTTTGGGATCGCCGGAGCGTTGCTGCCACTAGTACCCCACCGGTTGAGACCATCGTTGATTGCCGCGGCCACCATTACCCTGGGCCTCGGTTTGTTGAGCGAAGTGCCCATCCAGATTATTCGCCAGAGCGGCGGTACGGCGGCAGTGCGCACCTATTTTAGTGCCAATGCGCTCCGGCCGGCGACGGCGCTGGCAATCTTTGTGATTGTCCTGTTGGTGTTCGTGCTCTGGCAGTGGCAGCGAGAAAACGTTCGTAAACGCTACAACAGCCTGGGAGTGAGCGGGCAGTATGCCTTAAAGCGAACTGGCTTGGGCCTGCTGTTCATCCTTTTGCTGGCGCTGCCCTGGATAGTGGGCCTTTTTCTGAGTGAAGTATTGGTCAATGTTGGCATCTACGTCCTCATGGGGTTGGGACTGAATATTGCGGTGGGGTTAGCCGGTTTGCTTGACCTGGGCTATGTCACCAACTTTGCCGTGGGCGCCTACGTCATGGGTACACTCACCTCCACCGGGCCGTTGGGGATCGGCCAGTTCAACTTCTGGCTGATCCTGCCCGTCAGCGTGCTGAGTGCGATGTTGACCGGCTTCCTGCTGGCGCTGCCGGTGTTGCGGATGCGCGGCGACTATCTGGCGATTGCCACCCTGGGCTTTGGCGAAATCATCCGCCTGCTGGCGCTATCCGACTGGTTGCGGCCCTACATCGGTGGGACGCAGGGTATGCTCTTTATCCCCAGCGCCCAAATTTTTGGGATCACGCTGGGCGGCCCGCAACAGATCTACTACCTGATCTTGGGCGCCTGTTTCCTGACTTTGTTTGTCATGATACGGCTCAACAGTTCGCGCACCGGCCGCCAGTGGATGGCGCTGCGCGAAGACGAAGACGCCGCCGCGGCCATGGGCATTGACACTATCCAGACCAAAGTGCTGGCCTTCACGCTCAGCGCGGCGGCCGGTGGGCTGGCGGGGGGTATCTTTGCCACCAAACTGGGCGCTATCTTTCCACACAGCTTCAACTTGCTCATCTCCATCAATACGTTGAGCATCATCATCGTCGGCGGCATGGGCAGCATTCCGGGGATTGTGCTGGGTGCGCTGGCGCTAGTCGGTCTACCCGAATTGTTGCGCGAATTTGCCGAGTATCGGCTGTTGATGTACGGCGCCGCGCTCATCGCCATGATGCTCTTGCGACCCGAAGGGCTCTGGCCGTCTGCAGTGCGCCGCCGTGAGCTCTACGAGCAGACAGCCTCTACGGTGGAAGAGACACGAGCGCTCACCACCCCCGTAGCGGCATCGGATTGAGAGATCGCTATGGCCGACGAGATTTTGATTGCCCGGCAGGTGACAAAGCGTTTTGGCGGGCTGTTGGCCGTCAACAACGTCGATTTTAGCATTCCCCGCAATGCCATTGTCAGCATCATTGGCCCCAACGGTGCGGGCAAGACCACCTTCTTCAACTGTATTACCGGTTTCTACCAGATCGATGAAGGGGAACTGATCTTCGACGGCCGCCGGCTCAACGGCCTCTCTGCCTATAAGATCACCCGATTGGGTATCGCCCGCACCTTCCAAAACATTCGTCTCTTCAACAATATGACGGTGATCGAAAACGTGATGGTGGGCCAGGAAGCGCACCGCTCATCGACCTGGTTGGGCGCTGTCCTCGGCACGCCGCACACCCGGCGCGACGAAGAGGCTGCCGAAAAAGAAGCACGCTACATGTTAGACTTTGTTGGTCTGCGCGGCAAGGGCGATCTTCTGGCGAAAAATTTGCCTTATGGCCAACAGCGCCGGCTGGAGATCGCTCGTGCGCTGGCGAGCAACCCCAAATTGCTGTTGCTCGACGAACCCACTGCTGGGATGAACCCTCGCGAAACCGCTGAAACCACCCACTTTATCCGCCGGTTACGCGACGAACTGGGCATCACTATCCTCTTGATCGAGCATGATATGCGGGTTGTGATGGGCATCTCCGAGCGGATCACCGTGCTCGACTATGGGCAGAAGATTGCCGAGGGCACGCCACGCGAGATCCAGCAAAACCCGCGCGTGATCGAAGCCTACCTCGGTCGCGGGGCTGCCTCCGGCATCGAATTGGCGGCAGCCTGACAAGGAATGACGATGCTACTCGATGTGAAAGATGTCCACGCCTACTATGGCAACATCCATGCGCTCAAAGGGTTGAACCTGCACGTGGAAGAGGGAGAGATCGTCTCGCTCATCGGCGGGAATGGCGCCGGCAAGACGACGACCTTGCGCGTCATTAGCGGGTTGTTACGGCCCCGCCAGGGCGCTGTCCTCTTTCGAGGAGAAGATCTCTCGCACTGTCGAGCCCATGAATTGGTTGCCAAGGGGATCGCCATGGTGCCGGAGGGTCGCGGTGTCTTCGCCAAGCTGACCGTGGCCGAAAATCTGGAGATGGGCGCCTACTTCCGCAACGATAAGGCAGGCATTGCGGCGGACATCGAGCGGGTTTATGACCTCTTTCCCCGCCTGCGTGAACGGCGCAAACAACTGGCCGGCACCATGAGCGGCGGCGAACAGCAGATGCTCGCCATCGGCCGCGGGCTGATGGCAAACCCGCGTCTGCTCCTGCTCGATGAACCCTCCATGGGGCTGGCGCCCCTGCTGGTGGAGACGATCTTTCAGACGATCGAAGAGATCAACCGCACCGGCACGACTATCCTTTTGGTGGAGCAGAACGCCCACATGGCGCTCCAGATTGCCCACCGGGGCTATGTGCTACAGACCGGTGAGATCGTCCTCAGCGACACCGCCGCTGAGTTGCAAAAGAACCCCACGGTGCAGAAGGCATACCTGGGGGTGGATTGAAACCGCGGATTTGCTCGACGCGGATTTTGATGCGTACAACAATCCGCGTCGAGCAAATCCGCGGTTCTATCCTTGGAACAGTTTCACCGCTGCCGCGGCGCCTCCCAGCAGAAAGCCCGCATCGCCCCCCGCGGTGAGAAACTGGAACCCCTGCTTTGCCAATTCCATCGCATGTTGCGGCGATGAACCCGCAAAACCGGGGAGCTTCCCCGTGTTGCGGCAGGCCTGCAACACCCGTTCGATGGCGCGGGCGTGCTCATCGCGCTGGAACATCTCGCGCGGGTGGATGCCCATCGACAGCGCCAGATCCGACGGACCAAGCCAGCAGCCGTCTACCCCCGGCGTGGCGAGAATGGCTTCGGCATTCTCCACCGCCTGGGCGCTTTCGATCTGCACCGCAACAAAAAGCTGATCATCGATCCAGTTGGTGTAATCAGCGCCATAGGCGCGCGCCCGCCCATACCCCCACGAGCGGGTGCCGGTGGGCGGGAAGCGGCAAGCATCAGCCGCAGCCTTGGCATCTTCCGCCGTATGCACCATCGGCACAATGATGCCCAGCATCCCCTCATCGAGCAGACGCCCAATGAGGGTGTAGTCGTTGCGGGCGACCCGCGCCATGGGGATAGCCGTCCCCGCGTGCATGGCGATGAGCGCGGCGATAGTTGATTCGTCACCCCACGAACCGTGTTGGCGGTCGAGCAACAGAAAATCGATGCCCGATGTGCTCAACACTTCGGCTACGGCCGGCGAGCCCAGCCCCAGCCCAAAGCCAAAGGCCGGCTTGCCCTGGAGCATCTTCTGTTTGGCGGTGTTGACTTTCATGTGTGGTAGTTCTCCTTGCCAGGCGGAATGTGAAAAAAGTAGTGCGTGATGCGTAATTCGTTTGCGCACACTACGCATTACGCATTACGGATTATTCTGCCACCCCCACGAGTGTCAATTCCTCGGCGCGATGGCAACTTGCCCATTGTCCGGGTGTGATCTCGCGCAGGAGCGGTGTTTCGCTTTTGCAGCGTTCGACAGCGTAGCGGCAGCGCGGGTGGAAGTAGCAGCCGCTGGGAGGGTGGGCCGGGTCGGCCACTTCGCCTTCGAGGATGATCCGCTGCGAGCGCAGACGCGGGTCCGGTTTGGGGACGGCGGAGAGCAGCGCCTCGGTGTAGGGATGTTTGGGCGTGTGAAAGAGCGCCACCGTGTCAGCGATCTCGACGATCTTGCCGACATACATGACGGCGACGCGGTGGCTCATATGTTTGACCACGCTCAGATCGTGCGCCACAAAGAGGATCGACAGGTTGAGCTGTTCTTGCAGGTCGAGCAACAGGTTGACGATCTGCGCCTGCACGGATACATCCAGCGCTGAGACCGGCTCATCGGCCACGATCAGCGGCGGGTTGAGGGCCAGCGCGCGGGCGATGCCGATGCGCTGGCGCTGGCCGCCGCTGAAGGCGTGCGGGTAGCGCTGCATAAAGGCCGGCGGCAGGTTGACCATGCGCAACAACTGCTCTACCCGCTCCTGACGCTCTTTTACATTCTTGACCCCATTGATGAGCAGCGGCTCGCCGATGATGTCGAGCAGCGTCATGCGAGGGTTGAGCGAGGAGAAGGGGTCCTGAAAGATCATCTGCATCTGGCGGCGCAACGGGCGCAACTCTCGTTTGGTGAGGCGGGCGACATCGACGGTAGCGCCCTCGGTGGTGTGATAGAGAATTTCGCCGCTCGTCGGTTTGAGCGCCCGCAGGATGCAGCGCGCCGTCGTCGTCTTGCCGCAGCCGCTTTCGCCCACCAGCGCCAGCGTCTCACCCTGGTTGATGTGGAAACTCACATCATCCACCGCGCGCACCTGCCCCACCACCTGGCGCAGGATGCCGGCGCGGATGGGGAAGTACTTTTTTAGGCTTCGTATATTAAGGAGTGGAGAAGTTGAAGTCATATCAGTGTACATCAAAAATCTCTACCAAATCTAGCCGAAAGCCCGGCAACAGGGGTTCATCCGAAACAAAATCGGGGTCTACCAGGATCTCAACCTCTTCTCCTGGCTCATAAATCTCAACCCGCCGTAATTCGGGGTCGATGAGCCAGCCCAGCTGCGCCCCGTTGGCTAAATACTCCCGCATTTTTTCCTGAATTAACGCCAACGTATCATTTGGTGAACGCAGTTCGATGACAAAATCGGGGCAGATCGGTGCAAAGCCACGCCGCTCCTCCGGTGTCAACGCTTCCCAGCGGTCACGCCGAATCCAGGCTGCATCCGGCGATCGGTCTGCGCCATTGGGGAGGTGAAAGCCGGTGGAAGAGTCAAATGTCATACCCAGTCGCGTTTGTTGATTCCAAAGCCATAGTTGCCCGGTGATACTGGCGTTCCGACCGCCGGTTTCGCTGCCTGCTGGCGCCATGACGACTAACTCTCCTTGTGCCGTGCGTTCAAGGCGCAACTCTGGGTTGACTTGGCAGAGTTGGTAGAATTCCTCTTCGGTTACCGCCAGCGGTTCCACATTCAATACGAGTGCATTCATATTCATCTCCCCGGCTTTACCGACCCTGTTGACGTGCGTGCCTGTATCATAGCGCACGAACAGATAGCCGCCAACTCACGGCATTGCCTTGAACGAGAGCGATGGATTGCGGAATTTGCACACCCACGCGCCAACATTCCCAGCGCCTATACCCACAAACTCCTAACTGGGCTCAGCGTCTGGCCTGCTCTGTTCAGCCCTGTTCCGTAGGGCGGCGCGGACGCGGGCATGTTCCGCCCGCGTGATAGGATAGAAATAGGCCAGCACCAGGCTGGCTGCCAGGATCAACGCCGGCGCCGGCCCCATCAGAACGCGCATGGCAGCCAGCGCGCGCTCCGGCTGCACCGGTGTGGGGACAGCGTCGCTCGGCGTGATGTACCCGGTCCAACTGAGGGCCAACCCCACCAGATAGATGCCCAGCGCCAGACAGGCCTTTTGCAGGAAGACCATAAAGCCGTAAAAGATACCTTCGCGGCGCTGGCCCGTCTCCAGCTCATCGTACTCGATCACATCGGGCATCATCGCCCACGGGATCAGATAGGCCACGGCCACACCCGCACCCGCCAGCGCCGCCAGCGGGATCACCCAAGAGAAGCGGTCGGGTGTGACAAAAAAGAGCGCCAGTTGCACTGCCAGCCAGATCGTGGCGCCCATCATATAGACCAGACGTTTGTCCAGGCGGCGGCTGGCGGCGCTCCAGACAAAGAGAAAGAGAAAGCTAGAACTCTGCACCGCCAACAGCACGAGTGGGATCTGGTCGGGCCGGCGCAGATAGTAGGTCAGAAAATAGATGATCACCGTCTGCACCAGTTGTAGCGTAAACCAGGAGAGCAAATAGAGCCCAATGACAAAACGGTACGGCCGGTTGGCAAAGGCAATGCGTAGTTGCTCCCAGTACGGTATCTTGGTGACACTTACTTCAACAACCAGACGTTCCGGTCGCTCGCGTGTGCCGGCAAAGACGACAAAACAGGGAATCGTAACCAGCACCCCCCACACCGCAGCCGATACCGTATACCCCGCTTGCGGCGTCGCAAAAGATTGGACGATCTGCGGGTGGAGAACCGCAGCGATCAGCGCGCCGGCAATCGAAAAGCCAAAGCGATAACTGTTGAGGCTGGTGCGCTCGTCGTAGTCGCGGGTCAGTTCCGGCGTCAAGGCAGTGTAAGGCAGATTGACCGCCGTGAAGGCAGCATCGCCGAGCAGAGCAATGAGCAGGTAATAGAAGTACTTGCCCGTATCACCTAAGGGCGGTGTGAGCCAGAGCAGAAAAAAGAGCAGCCCAAAGGGAATGGCGCCAAACAGGATCCACGGCCGGCGGCGGCCCCAGCGCGTGCGCGTCCGGTCGCTGAGCCAGCCGACCATGGGGTCGTTGACCGCATCCCAAATCTTGGTGATGAGCAGGATCGACCCCGCCGCGGCCGGGTCCAGGCGCGCCACATCGGTGAGAAAGATGAGCAGGAAGAACCCTTTGAGCGCGGCGACAATGGCCGTGCCAAAATCGCCCGCCCCGTAGGCCAGTTTGGTCGCAACAGGGAGCTTTTCAGGGATAGCGACCGGCGGCGCAACTGTCACGAGTAGAAAAATCCGCTGTTGGACCTACTGATCGTAGAGAAAACAATTGACAACTTGACCCTGGCCGACCACTTTCAATTGGGGTTCGCGCACATCACAGCGCCCGGCGATAAAATCTCCACAGCGCGGGTGAAACGGGCAGCCGGCGGGCCGGTCGTATGGGTGCGGGATCGAGCCGGTGATGGTCGCCAGCTTTGTGCGCGGCTCGGCTAGAATGCTGGGGATCGAGCGCAGCAACGAGCGCGTATACGGGTGTTTGGGCGCATGAAAGATGTCATCTACCGGCCCCTGCTCGACCACCTTGCCCAGGTACATCACCACCACCTCATCAGCCATTTCAGCGATGACGCCCATGTCGTGGGTAATGAGGATGATCGACAGCCCTTTTTCGGCCTGAAGCTGGCGCAGCAGATCGAGGATCTGCGCCTGGGTCGTTACATCGAGCGCGGTGGTCGGTTCGTCGGCAATGAGGATGCGCGGGTCGCAGGCCAGCGCCATGGCGATCATCACCCGCTGGCGCAAACCACCGCTGAGTTGGAACGAGTACTCATCGATCCGCCGCTCTGGTCGCGGGATGCCCACCATGCGCAGCAGTTCGATGGCTTCTTCGCGCGCTTCTTTACGGCTGATGGGTTTGTGCAGGCGGATAGCCTCGACGATCTGGTTGCCCACGGTGTGGAAGGCGCTGAGCGAGGTCATCGGCTCCTGGAAGATGAGCGCAATATCCGCCCCGCGGATCGAGCGGATTTCGCGGCCATCCTCGCGCAGCTTGGTGAGGTCGATCTCGTCCACATGGCCGTTGCCACGAGCGCGCCGCAGCCAGATTTCACCCTCCTCGATGCGCCCACCCCGGTCCACAATCCGCAGGATTGAGCGGGCGGTCACGCTCTTGCCGCAACCACTCTCACCGACGATGCCCAGCGTCTTGCCGGGATGGACATCAAAGCTGACGCCATCCACCGCGCGCACGATGCCTTCGTCTTGATAGAAGTAGGTTTTGAGATCTTTGACGGATAGGATCGGCGACGTCGAACTAAGCATGGCGGCCCGCGTACGAGTCAATTTGTTGTTTTCAGAATCCACGTTTCCACTTGGGATAGAACCTGTTTCAGATCATCAATCGTATTTCCAGTGAGTGCAGATGGTTGTACATTTCCCGTAGGCGTCTCATCATAATTGACTACTCGGATGCTTTGAACGACTGAATGTGCATGCAAAACGGCAAGCAATTCATCAATCAGGGCGCTCATCTAGCAGATCCTGGTAGGTTTGTTGCCAATCTGCCAGCATACTACGTGCAGCCCCCATAAGCGCTTCATGCCTCTGATGCGAGCGTTACCCGTACGGGTCCGCCGCATCGCGCAGTCCATCGCCCAGAAAGTTAAACGCCAGCACTGCGATGATAACTGGAATGGCCGGTGTGAGCAGCCAGGGCGAGATAGCCACGGCCTGGATGTTCTGCGCCTGCTGCAACAACACGCCCCAACTCACAGCCGGTGCACGTAAGCCAAGCCCCAGGAAACTGAGCGAAGTCTCCGAGATGATCATGGCCGGGATCGCCAGCGTTGTGGCCGCAATGATGTGGCTGAGAAAGGAGGGCACCATGTGGCGGAAGATGATACGAAACTGGCTTGCCCCCGCCAGTTCAGCGGCGGTGACAAAATCTTCCGACCGCAGCGAGAGAAAACGACCGCGCACCACACGCGCCATGACCGTCCAGCCGATGAGCGAGATGATGATCGTGATAAAGAAATAGATGCGCGTCACCGGCCACTCGCGCGGCAGCGCGGCGGCCAGCCCCATCCACAGCGGGATCGTTGGAATCGAGCGCATGATCTCAATGATCCGCTGGATCACATTGTCCACCCAGCCACCATAGAGCCCGGAGATACCACCCAGCAGCACGCCCAAAAAGAGGCTGAGCGCCACGCCGACCAGCCCAATCGTAAGCGAAGTACGCGTGGCGAGCATCAAGCGCGAAAAGAGGTCGCGTCCCTGCAGATCAGTGCCAAGCAGAAAGATGCTCTCCTCGGCCTGCTGCCCTGCCTCGACGCCGATTAGATGGCGATTCGTGGGGAAGAGACCCCAAAGTTTGTATTCATACCCTTGCGCAAAGAGCCGCAAGTAGACCTTTTTTGTCGGGTCCGGCGTGTAGACGCGCTTGAATGTCCTGGGGTCGCGCTTGCCCGTCAACCCATAGGTGTGGGGGCGAAAAGCGCCATTGTCAAACCAGTGGATGGGCTGCGGCGGCAGCAGCGAGCGCGTCTCATCCGAGACCATCGGATTGCTGTAGGCAAAGAACTCGGCAAAAGGCACGGTCAGATAAAAGAAAAAAATGACAATGCCAGCGATCAACGCCAGCCTGTGCTTGCGGAAACGCCACCACATCAACTGCCACTGCGTGGCAACCGAAATACGGTCGACCGCGCCGCCTGTCTGTTCAGGGGCCGCCCTGTCCAACGTCGCAACTGCCTCAGCCATGTTCAACCTCAAAGTCAAAAACAGCAGGTTCATAGAGGGCACAAAGGAGACGTGGAGAGCACGGAGTTCTCGTGAACTCTCTGTGTCCTCAGTGTCTTCTCTGTGTGCTCTGTGTTCCTGCTTTTAACTCCCCTCCATCCCCAGACGGATGCGCGGGTCGATCCACATGAGGAGCAGGTCCGAAACAAAGGTGCCGATCACCGTCATGATCGCCAGCAACAGCAAGATCGTGCCAGCCAGAAAGAGGTCTTGCGCAATGA
Source organism: Chloroflexota bacterium (assembly GCA_003577005.1). The sequence continues at coordinate 16,930 of QEUW01000002.1, read as the reverse complement.
GCGCCTTGTAGAGCAGCGGCCCGACCGTCGGCAAACTCAACACCAGGGATACGATGATGCTGCCCGAGACGATAAAGGGGAACAGGTAGCCGATGGTGCTAGCAAAGGGATTGAGCGCCGCCCGCACCGGGTACTTGAGGATCACCCGGTGCTCAGCCAGGCCCTTGGCCCGCGCCGTCACCACGTAGGGTTTGCGCAACTCGTCGAGCAGATTGGCGCGCATGATGCGGATCAGCTCGGCAATGCCCGCCAACCCCAGAATGATCGCCGGCAGCGGCAGGTGCTTGGCCATGTCCCAGAACTTGGCAAGACTCCACGGTTCGCGCAGATACTGCTCAGAGAAGAGCCCGCCAATACTCTGCATGCCAAAGTATTTGAAGCCAACATAGAGCACAATCAGCGCCAGCATAAAGTTGGGAACGGCCACACCAGCAAAGGCGATAAAGGTTGCAATATAGTCGCCAATCGAGTACTGCCGTACCGCCGAATAGATGCCGATGGGCAAGGCTAGCGCCCAGATAAAGATCACCGCCGCCAACGACACCACCATGGTCGTGGCCATCCGGTCGCCGATCACTTCGCGCACAGGCCGGTTGTACTCCATGGAGACGCCGAAGTTGCCACGCAACATCAGCCCCATCCACTTTGCATACTGCATGTAAATTGGCTGGTCGAGTCCATACTGGCGGCGCAACGCCTCGGCCTCTTCGGCGCGCACCGTGGTGCCCGACGCCTGGAGGTTGGCAATATAGGCCGTCACATAATCACCCGGCGGCAACTGGATCACCAGGAAGGCGAGAACCGAAGCGGCCCAGATGGTCAAGATACCGGCAAAGAAGCGGTGGAGGATGTAAGCGATCATAATGGTTAACGGTTCATGGTTAACGGTTAACGGTTAATGCTCAGCCAGAGCAGCCACCGGACATACCGCGACAATTGAGCATTGAGCATTAACCGTTAACCATTCACCATTTACTCCGCGTCCGTAAAATAGAACGTGGCCGGACGCGAGATGTTAGGCGTCTGGCCGGCCTGGATGTTGAAGTGGCGCGAGGGGATGTTGCCCATGTTGTTCTTCACCACGCGCACGCCCATAAAGGCGCCCGACTGGCCGACGGTGCCCATGGTCCACACTTCATCGGTGATGATGCGCCAGATCTCCCGGCCGATCTCGATGCGCTCTTCGGGGCCAGCCTTCAGACCTTCGCTGAAGAGATCGAGCACTACTTTCACATTTTCCGGCGGTTCGATACCCGAAGCGCCGCCGCTCGAATACCAGACGCCAAAGGCAGGGCCGGTGCCTGAAGTATCGGCAACTGGAATGGCATGGTAGGGATAGAGGAAAAGCTCATCCGTGCCATCATTCTGCCAGACGAAGATCTGCAGGTCGTTGGATGCCCGCCGCTGCTCGACCAGGCTACGCTCCGATTCCACCACGTTAGCAAAGATGCCCACCGCTGCCCAGTCTTCCTTCACCAGTTCGGCCAGTTGCGTAAACTGGATGAAAGCCGGGATAGTCGGTAATTCGAGGATCAGCCGTTCGCCGTTGTCGGTGCGCAGACGATAGCCCTCACTGTCCTTCTCCGTTAGCCCGATCGCGTCGAGCATCTCATTTGCCTGGTCTGGGTCATAAGTAGACCAGAGGGAGCGATATTCGGGGCCAGGGTTAAAAGGCGAGCTTTCCGCCACCACCGCCGAACCCGGCGTACCGATACCCAGGAAGAGGATCTCATTGATCTTGTCGCGATCCACTGCCAGCGAAAGCGCCCGGCGGAAATCGACGTTGCGCAGCCACTGACCGATCTCTGGATCAGCCTCGTAGCTCTGGTTGAACATAAACGCGCCGTCGGCGCCATGCTGGGCCGGGTCGAGGTAGATGGTGTAGTTGCCGGTCTCGGCATTTTCGAGCAAGACAGGCAGATTCGCCAGCGAAATGTGGCGCGCCTGGAAGTCATACTCGCCGGCGATGGCGCGCAGGTTGAGCACTTCCAGATTTTCCGCCAGCGTCATCGAGATGCGGTCGATGTAAGGCAGCTGATTGCCGGCGGTGTCCACGCCAAAATAGTAAGGATTGCGTTCGAGCACCCAGTTGTCGGTAGCAATGGACTGCACCGTCTTCCAGGGTGTCACGGTGGGCAGGTCGGGGTTGCGCGCCCAGGTGTTTTTGTCGCGGAAGAGGTTGACCCAGTTGTCAAAGCCCTCCTGTTCCACCAGTGCATCCAATTCAGCCTGGTCCACAAAGTCGGGATGGAACTGCTCTAAATAATGCGCCGGGGCAAAACCACCCATGCCGATGTTGCCAAAGATCGCATGGCCGCCAAAGACGTTGACCGAACTGGCCAGCACCTCCTCAAAGAGGCTATTCGGTTCAGGGAAGCTGAACTTGACGGTGTAGTCGTCTATCGTTTCCAGGTTGGCGCCAGCGTCGATGTTGAAGAATGGCGACCGCACCGGCACCAGCTCGTCGTTCTGATACACGTGCTCGTACCAGAACAGAATATCATTGGCCGTAAACGGTTCGCCATCCGACCACTTGAGGCCACGGCGCAAAAAGATGGTGATCTCGGTCTGGTCGTCGCTTACCTCCCAGTCTTTGGCGACGTTGGGGGTCAGTTCTGGGAAGGTGGATGCATTCCAGAAGAGGAAACGGTCACCCCCGGCGACGCGGTGTCCATTCTGGCCATCGCCGGGGCCGGTAAAGCCGCGGCGCCAAGTACCGCCATATTTGCCGATCTCGTTCAGCGGCTGGATCACCAACAGATCCTCGCGTTCAGGCAGCCGCTCCGCCACCGGCGGTAGATCGCCGGCGGCCACCATTTCGGCCAACATAGGCGCCTCGTTAAACTCGCTAGGGAAGGCAGCGACATCAAGAACAATTTCCGGCCCCTCAATCGTACCCATGAGCGTAGAGCCAAGCGGCTCTTCATCTGCTGCCTCTGGCTCGGTCTCTGCGGCTGGCTCCTCTGCCGCTGGCGCTTCCGCCTCTGCGGCCGGCGCTTCGGCTGCGGGTGGGGCCTCGGCCGGCGGTGCGCCGCCTCCGCCACAGGCGGCTAGCAGCGCAAGAACCATCAGCAATGAAAGCCAGGAAGCCAACCTCGAGCGTCCTCTGGTCACGGTATCCCTCCTTTGGTTCGTTTCTCTTATTTGTCGTTTGCAGGCGGTTCGTTGGTGGAAAAGCCAAACCATCGCACGCAGCGCTTATCGTACGGGCAGCGCGCAAGGGGAATGTATTCCTGTGTCTTCAGGTAGCTGCACTATACACAAAAGTAAAGAATTCGTCAACCGGCAGAGCCTGTGCTGGATTCGTCCCCAACCGGACGATAGACGATGGCCCACCGGCTATAGACTATCGTCCAGGTACAGACCCGTCAGGCCAGTACCTTGCTATTCTGTTTTACCGCCGCCACTTCGTGCATCATCTCTTCGACCGACTGGCGGCCAGCGTCGCTGCGGGCGCCCAGCATCTGCATGAGTTCTTCGATCCGTGCTGGTTCATCGAGCAACTGGACGACCGTGGTCGTGCGTTCTTCGCCGTTGATCAGGCCTACCGCTTTGTTGACAGTGAAATGTTGGTCGCCAAAGGCGGCCAGTTGGGGAAGATGGGTGATGCAAAGCACCTGGTGGTGGAGGGGGGGCTGACCGTTTGCGTTGGCCGGGCTGGCAAGCTGGCCGGTAAGCCGCCAGAGTTTCTGGCCAACGATAGCGCCCACGCGTCCGCCGATCCCCTGGTCGATCTCGTCGAAGATGAGCGTCGGGGTGGCGTCGGCGTGGGTGAGCACGCTCTTGAGCGCCAGCATGAGGCGCGCCGTCTCACCGCCGGACGCCACCTTCGCCAGCGGCTTGAGCGGTTCGCCGGGGTTGGCGCTGACCATAAACTCAACTCTGTCTATCCCGGTACTATCAAAGGCAACGCGGCGGCCATCGGGCAGGAAGGCCCCAGTGAGATTCTCTTCTTGCTCCAGGGCAACGCCAAAGCGGGCGCGGCTCATGCGCAGGTCGGCCAGCTCTTGCTCAACCTGGCGAGCCAACTGTTCGCCGGCGGCCTGGCGGCGTGCGCTGAGATCGGCGGCCAGTGTACCGATCTGGCGTAACAACCGCTCTTCCTGTTCTTCCAGATCGGCGGTCTTCGCTTCCCAGTTGCCCAACTCATCCAACTCGCGCTGGGCGCGCTGCCCAAAGGCGACGACCTGTTCAATCGTATCGCCATATTTGCGCTTGAGGTTGGTGATCAGATCGAGCCGCTCTTCAACCTCCTGCAGCCGTTCGGGGTTGAATTCTAACTCGTCGGCATAGTCCTTGACGCTGCGCGCCAGGTCACTCAACTGTTCCAGTAGCCCCTGGCCCTCCGCTGCCAGCTCGTCCAGGTCGGGGTCGATGCGCGCCAGGCGTTCGAGTTTGCCGACCGCCTCGCCCACCAGGTCGATTGCACCGGGCAGCTCGCCATCACCCTGGCTCAGGATCCCCTGGGCGGCTTCGGCCAGCTTGAGCAGCGCCTCAGCGTTACCCAGGCGGCGGCGCTCGCCCTCCAGTTCGCTCTCCTCGCCGGGGCGCAACTGAGCGTTCTGGATCTCCTCGGCCTGAAAGCTGAGCAGATCGACACGTTGGGCGATGGTGCGGGCATCCTGGCGCAGACGTTGGAGTTCGCTGCGGATGGTGCGCAACTGGCTCACCCGTGTGGCCACCTCTTTGCGGAGGAGCAACAGGCCAGCGTACCGGTCGAGGAGATGGATGTGGGTCTTGGGGCGCAACAGGTTGAGATGTTCACCCTGGCCATGGACATCGACCAGATGGGCAGTGATATCGCCGAGGGTCTGGAGTGTCACCGCGCGCCCATTAACACGGCAGACATTGCGCCCATTGAGCCGTACTTCACGGCTCAACATCAGCCAATCGGGGCTGTCGGGGTCATCCAACCCTTGTTCTTCGAGCAGCGCCTGGAGTTCGGATGCCAGTTCACCCGCCGGTTCGAGTTGAAAGACCGCCTCGATCTCCGCTACTTCGCTGCCGGCGCGCACCCATTCGGTCGCCGCGCGGTCACCCAACAACAGACCGACTGCATCGATGATGATGGATTTGCCAGCCCCGGTTTCACCGGTTAAAATGTTGAGGCCGGGTCCAAAGACTAGATGAAGATCGTCAATGATGGCAAAGTTGCGGATGCGTAATTCGTGTAACATACCGTGATGCCCAGATGAAACCTACGGCAGGCAGACATCATTCGCAAAGTAACCACTGGTTGGGTATGGCCTTCACAGGGACCAGCAACAATCCAGCAACAACAAAGTATAGCACAAATGGTCGCTGCAATGAAGGATAGCGGGCGGTGTTTACACATAATGGGTGTGTCCTAAATTTGGGGCAAACCCGCATTCCGGCCCTTTCCCGGAATGCGGGGCCGGGGCAAGCCGCCCCCAATCCTGGACGCACCCACACATAACCCACACATAATAGACGCTTTGCGCATCCGCTGTTTCGTGCTATAATAAATCGTAATCAGTCCACAGTTCGTCGCTGTGCGAATTTACGAAGGAGTCCAAGAATGCCGTTCAATATTGGTTGGGTCGAGTTGACGTTGATCCTGGTGATCGTCACTATGCTCTTTGGCGTCGGCAAGTTGCCTGAGGTTTTTGGCGCGGTCGGCAAAGGGATCAAAGAGTTCCGCAAAGAGGCAGGCACTGAGAACAAGGCGGCTAATGCCGTGAAGACGGAGCCGCCGGCAGAGACCAGTACCGAAGCGCAGTAATTTCCGCGTTCACCTTACTGTCGGACCTTCGTGCAGTCGCCCGGCGTGTCAGGGCCGTGAAAGGCTGTCGATAGGAGTTTTACCGGTAGGTTGCCCGGTTGTTGCGCTGTTGCCCAACCGGGTTTTTGTTGTCCTGGCCGGTCTTCTCGTCACGCTCCGCTTTGGAAGGCGACAAGGTGCGTTTGCTTCGTCTGTTTGGCTTGTTGGCCGTCATTGCTGTTGCCTACTTTGCCAGTTATATCTTCCACCAACGTAGCTTAAGCGAATTCTTCCCCTCCTGGCTGCTCCATTGGGTTCCAGCGCTCTATGTCTACACGCGCTGGCTTCCTGCTGATCTCCTGACATTAGCGCTTTGGCTAAGCGCCGGTGCGGCGCTTGGGTTTGGGCTGATTGTGCCCTCCTTGCAGGCCGAGGCGCCTGCCTTTCTGGAACGCGTTCCCCGCCCGAGGGCCCGCTGGCGATCCGGCTACGCCCTTCTGTTGTTGGGTCTTGCTGCGGCGCTTGCCGGTGTGATCCTTCTCGTCAGCATCCGCAATGCAGGCGGGTATGTCCAGCTGATCTGGGCGGCGGCGGTGCTGCTCTTTCTCGCCGGATGTAGCCTGGCAGCAGAACCGCGACGCCCGGCTGCACCTTCCACTACGCCGGGTGATCCGCCACTCATCAGGCCAGAAGGAAGTTGGCCTCTCTTCTTGCTGATTTTGGTTGCGGCCGGCCTTCTCTTTGGCTGGCGCTGGCTTGACTTCCCCACCCAGATCGACCCAGAAGTAGCCCAGGGGGGCCTCCATGCGTTAGCGCTCCTGCGCGGTGAAGAGACGGAGATCTTTACGGCTACAGCCGTCCCGCGCCTGGCGGCTGTACCGCTAGCGTTGATGATTGCCCTCGGCGGCGATGCGTTGCTCGGCATCCGGCTGGCGGGGTTATTCGCTGCGCTGTTGACCGTGCTAGGGGGCTGGCTGCTGGGCTGTGAACTCTTCCGGCGCCCGCCTCGGGCGGGACCCTACGGCGAAGTTGTGGAAGACGATGGACGCTCGGCAGCGTTGTTGGCTGCGGCCCTGCTGGCGGCCACCCCTGCGATCATCTCCTTTAGCCGGCTGCCCTTCTTTTTAGAACCGGTCGCGTGGGGGGGTCTCGGTCTATGGGCGTTACTGCGCGGGCTGCGCACAGGGGATCTGCTGGCCGTTGGTGTCAGCGGCGTCCTCCACGGGCTGGCCGTTCTTCTCTACCCGAGCGGTATCGTCTTTCCGCTGATCGCGCTCTTCTGGTGGGTGGGGGTCTGGTTGTTGCAGCCTGGTTGGTTCCACCCGCCGGGTAGGATTCGTGAACGGCGCTGGCTGGGGCTCGGCTGGGTTGGCGGTCTGGCCGTCACCATAGCACCACAACTGGTGATTTGGACACAGACGCCTGATCTCTTTCTCAGTCGCTTTGGCGGTACGCTGTTGCCAGGCTGGGGTGCGTTCTTGGCCGTTCTAAGCTCTGCTGCCCAACGCGATGCCTCGTTCAACGGAGCAGGCGGATGGTTGCACCCGATGATCGCGCCACTCCTGATTCTAGCCGTCGGCAATCTGTTGCTCAACCTGGATCGAGTGGCCGGTTGGGCGCTTTTTACCTGGTCGATCATAACGCTGGTCTCCGGCAGCACATTGGCGCCATTGGCGAATCAGTGGCCGGCCCTGTTGCCCATTTTGCCCGCACTGGCATTGGCCCTGGCTTTTACCGTGGACCGCATCCGAGTAACCCTCTTGGATACAGTCGGCGCATGGGGGGCACAGGCAACGCTCTATCTGCTCTTTGGTCTGGTGGTGTGGCTTGGGATATGGAGCTGGAGCGAACAGCGCAACGCTGTCCTAACTACCGGAGATTCGGCGACCTACACCGCGCGGGCGCTACGCACACTTCCGCCTGAGCGTGTAGCAGTATTGGTATTGGGCGAGCGCCAGGCTGAAGTCAACTGGGAGACGCCGGTCATCCGTCTGCTGGCCGGTGAGCGGCTGCCAAGCGCCGCCCAGCGAACGACCACCCCCACCGCCGGGTTGGAGCTACTGCCGCCGCAGAGCACAGTCATTCTCCAGCCGGAAGAACGGTGGCTGCTGGATGCGCTCCAGCAGCGTTACCCCGGAGGCCGGCGCACTGTCTGGCGAGATGGCAATGCCAATCCCATGCTTTATATGTACGAAGTGCCCTAGCCGTCTATAAATTGGGACTACGAAGCTTCATTCAAGGTGTTCGTATGTAGGCGTGCGAACAGAAGCATTTGCGGGTGGAAATTACTGCCCCAGTGAAGCGGGCGGTGTGGGCGGCACCGCGGTTGGCACTTGGTTGGCCGGCACGCGCCGGGTGACGATGTACCAATCGGTAAAATCGATAAAGCGTTCCGATGGGCTGTTGACCGAGCCGATCTGCACGTTCTGTACGCGCGTGCTCACCCCGTAGGTATAAACCGGGTAAAAGAGCACGAGCGCTGGTGCTTCATCGGCGAAGATCTCCTGGAAGCGCCAGTAGAGACGTTTGCGTTCCTCTTCGTTGGTGATGGCGCGCGCCTTTTCCATAATCTCATCCGCCTCTTCATGGTGCCAGCCGGCGTAGTTGGCGCCGCCACCTACCGCCTGCGAGCTGTGCCAGAGCGGATAAGGGTCTGGGTCGCCGGGTGTTTCCCAGGTGACCAATGCAGCGTCGAACTTGCGCGGCACCAATAGATCGTTGACCAGACCGGCGAAGGTAACCGGCGTGGGGACAGCGCGTACGCCCACCCGTTGCCAGTCGGCAGCCAGCCGCTCGACCAGCGCTTGTTGGAGGAGGTCATCGTTGCTGTGGAGGAGGAACTGCAGCGGGCGCCCTTCCTTGTCGCGTATCCCATCACCGTTGCTGTCCGACCAGCCGGCCGCATCCAGCAGTTGTGCAGCCTGGATGACGTTGTAATTGTACTGGCGCGCCTCTGGGTTGTAGGCCCAGTTTTCAGGCAAAAAGGGACCATGCGCCACGATCCCCTGGCCGGCCAGCGTCTCTTCGACTAGCTTGGTGCGGTCGATGGCGTAATAAAGCGCCTGGCGCACCAGCTTATCCTGGAAGAACGGGGTGTTGGCGCTATTGAGATTAAAGACGACGCTCGAGTAGGCTGCCTGGACAGTCGAGAGCAATTGGAGGTCGCTACGCCGCTCGGCCAGGGGAATATCTGCCGGCAATATGGTGCTGACCCCATCGATCTCATCGGCGATAAAACCGGCCAAAAGGCTGGAATGGTCAGGATAGAAGCGAAATTCGAGCCCCGCAATATAGGGTGTTGGCCCGCTGTAGAACGGGTGGGGCTTGAGACGGATATGGTCAGCGGCGATCCGTTCTACGGCGAACGGGCCGGCGCCCACGGGGTTGGTGTTGAGCGCACTCGACGCCAACTCAACCGCCGGAACGCCCCCATAGACGTGTCGCGGCAACAGCCCAATAGCGGTATAATCGAGAAAAGGGGTATAGGGCTCGCTCAACGTAAAACGCACAGTAAATTCGTCGAGCTTCTCCACTGTAATGGCACGCCAAAGCACCGTCAGGTCAGGCAAGCCGATAACGTTGGGGTCCTGCAAAATGCCGACGGTAAAGAGCACATCGTCGGCTGTGATACGCTGGCCGTCATGCCAGAATTGGTCGTCACGCAGGCGGAAAGTGTAGATTTTGTCTTCGGTGATGGTCCAATCCTGTGCCAGGTCGGGCACGACGCGGCCCTGTTTGTTGATCTTGGTCAGGCCCCGGTAAAGCAACGTGCACAGATCCTGGTCAACGGCGTTGGCTTCGCAGAGGAGTGGGTTGAGAAAGCGTGGATTGCCTGCCACGCCCTCGCGAAAAACCCCACCGTGCGCCGGCACAAGGACAGTGGTTACACTGTAAGTGGAGTACCCAAGCAACGAAGCAAGGAGAAAAATACCTAGCAACGCCAGCACGATTTGCCAACGCAAGTGCCGCCCAATGGCCACAGCAGGCGATTCCTGTGTCAACGAGCGGCCGGCGTAAGAAGATCGACTATGCATGGCTAAGCGCAAAGCACTGCCCAGCAGCGACTGCTACTCAAACGCCACCGTAATCAGGCACAGCAGAAAGAAGATCCCGGCCAGTAGAAACGTAAGGTTGAAGAGCGTACGCTCCATCCCGCGCCGAGTACGGTAGATGTCGGCGCCACTAAAGACGCTGCCCAACCCGGCATCGGTCTGGCCCTGAATCATGATGACGCCGGTCAACGCCAGGGCAATGATCATGGTGGCGATCATCAGAAAATCGACAAAGCTCATGATGTGGCTCCTTGTACCTGTCCCACGACAAACAGTCCGATTATAGCAAGAGTAACTTACATCTCCAAAAATTGATGAGGCCGTCCGGCTGCTAGCGGGATGCACGGTTGCACGTTCAGCGTGACGCATTCTCGTTGGCTACCCCCAGGCCACTCAGCGCCAGGAGCAGATACTCGGGGCGGGCGACCCCATGTACGGCAAGTTGGCGACCACACTCTCGTATGATCAGGGCGCGAGCATCTGCCCTTGCGGAGAGCGGCATTCGGTCGATAACTTGCGCCAGCAGTTTGGCTCCGTCAGCAAAATCGTTGTGAGCCAGGGTATCGGCGCAAAGGTCGAGCAGCGCCAACAGTTCATCCGCGGCTGAGGAGCGGACCAGGCGTTTGCGGAGCGCCGTCACTACCTGTGCAGCCACCGTTCCAGAGGAAGTGCGCAGGCTGCGCCAGAGCCGGATAAATTCGTGTTCGCGTTCCATCATGCGCGCCAACGCCAGCGCCAGTTCCATCCTGGTCGCCTCGTCATCGCTTGCGGCTAGCAGTTCGAGGACAGCAGGCGCTGCGCTGCCGGCGCGCAGGTTGCCCAGGGCCGACGCATACGCAACGCGCAGCCCTTCATCTGGCTCGCTGCGCAGCCGCTTGGTCAAGCGCGGGATCACGCGAATATCCCGCAGCACGCCCAGCGACCGGGCGCTGTGCGCCTGGATCGAGCGGTAGCGCGCATCGAGACCATGACGCAGCGGCTCGAGCGCATCTTCATCGCCGATCCGCCCCAGCGCCCAGGCCGCGATTACGCTGAGCGACGGGTTGTTGCCGGCCAAAATCTCGCCCAATGCTGCGATGAGGCGCGGGTGCGGTTTCATCCGGGCAATCGCCAGGATCGCCTCAAAGCGCACGTTGAAACGAGGGTCGGCCAGCGCTTCCAGCAGTTCCTCGACGGCGAGCGGGCTGTTGGCCTGCCCCAGACGCGCCGTGGTTTTGACTGCGGCGTGTTCGTCGCGCGCCATGTGATAGCGGATAAGCGAAGTCATGGCTAAAACCGGGTTGCCGCGCAAAAAGATACCGGCAAACTGCCCCACCCCAACCCGGCTCTCATCGCGGATCGGGCTGAGCAGCCAGAGGCTCAGCAGCGGCGCCAGGATGCCGACGAGAAAGAGGGGTGAATAGGGGTCAAGTGGCAGGCCCCAAAGTTGGGTATCGAGCGCACTGGCCCAGTCCAGCAACCAGCCGCCGACCAGCTGGCTAAAGCCGGCGGTGATCCCAGCCCAGGCAAACCAGAGCGCCAGATAATCCATCTTCTTGTCGGTGGGCACCACCGTCACAAAGAGCAGCTTGGTGGCGCCGATGCCCCAGCCCAGGTTTGCTAGCCCCTGGCAAAAGGCGATGGCCAGCGCAATAACCAGGCTCAGCCCGGCGTGGCGTGGCATTCCCCACCAGAGCAGTGGCATGCTCATCAGCAAAATAACGCCAATGAGCATGACCGGGCGGCTGCCGTAGCGGTCGGTCGTCCAACCCCAAAGATAGCTGGAGGCCAGCGCGCCGATGAGCGTACCATTCTGCACCAACACGACCTGGCCTTCGCTCAACCCCACCTGGTCACCCAGGTAGAGCGGGAGAAAGGAGGCAATCGGCGTCACACCCAACGTGATGAACGCCAGACCGGCCAGATAGCGCAGAAAGTTGGGATCATGCAGAGCAGCGCCCACGTCGCGCTGTGGCCGCGGCGCAAGCGCGGCCCCCGACGGCGCGCCGCCGGGAATGAAGAGCCCACACCAGACCGAGAGCAGCCCAAAGAGAACACCAACTGCAATGAGAGTCATAAAACCGGCCAGCCCGGTTGACCGCTCGATGACCAACCCCGCCACCGAGACGGAAAGTACACCGACGAGCGCAGTGAAGATGTTGCTCATAGCCGAGTACTTCCCACGCACCGTCGCCGGCACAAACTCTTGATTCCAGGGGTAATAGGCTGTCTCTTCCACCGAGCGCGCCAGGGCAAAAAGTGCCACGACACCCCCCACAAAGGCCAACGCCGCAACAGCGCCGTACTGGCGGATCACCCATGGCGTCAACAGCAGCGGCAACGCCATCAGCTTGCGGATGAGAAAAAAGAGCAAGAAGGTGCGCTTATAACCAAAACGGGCAGTCCACGGCGCGACCAGGGGTGCGATCAACCCAGAGAACGGAATGAGCGAGAGGATAAAGCCGATGTCCGATTTGCTCAGGCCCAGCCGGTCGAGGAACAGGACAAAGGCCGCGCCAAAAAAGGTGAACTGAGTAAAGACCGTATTGGCTGCGTTGAGACCGATGCTCCAGGGCAGGCCACGCAGTTTCTCGGCGACGGTCGGTTCGTTGCTCATACACTCACCGGGTAGCAATTGCACGGTGCGCAGTGCAATCTACACCGACGAGGGCAAAGAAGCAATTTTGTGGAGCACAAATCTGTGGCTAGCGTTCGGCGAAGATCATTTCGCTCGCCCGGCGCAGGACGAGTGCCGCAGCGCCAATCGCATTGGCATCGGCGCCGAGGGCGCTGGGGACGATCTGCGCCACCGAGAGCGGATAGGAGAGCGCCCGTCTGCGCACTTCATCCAGTAGAGCCGGCAGCATGTTGTGACTCATCTGGCCGACCGGCCCGCCCAACACGATCAGTTGTGGGTTGAAGAGGTTGATCAAATTGGCAATGGCAATGCCAAGATAGGAAGCCGTCTCCGCAACGATGGCTGCGGAGAGTGGGTCGCCTTGCTCTGCTGCGGCAAAGACCATCTCGGCGGTGATCCGCTCTGGGTGATTGCCCGCCAGTTCCCAGAGCAGCGTTTGCTCTCCCTCGCGCAGCCGCGCCCGGGCGCGATCCGCAATCGCCGGCTCGGAGATGAGTTGCTGGAGGCAGCCCCGGTTTCCACAGCGACAGAGAGGCCCATCGGGCAGAATCGTGATATGGCCGAGTTCGCCCGCACTGGAGTTCACCCCCATGTAAAGCTCTCCAGCGTGGACGATCCCGGCCGACACCCCCGTGCCGATTGAGATATAGATAATTTCGTTGAGTCCCTGCGAAGCCCCATACCAGAATTCGGCCAGGGCGCCCACTCTGCTACGATTGGCGACAAAGGCCGACCGTTTGAGGGCAGCCTCCACCAGGTCGCGGATGGGCACGTCGAACCAGCCCACATCGACCGCAGTTTTGATCACACCCGTGCGCATATCGACCAGGCCAGGGGTGCCCAATCCGATCGCCGGCAGCACTTTGGCCTCGTCCACCTGAGCCAGGATCGTCTGGACACCGGTTTCCAGCGCGGCAACGGCAGCTTCCGGGCTGTGCCCGCTGATGGCAACGTCGAGCCGGTGGAGCACCGACGCATCGAGGTCGGTGACGACAATGCGCCACTCGTGGTCGCGCATTGCCGCGCCCAATGCATAGGCCGCGGCAGGGTTGAACTCGAGGAGTGCGGGCGGGCGTCCACCGGTCGAGTCGCCCAACCCTACATATTGCGCCACACCCACCCGCAGGAGATCCTCCATCAACAGGGCGATGGTTGCACGGCTCAATCCTGTTTGCTGCGCCAGTTCTGGCCGCGAGAGGATGCGTGTACTTTTTAGAATTTCAAAAGCCCGACTCCGGTTGATCTCTTTGAGCAGTTCCGGCTGACCAATTTTTCCGTTCAAGCGACCTTCCGATCTACCCGATGCAGGTTTATCAGGGATTTGCAGGATATATGGAGAAAGTAACACCAAGGGATTATGTCAAGGCAGGCGCAGACCTGCTGAAGTATATGAAGATTTGATGGATCTGTCAACGGCAGTTAATCGTTTGCGCGCCAGCACATTCTACGTTACGATCAGCAAACCAATTTTTTTTCTAACTCTCTCAATCTGGAGGCAAAAAATCGTGTCCATGATCCGTGTCACCGTCTGGAATGAGTTCCAGCACGAAAAAGTCCATGAGAATATCAGAAAGGTCTACCCCGACGGCATCCACATGGTCATTGCCGATGGTCTCAAAAAACATGGCTTCACCTCCGTGCGCACGGCCACGCTGGATGAACCCGAACATGGCCTCACGGAAGCAGTGCTGGCAGAGACCGATGTGCTGACCTGGTGGGGTCACATGGCCCACCGCCGGGTGGAAGACGCGATCGTCGACCGGGTCCATCGCCGCGTACTCGAGGGGATGGGGTTGGTCGTGCTCCATTCGGGCCACCACTCGAAGATCTTTCGCAAGCTGATGGGCACCACGTGCAGCCTGCGCTGGCGCGAAGCGGGCGAGCACGAACGCATCTGGGTGGTGGACCCGGCGCACCCCATTGCCGACGGCTTTGGCCCCTACTTCGAGCTTCCCGAAGAGGAGATGTACGGCGAGCACTTCGACATCCCTGACCCGGATGACCTGGTCTTTATCAGTTGGTTCCCCGGCGGCGAGGTCTTCCGCAGCGGCTGCACCTTTCATCGTGGGCGCGGCAAGATTTTCTACTTCCGCCCCGGCCACGAGACGCACCCTACGTACTATAACGCCGATGTGCAAAGGGCTATCGCCAACGGCGTGCGCTGGGCTGCGCCGTCCAACGGGCCGGCCTTTGCCTACAGCGACGGCGGCGCTATCCATGTCAAAGTGCCGCTGGAGTCATTGTAAAAGAAGTAGTGGCCGTGTAGTTGCAACCCGGCGGTCGTAATCGGTCAACCGGAAAAGGGACGCATTCGCATGTGTCCCTTTTTCGATTAGACCCACAGTTTGGTGGCAGAGCAACTCAGTCGTTGGCGCACAAGCGGATTTGGTTAATTCTTGCGGATGCTCTAGAGTGTGATCCGCGGAGACCTGCACGATCCGCCTAGGTCGCGGAGCATTATCGACTGCGGCTTGTGCAACCGGCTTATGCAATAATGGCAAATCAATAACAGCATGTTTAGTTTTCGCCGTGGTCCCACCCGCAGCCGGCGCGCGATGCCGGAGACCCCAATCGACACACCAATCAACTGGCGGCGCCTCCTTAGTTATCTTGCTCCATACCGGGCGCGCATGGCGCTGGCGATTGTGGCGCTCGTCGTTGCCACCTTATTGGGGTTGTCGTTCCCGCTGGTGATTGTACAATTGCTCGATTCCGTGCTCAAGCAGCAGGACCAGAGCCAGCTCAATCGATTCGCCCTCCTGCTGGTGGGTATCTTCTTTTTGCAGGCAACCTTTACTTCCTTTCAAAACTACACCTTGAACTCTGTCGGCGAGCGGATCATCCTCGACCTGCGCACGACGCTCTATCGCCATTTGCAGGCGCTCTCGCTGGACTTCTACGCCAATCGGCGCATCGGCGAGATCATCTCGCGCATCTCCAGCGATGTCACCCAGGTACGCTCGTTGCTGACCAACAATATCGCCACCTTGCTGAGCAACCTGCTCTCGCTGATCGGCGCGGTGGTGATCGTCTTTTTGCTCAACCCCCGGCTGGTCGGCTTTGTGGTGATCCTGGCGCTGGTCATCGTGGGCGTTGCGGTCACGTTTGGCCGCTATTTTCAGCGCTTTAGCACAGCCGTCCAGGATGCTCTGGCCGGCACCACGGTAGCGGCTGAGGAAGCGCTCCAGGGCATGCGCGTGGTCAAGAGCTTTGCCCGTGAAGCATACGAGGTCAGTCGCTACAACACCGCCCTCGAACAAACATTGGCTGCGGCGCTGCGGCTGGCGCTCTTCCGTTCGGCCTTTGGCGGGCTGATGGCCTTTCTCGGTTTTAGTGCGATTGCCGCCATCCTGTGGTACAGCGGACGCGAGGTGATCCAGGGCCGGCTGGAATTTTCCACCATCAGCGGCTTCTTGATCTACGCCATTACCATTGCGGCCAGCCTGGGCCAGCTCTCTGGGCTGTACGGCCAATTTCGCGAGGCATTGGGCGGCGTACAGCGCGTCTTCGAGATCCTCGACACCCGGCCCACCGTGGCAGATGCACCCGACGCCCAGGAGTTACCGCCTATCCGGGGCGCGATTACGTTCGATGCGATTTCCTTTGGCTATGAGTCGAATCTGGCGGTGCTCAAAGAGGTGTCTCTGGCAATCCAGCCCGGCGAAATCGTGGCGCTGGTCGGGCCAAGCGGGGCGGGCAAGAGCACACTGTTCAACCTGATCCCCCGCTTCTACGACCCTACCCAGGGTGCAGTGCTGATCGACGGGATTGACGTGCGTACCGTCACCCAGCAGAGCCTGCGGGCGCAGATTGGCCTGGTGCCGCAGGAGACGCTCCTCTTTGGCGGGACGATCCGCGAGAACATCGCCTACGGCCGGCTCGACGCCAGCGAGGCGGAGATCATCGCCGCGGCCCAGGCTGCCAACGCCCACGAGTTTATCCTGGCGACGCCACAGGACTATGAGACGATTGTCGGCGAACGGGGGGTGAAACTGAGCGGCGGACAGCGCCAGCGGCTGGCGATTGCGCGCGCCATTCTGAAAGACCCGCGCATCTTGTTGCTGGATGAGGCCACCAGCTCGCTCGACAGCGAATCCGAAGAGCTAGTACAAGATGCGCTCAACCGGCTGATGCAGGGGCGCACGTCGGTGATCATCGCCCACCGTCTCAGCACAATCAAGATCGCCCACCGGATCATTGTACTGGACGGGGGCGAGATCGTAGAGCAAGGCACACATGATGAACTGATGGCGCGCAATGGCCTGTATGCCCATCTGTACAGCTTGCAGTTTCGCATCGCCGACAACGGCGGGCTGGAGGCGCCGGCCCATACGACCCATCTGCTCCCGGTCTGACAAGAGCGGCTTGGATATTCCACAAAAAGAGGGGTTAATGAGGCTGGCGCCCGGTCGTCACTTGAGAAGCTGGCTCGCTATCTGGAGTAGGAAAAGCGTCACAGCAGACGCTGGCATCAATCACGAGCTGTCGCAACAGTGAGCCGGTGCTCATCACCTTCCTCCAGGTCGGCGCGGGCAGCTT
>QEUW01000767.1 GCA_003577005.1 Chloroflexota bacterium | reverse complement strand
ATAGGCGATGGACCATGAACCATCGTCTATCGTCTTTCAGTTGGGGAGTTCCCAAGACGAGGAAGTCTTGTCAGTGGGTGACGCTTACGCCTCTTCCACAGCCCCCAGCGCCAGGAGCGCCGCTTTCTGCGCCGGGGTGATGCCGGTGACGCCCGTGATCTTCGCCCCGGTGTAGGGGCCTTCCGGCTGCAATACATTCAGACACACGCCCATCTGAACATCCCAGAGCCTGAGCGTGCCGTCGCTGCTACCGCTAAGCAGGGCGCCACCATCGGGATGAAAACTGACTGCGGTGATCAAATTCGTGTGCCCTTGCAGCGTATGGAGCACCTGCCCTGTCGCTACCGCCCATAGATGGATCGTGGTCTGTACATTGCCGGTCGCGAGCACGGTGCCATCAGGACTGAGGGCGACACAGGTCGATTTGAAAATTGGGTCAACCAGGGTGTGGCGAAGTTGATAGCCCTCCTCTTCCGTCCTCATCCAGATATGAATGGTTTGATCGGCGCTGACGCTGACGAGCACACAGCCATCGGTGCTGAAGGTCACATGGCCCACATGCTGCGTAAATTCGCCGAGCGTCTGGAGCAACTGGCCGCGGGCAACATCCCAGAGCCGGAGCGTTTTGTCGTTGCCAACGCTGGCCAACAACCCGTCTTGCGGGTGAAAGGCCAGGCTGCGAACCCGATCGGTATGACCCGGCAAAATGCGAAGTTGGCCTGTGCGCGCATCCCAGAGCCGGAGCGAATAGTCGGTGCCGCCGAAGGCCAGCTCTGCGCCAGCGGGGCCAAACGCCAGCGGGACGCGGCCTGCCAACTGGGTGTAGTGCTCCCCTGTCTCTACATCCCAGATATGGATCAGTTGTTCATCGCCGGCGCTGGCCAGCAGCGTACCACTGGGATGGAACACCACCGCGCCCACCCGGTCAGTATGTCCGTGCAATGTGTGTAGACGCCCCCCGCCCAGCACATCCCAGAGCCGGACCGTCTTATCGTCGCCCGCGCTGACCAGGAGCGCACCGTCCGGGCTATAGGCAATATGGCGCGGCGGATCGGTATGGCCGCGTAGGGTATGGAGCGGGCGCCCATCCCGCGCCCAGACCCGCACCATGCAGTCAAAATAGCTGCCGGCCAGTGTTTCTCCGTCCGGGCTAAAGGAGACCTCCTCAACCCAATACCCGCGGCCATAGATGGTGCGCTCGGCCTGACCGCCGTTCGCATTCCACAAGCGGATGGTCTGGTCGTAGCTGGTGCTGACCAGCGTCACATCATTGTGGTTGAACGCCAGGGTGGTCACGCGGGCGCCATGACCGGGAAGCTGGCGGCGCAACGCACCGGTGCGCCCATCCCACAGCCGGATCACCCGCTCGCCGCCGCTGGCCAGGGTGGTCCCATCCGGGCTGAAGGCCAATGCCATCGAGTAATCTCCCGGTTGGGAGAGGATGTGGCGCAAACGGTCCGGGGCGGCGTCCGGCGGCGATGCAACGTCCCAGAGGCGAACCGTCTGATCCTGGCCGGCGCTGGCCAGGAGGGCGCCATCAGGGCTGAAGGTCAGGGCGTCGATATAACTGGTATGTCCTTCCAGGATACAACGCAATTGTCCTGTCTCGACTTCCCAACAACGGATACGAAAGTCGCTGCCGGCCGTGGCCGCCAACCGCCCATCCGCGCTGATGGCAGTACCAACGATATAGGCGACTCCCGACCCCAATATGTCGAAAGTGCGCTTATGCGTCGCCACATTGACCTGGCTGCGCACATCCCATAACCGTGCCGTGCCGTCATAGCTGAGCGTGAGCACCGCTTCCCCGCTCGCAGCAAAGTGGACACAGACCACCTCGTCGGTATGCCCGCGCAAGATGCAATAGAGCTCACCCGTCGATAGATCCCAGAGGCGGGTGGTGCGGTCGCCGCTGGCAGTGGCCAATCGCTGACCATCCGGGCTAAAGGCCAACGAATAGACCGGCCCGGTGTGCCCTTTGAAGATGCGCTGGACTTGTTGATCAGCAGACGCCCACATGTAAATCTC
>QEUW01000168.1 GCA_003577005.1 Chloroflexota bacterium | reverse complement strand
GGCGAGGTCTGCGTCCGTATGGTTGGCTGCTTGCAATGACGCCAACACGTTCAGGCTGTGCCGCTGCGCATCGTGTGGCATCCGCTGAAAAAGCACCTGCGCCTCGTGCGGTAGGACGGCCATCGCCCGCTGTATTTCCTCCTCATCCACCCTGGCGCCGAGACCACGCAAAAACTGGAGCAGCCGGTAGTACATACGACCCCACCCTGTATGGCCCGCAAAGCGAGTCTGTTGGGTATGGGTTGGATAAGGCGCCTTCACTAGAAAAGCCTCGCTTCTCTTCCCTTATCCAGCAAGACTAAAAAGTAGACCGGTGATCCAGGCAGCCGGTGTGCGGATCAGACCGGGCGCTAAAAAGATCACCAAAAAGAGCAGCAAAAAGCCATACTGGCTCAACTGCATCCGCAAATGGTAGGTGTCGCCAGGCAAGAGGGCAAAGAGAATGTGCGACCCATCGAGCGGCGGGATTGGTATCAGGTTGAAGACAAAGAGCAGAACATTGATCTGAATGAAAAAGCTTAAAAAGCCCACTATCAGCGGCGCATCGCCAAACCCAAAACGAAAGAGCACGACGGCAACCAGCGCCAGCACCAGGTTGCTGAGCGGCCCGGCAGCGGCTATGAGGATCGACGCCAACCGCAAGTCTACATCGATATTGCGCGGGTTCCACTGCACCGGTTTGGCCCAGCCAAAGCCAACAAGCAGGATGAGGATCGAGCCCATCGGGTCCAAGTGCGCCAGCGGGTTGAGCGTGTAGCGCCCTTGACGGACAGGTGTGTTATCGCCCAAGGCCACGGCCGTGGCGGCGTGGGCAAATTCATGAACCGGGAGCGCAATCAATAAAATCGCAGCCACGGCCAGGATACGGCCAGGGCTCAAAAAACCACCGCTGCCACTTGTTGCCAGAAAATAGAGCACCAGCAACCCAACGACAGCGATAGCGATCTTTTGGTACTGGGTCAATGAGTTCCACCCTCGGCCGGGGGAATTTGAAAACATGCGTTTGCCCTTTTGGTCGAAATTTCTGTTTGAGATCAGTTTTTATGCCAGTCAATTTCAGCCTTGCCAGACTACGGCAGGCTTTATTATACACCACTTTTGCCAGCGGCGGCGTAATCCGTCTCGACCCGATGCGTTTAGTAGATAGTAATCAGTAATCAGTAGTCAGTAATCCGTGACCAGTGCGCTACACTGATTACCGACTACTGGTCATGTCCCAAGGGTCAAGAATCAATCGTGATATCATCGTGACCGGAGACCGTTTGCCGGCTGCTCAAGAGCCAGGGGTGCTCGGCGGCCTTTGTCCAGGGTCGCAGGATCCGTCGCCACACCCGGTTTGCCCACCGGTTGCTTGCCACCACAGCCTGGCTGTAGGGCCGGCCCCGCAGCCACTGGTACAAAAAGACCGATAGACTCGGTTCAGGAAACCAGTTGACCCCTACGGCTCCGTTCACCACCTGGGCGCCCAACCCCAGCCAAACCGGCGCCAGCGTGACCCCATAACAATTTAGCCCATAGACCATACGTAGGTCGAGCAGGGAAGAGTTTTGCTGGTAGGCTTTCAGCAGCGGGCCAAAGGTCTCCAACCCCACCAGGGCGCGGTTCTTGTAGCCAACCAGGCACTCACGGTGGCCATGCACCAGCAGCAGCACATCGACGCGATGGGTGCGGCTGGTCTCGATCAGCGCCTGGACCAGTTCGGGGCCGGTGGCACGCTCATCCTCCAGAATGACCACCCGGTCGTAGCGGCGGTAGGCGCCGTGGATGCGCAGGAGCAATTTGGCATATTCTTCGGTACACCAGTCGATCAGGGCCATCATCCAACGGGCCAACGGGATGCCGTGGATGTGGCCTACATTTTCGAGAAAGACAACTAGGGCCAGCGGTTTTGTCGCCTGAGCGTGCAGCTTGTTGTCCATAACACAATTCATAAAACAAAGAGCGCCATTCTAGTATGACGCTCTTGCAACCTGCTTCGTGAGTGATGGCCGGGTGTAGCCGGCGGCTCAATTGATGCTAAATTGGTCATCGCGGCTCTTGACCACGCGTACCTGAAAGTTGTCGGTGAGCGCCCGCATCCCATGGGCAAGTTGATCCCACGAGTCAGAGAGGAAGATACGCTGGACTTGGTCCAGATCTTCCAACATGCCACCGCTCAAGATCTGAGGCGAAGATCCCCAGATTGTATACCATACATCAGCAATGCGAAAACCCATACGCGCCAGACCAGGTGCCAGTTTATTGATTAGGTATTCCTGGCATTCCTGTTCTTTGCCGGGCTGCATGTCATAGCTGATCAGCACCTTGTACATTCGCTACACCTCACTTCTAAAACGAATCTGTCCAAAGTGTATCATACCGCCTCCGGTACGATGCAAGCTAGCTTCCCTTCAATCAGCGGCTAACGCCACCACGTCGGCCAAACGCACCTCGGCAGCGCGACGGAACTCTTCCACCGAAATTGTGCGCAGGAGCCAGACCGCCGCCAGCAGCCCGAGGACTTCAAGCCCAAAGACCACCACGTAACCAAGGATAGCACTCCCCGTCAGCCAATACAGCAGGTCGCGCACCAAACCGCTGACAATATTGCCAACCGCCTGGCCGGTAAAGTTTGCCACCCCCCAGGCGCCCATATAGAGCCCCGCCGCCTGGGGTACGGTCATATCCAACATAAAACTCAGATTGCTGACCGTCATCAGCCCGCCGCCCAGACCAAGCAAAAAGACCGAAGCCATAAAGAGCGATGGTTGCCCGGCTACACCCGTGGCGATGATCAAGGCAAAGGCCAACGCCGTCACGAGTGCGCCCACATGGGCGCTGGGCTTTTTTCCCCAGCGCCGTACGAGTGGTAAACCGCCGATCAACGTCAAAAAAAGACCCACGCCCCAAATGGAGGTCAAGCGCGAGGTCATCGCCACCGGCAACGCCAACGCCTCGGCCCCAAACGGCTCCAACAATACATCCTGGGCATGGATGCTGACCAGCACCACCAGCAAGTAGACAAAAAATCGATGCGCTGTGGGGTTGTGGGCCAGGACGCGAAAGGCAACCAATGGGTTGTCTGCCCGGTGTTGCACCTGGCGGTTGGCCGTAGCGGGCGGCTCCAGTCCGGCAGACCCCACCAGCACACAGAAGCAGGCCACCAGCCACACGGCTCCAAACGCCGTATAGAGCGCAGCTTCGCTGTAAGGCTCCAGCAGGCTCGACAACCCGATAGCTGTGACGATGGTCGAGAGGATCATCGCTGTCCACATGACGCTGACCGCGCGGCTGCGCCAGTTGCTGTTCTCGTCGGTCAGTTCGCTGACGAGCGAAAGGTAGCTTACGGAGGCAATGTTTACCCCCATCCCCCAAACGACAAAGCTACCCACCGCCGCCAGCAGACCGAGCGCATAGTTGTGCTCTAATAGATAGACCGCGTGCGGCGTCAGATAGCTCCCAAACGCAGCCATCAGCCCGCCCACCACAACCCACGGCGTACGATGGCGCCCCCAAAGCGGGTGACGGTCCGCCCAGTGGCCGATGACCACCTGGAGGGGAGAGAGCAGATACGGCAGCGCCACCAACACACCCACAAATAACGCCGACAGGTTCATGTCGGCGATCATGATGCGGTTGAGCGTGCTTGTCACCGGCACTACGGTGATCGATACGCCCACATGGACGAGCGAAAGCTGCGCAACTTTCTTCCAATTCATGAACCGTAGATTAACA
The DNA here is from genome assembly GCA_003577005.1 of Chloroflexota bacterium. Next base: position 11,340 of record QEUW01000168.1, on the reverse strand, counting down.
TAGATTTCCTACGATTACAATCGCAGAATTGTTAGACGCCGCCTATCCCTTTTGCCTCCTGGCCAGATTGGCCACCGGCCTCAGGAGCTTTGCCTTCGTAGATCTTGGGGTCACGGCCATAGAGCAGGGTTGTCTCGTGCAGACGGTTTACGATGTGGTCGGCGAGCTGTTCCGGCACAAAACGCCAGGTCCAGTTTCCCTCAGCGCGACCGGGGAGGTTCATGCGCGCTTCGCTGTCCAGGCTCAACAGATCTTGCAGCGGCACGACCGCCATCATCGCCACGCTGCGGAAGGCGGCGTCGATCATCGTCCAGGCCGGGTCGTGGCCGTCGGTGCGGAGATAGCGGCGGAAGTGGTCCCGTTCGTGGTCAGTGGCGCTCCGCTGATACCAGCCTACTGTCGTATCGTTGTCGTGGGTGCCGGTATAGACGACAAAGTTGCGGTCGTGGTTGTGTGGCAGAAATTTGTCGCTGGCGTCGGTGCTAAAGGCAAACTGGAGGATCTTCATGCCGGGCAGGCCAAACTGGTTGCGCAGTTCGATGACATCAGGCGTGATCTCCCCCAGATCTTCGGCGATGATGGGCAATTCGCCCAATTGCGCTTGCACTGTGCAGAAGAAATCTGCGCCTGGGGCGGGCACCCAACGGCCATTGATTGCGGTCGTCTCACCAGCAGGCACCTCCCAGTAGCCGGCAAAACCGCGGAAGTGGTCGATACGCACCAGGTCGTACAGCCGGAGTGCCGCCTCGATGCGCCGCAGCCACCAGGCATAGCCAGTCTGCTGCAGCGCCTGCCAACGGTAGAGCGGGTTGCCCCAAAGCTGGCCCGTGGCGCTAAAGTAATCGGGTGGCACGCCGGCCACAACGGTCGGCTGGTATTCGTCGTCCAGATAGAATGCTTCGGGATTGGCCCAGGCGTCGGCGCTGTCCATCGCCACAAAAATGGGGATGTCGCCAATAACCCGGATGCCTTTGGCGTTGGCGTAGCCTTTGAGCCGCAGCCACTGGCGGTAGAAAAGCCATTGGTTGAACTGGTGAGCATGGATGGCGGCGGCGTGCTCTTTGCGGGCTGCGGCGAGGGCTGCGGTCTGGCGGCTGCGCAGCGGCATTTCCCACTGGTTCCATGGGGCGCCGCCGTGCGCATCTTTGAGCGCCATAAAGAGGGCGAAATCATCGAGCCAGCCGGCCTGGTCGGCGATGAAGCCCGCAAACTCGGCGGCCTGGTCGGGCGTGGCGCGGTCAGCGAACGAGGCCGCAGCGGCGCGCAACAGCGGCAGCTTCCAGCGGTAGATCGCACCGAAGTCGACACGGTCATGGGGAAAAGCAGGGGCCTGGTCGAGTGTCTGCTGGTCGATCAGGCCCATCTGCACCACTTCTTCCAGGCTGATCAGATAGGGATTGCCTGCAAATGAGCTAAAACTCTGATACGGGCTGTCGCCATAACCGGTGGGACCGAGCGGTAGCACTTGCCAGAGCGTCTGGCGCGTCCGGTCGAGCAGATCGACCCAATCGTACGCCGCCTGGTTGAAGCTGCCGATGCCATAGCGACCGGGCAGCGAGGTAGGGTGGAGCAAGATGCCGCTGTGCCGTTGATAGTCCATGGTTCATCCTATCAAAACGGGGTCAGACGGGCGTTTGTCACCGCCTGCACCGCAAACCAGAGTCCGGCCAGCCCCAGGACGACCCAGCCGATCTCCTGAACTGTGCGGGGCTCTTCTTCGATGGGCTGGGGCCCCAGGCGCACGGTCTGCGGCGGCCGGTAGCGCGGGAGTAGCGCCCAGGCCAGCACCGCACCACCGAATAGCCCGCCCATGTGGCCCCAGTTGTCGATAAAGGCCACACTCAAGCCAAAGACCAGGTTGATGGCGATGATGAGAAACATGTTCTGCACGATGGCGCGGCCACGGGCGCCAAAATTGTCCCGGTAGCGCAGGAAATAGACCGTCGTAGCGCCAATCAAGGCGAAGATAGCACCCGATGCCCCGGCCGATGATGCAGGCGAAAAAGCGTAACTTGCCACGCTGCCCGTGAGCCCACCTACAAGATAGATCGCTAGAAAGCGGGCGTGCCCATAATAGCCTTCTACCAGCGGACCCAACATGTGCAGCGCATAAAGGTTGGACAGGAGGTGGAGCACGCCAATATGGAGAAACATGGCCGTAAAGAGGCGCCACGTCTGGCCGCTCGCCACCAGGTTGTTTACCTTCATGCCAAAGGTCGTCAGCACCAGCGAATTGGTCGTGCCATCCCAGTCATCGTAGACCAGGACGCCGTAGACGATCATGGCGACAAAGACCACCAGGTTGATGACCAATAGCGTGCGCGCCCACACCGGCGAGGCGATGGGAATAAAAAACTGCGGTCGCAACGAAGAATATGCTCTTTCTTCTGTTGCAGACTCATCCGGCTCGCGCTCTGGTCGGGTATAGTTCACAGATTCACTCATTACGCATTACGAATCACGCATTACGAATCACGCATTACGAATCACGCATTACGAATCACAGCACCACCGGCGACCAATCCACCCGGCTCTTCTCAGCCGTAATGATGCTCGCCACCTGACTGACCGTCTCATCCAACTGGTGCATCCGGTTCATCACCACGTAATCGAATTCGACAATACGTTTCAACTCCTGCCGCGCCGTGACGATGCGCATCTTGAGCTTGTCGGGGTCTTCGGTCTTGCGTTCTTCCAGGCGGCGCACCAGTTCCTCTTCGCTTTCGGCAGTGAGGAAGATAGTCACCGCATTAGGCACCAGTTTGCGGATCGTGGCCGCCCCCTGGACATCGATGCGCATGATTACATCTCGCCCGCTGGCCAGCGCCTCGCGCACATGTTTTTTGGGAATGCCCTTGTAGTCGCCGTAGACGACTGCGTACTCGAGCAGCTCCCCCTGCTCGATCATCTCGGCAAACTCACCGACTGAGACAAAGTGATAGTCTTCGCCATCGATTTCATTGGGCCGTTTGGGCCGTGTCGTCGCTGTTACAACAAAATAGAAGGGAAAATTGCTCTGTTTCAACAACTGCAGTGTCGCATCTTTACCCACGCCGCTAGGACCCGAAATTACCACCAACAGAGGCTTGGGCCGGTTCAAGCGGGCATAAATCGCATCGATCTCATGATCACGGTCGGAGAGTGGCGTCACCGTTTGCTCCTCATCCTCGGCGCCGGGTATAATCGGTCAGAAACGCTGGTTGCTTACACCGGCACGGGTACACAACCACAACGCCAGTTTTTGCCGTGTCCGATGATGCTAATCATCAAAGTATACGCACATTGGACCTGGTGCGGAAATCTGCCCGGTGCAAAGAAAAAGTAGGAGCCTCTTATGCCCATTTATGAATACTATTGCTTTGATTGTCGCAAACGGGTTAGTGTCTTTTTTCGCAGCTTTAGCGTAGCAAGCGACGAGGCTGCCCACTGCCCCGTCTGCGAAGGCCAACGTCTGCGCCGCCTGGTGAGCAGAGTATCGGTTCTAAAATCTGAAGAGAGCCGCCTGGATGGGATGGAGGACCCATCGCTGCTCGCAGGATTGGAGAACGAGGACCCACGTGCGCTCGCCCACTTCATGCGTAAGATGAGCGACGATCTGGGCGAGCCACTCGACCCTGAGATGAACGAAGTCATCGGCCGGCTCGAAGCGGGTGAAAGCCCCGACGCCATCGAGCAGGCAATGCCCCAACTAGCCGATGGTGTAGAAGACGCCGGAGCCAACGAAGCGTTGGAGTAAGCTCTGGTGCATCCGCACGCAAGCCGTGGCGATGCATCTCTCTCGAAATTATCCGTTCTCTAGCCTCAGGAAGTGAAACAGATTGCTTTTGCGTTGGATTCGTTGGTTGGCGTCTGGTCTGGCGTTTGTCTATCTGCTTGGATACTGTTGCTGGCGTCTTCTATTGCTCACGCCATTGTATGACCGTGATTGGCGTCTTCCCTTGAGCGAGGTGCTTGGTTCATGGTTTTATCTGCCGTTGCTGCCGCTGCTGGTTTTGGGCGCAATCGCACGAAGCCGGCTCGCACTGCTCATGTTGGTGGCGCCGTTGCTCTTCTTCGCCAGCGAATACGGCGCCCAATTGCTACCCAGATGGCTCTGGCTGGGCCGCGTACAACCCGGAGCGACGGTTGTACGTTTCATGACCTGGAATACGCATCTGGCGTACGACCACAGTGGTGAATTTCGCGCCTTGCTCACCCGGCAGCAACCCGACCTCGTTGCACTCCAAGAGATCAGCTATTCGCTTGCGCGCATCCTCGCCGACGAAGTAACTGTGCTGTATCCGTACCAACAGATGTACGGCGCCGGTAGCGCGTCAGGTCTGGCAATCCTCAGCCGTTATCCGATCCGTGCGTTTGAGATCAATGCCGGTGTGCTGCGTTGCCGTTGTATGCGGGTAACCCTGGATATCGATGGCCAGGAGGTCACTGTGCTCAACACACACGTTTGGAGCCCGATGATCAGCATTGATCAGCATCGGGCGATTCCACGTGTTGCTCGCTTTGACAACGCTCACCAGACAGGAAACTTCAGCGCGCTGCTCGACCAGATTGCGGCGGCGCCGGGGCCACTCATTATGTTGGGAGATTTCAACACGACTGAACGCCAACCAAACTACCGCCGTCTGAACCAACTTCTGCGCAACGCCTTTGCCGAGGCGGGCTGGGGAATGGGTTTCACCTTCCCTACCAATGCCAGTTACCTTACGCTCCGGGTCCCTCCCTTTGTGCGCATCGATCATATCTTTTTCAACGACGCCTGGCGCGCGGCGGGCGCCTGGCGCGGGCGCTTGGTTGAGTCAGACCATGCTTACGTCATAGCTGACCTGGTGTTGCTCCACTAGATTCTGCTGACATTTTGCCAAAAGAGAGGCGTTGCTCGGGTGCGCGCTCAAATGTCAACAGGATCTGGTACACGACGAAGTGCAGTAGTTTGGTTCAGAGTGGTTTGGCTGAGGACGTCGCCTGGCGCTACAATGGAGTCATGAACCAGCGCAAAAGGGTCTCTACCCGGCCGCGAACCCAGACCAAGCGCGCTTCCGGGGTCATCTATGTGGCGCTGTTGGTGATTGCGCTGGTGGCGCTGCGTGTCTGTCGCGGCGGCATCGCCCCAATGCCGGATCCTTCGACTGGCACTACCGGTCTGGGGGCGGCCCCAGCGGAGCTTGCAACACTGTCCACCCGGCAATCGGCCACACCAAACGCTGCGCCGGGTGGCCAACCGGCAATGGACGAGCCAACAGCCACCCGCGTTGATGGCGCTGTTGCCGTGTTGGCAGAGGGTGTGAGCGGGCTGCCTACCATCGCCTACGCCGACCTGCCTGCTGAGGCGAAGACAACCCTGGCATTGATCCAACAGGGAGGGCCTTTCCCCTTTGTGCGCGATGGGTCTACGTTCCAGAACCGCGAACGCCTCTTGCCGCTCAAGCCCTCGGGCTACTATCGCGAGTACACGGTCATCACCCCAGGGGCTAACGACCGTGGCGCCCGCCGCATTGTCGCCGGCGCCGATGGGGAAGCCTATTACACCGACGACCACTACGCCAGTTTTAAGGAGATCGTGCGGTGAGAGCGGAGGATCTGGCGCAGATTTTTGCCGGTGCAGTGGCGCCGGGCGTCTATCGTTTTGCAGCACAAATACCACCGGCGGTGGCCGCCGCCGCCGCAGAAAAGTATGGCTGGCGTTTCTTTTACATTGATGGCCGGACAGTGTTTGATAAATCCACTTTTCTGGCTACGGCTGCACAGGCGTTTGGCTTTCCCCTTTATTTTGGACACAACTGGGACGCTTTTGAGGAAATGGTCAACGACCTCTCCTGGGCGCCAGGCGCCGGCTATCTGCTGCTCTATGACGATGTTGCCAATTTCGCCACGAATGCACCAGACGAGTGGGCGGTTGCGCTCGATATCCTTCACCACGCAGTAGCAACCTGGCGCGCCCAGGGTCTTCCCCTGATCGTCCTGTTGCGCCGGCTCGGCAGAGAGGCCACTGCTCTGTCGAGCCTGTAGGTGCATACGGTATTAACAATTGACAGAGGGGCGAGTCGTCGGATTGATCCACAATTGGCAATTATTGTTCATTCCCCTCCCTGTCAATTGACGGAATAACCTTCTTACGTTATACTGCTGCCGCTGATTCTCCCAACCAGCGAGGATGATTTCTCCGTACGTGCATACCGCGGTTATCAGCAAATCCATCCGTTATCACCTGTGTCCAGGTGATCCGCGTCGTCTGTTTTCTCACCATAGTCACATAGGAGGAAAAGCATGTCACAGATTGGGAACCCAATGCGCCGGTCATTATCGCGCCGCCAGGCGTTGAAGATCATGGGGGGGATGGCCGGCATGGCCGCCTTGGCCGCCTGTGCACCGGTGCCGGCCCCAACCGGTGGGGCCGCCGAGAGCGGAGCCGCCGCACCAGCGCAAACTGGGGGCAACATGGTCGTGGCCCATCGCAAGGAATACTTTGTGGAGATGGAGACCCTGTTTGCCGACGCAGTGCAGGAGTGGGGCGCTGCTAACAACTACCAGATCGAGACGACCACGGTGGCGGCCGAGGCGTTTGAAGATTTTGTCGCCAAGTTGGTAGCTCAAGTACAGGCGGGCGAACCGCCGGACCTGGTCTATCATGTGCGTCTGGTGCAACAGCTTTATTCCTTTGGGGCGCTTGAGCCGGTCACCGACACAGTCCAACAAGCCGAAGCCCTCTATGGCGAGGCCCCGTACGGCCAACGCAGTACAAACCTGATCGACGGCGAGTGGTACGGCATCCCCTATATCATGAGCGGTGGCGGCGCCTATGCCCGCCGCGACTGGTACGAGGAAGCTGGTATCGACCCCGCAACCCTGGAAACCTACGAACAGCGGCGCGACGCTGCGTTGGAAGTCTCCGACCCAAGCCAGGAGAAATACGGCTGGGGTGTCACCATTGCCAAGAGCGGTGATGGGCGCGGCTTTATCGAAGGCGTGATCCAGAACTGGGGTGGTCACTACACCGACGAGAATATGACCGAGATCACCTTCAATTCGCCGGAGACGATTGCTGCGGTCGAGTGGTTGGCTGAGATTTACACATCTGACCAGTTTGCGCCGATGATCCCGCCCGGTATCTTGAGCTGGACCGACTCGAGCAACAACGAGGCGTTTCTGGCCGGCAATATCGGCTATACGCACAACGCTGCCAGTGTTTACGCCAAGGCCAAGGCTGACGGCAATCCCATTTTTGAACAGACCATCCACATGCCGACGGCCATTGGCCCCTTGGGCCAGAAGCTGGAAAGCGGCGGTGGCGGCCAGTTCAACATCCCTACGGGCGCCCGGCAGATCGATGCGGCAAAGCAACTGGCGCTACACCTGCTGACGCCGGAGGTCTTCATTCCGATCTCGCTGGTCTCGGCAGGCCTCTTCTTGCCGGCCTACCCCGGGATCGACAATTTGCCCGAAGTGCAGGCGGCGTATGAGGCCGACCCCAACCTGGCGAGCATGTCGGCGGCAACCAAGGGCGACCACCCGGGCTCCTCTTGGCCGGCGCAGCCTCACCCGTTCTTTGATGCCATTGCCGCCCAAGCGATCATCGAAGAGATGATCGCCCAGGTTGTCAATTCCGGTGTGAGCGCGGCCGACGCAGTGGCCCAGGCCGCCAGCCGCATGGAGCAGATCGCCGCCGAGATGGGGGCGTTGGAACAGTAGCGTGGCGTTTGTCGTAGGCAATGCGTAATGCGTAATGCGTAGGGTGTGGATGGCTCATCACGCACCACATATTACGCGTTACATATTACGCATTACGCATTACCCGTTGCATAAGGAGGCTCAAATGGCGCAGCGAACGGCAACTTTACCCAACGTAACTTATCCCGCCCCGCCTCAACGTAGCCTTGCGCGGCGACTGTTTGGGCCAGACTGGCAGATTGCGTTTCCCTTTATTTTGCCGGTAGTAGCGCTTATGCTGCTCTTTATCGCCTGGCCTTTTTTGAAGGCGGTTTGGACCAGCATGACGGTCTATAAGGTGAATACTCGCACGACCGAGTTTGTGTGGTTTGAAAACTATGTCCGTCTCTGGCAGGACCCCTTTTACCGGGAGGCGGTGCGCAACACCTTTGTCTTTACGACTGGGTCGATCACCTTCAAGCTGCTGCTGGGGCTGTGTGCCGCGCTGCTGCTCAACTCGCAAAAGCGTTTCCGCAACTTGTTGACCGGTCTCGTCCTCTTGCCGTGGATCATTCCATCGGTGGTGCAGGCGCTGGCCTGGCGCTCGATCCTCGACCCGCTCTTTGGCGGCCTCAACCCGATCCTATTGAGTATCGGTGTCATTTCGCAGCCACTTTCGTGGTTGGCCGACCCCAAGATGGCGATGGGGAGCGTCATTGCGGTCAATGTGTGGGCCGGTATCCCCTTCTTTACCGTCAACATGCTGGCTGGGATGCAGGCGATTGATAAAGAACTGTACGAAGCAGCCGAGATCGACGGCGCCAATGCCTGGGATCGGTTGCTCCACATTACCCTGCCCAGCCTACGCTATGTCATCGTCGTTGCGACCCTGCTCTCCACGATCTGGACCTTTAACGGTTTTGAGACGATCTTTCTGCTGACCGGCGGTGGCCCCGGCACAGCCACGACCGTCTACACGATCAAGGCGTACACTACGGCCATTCGCGGTCTGCGGTTTGGCCCTGGTACGGCGATCGCCTTTAGCCTGACACCGGTGTTGGCGCTCTTCATCTTGCTGCTCGCACGCTATATGCGGCGCGATGCAGCGGCCAATTTGGATGTCGAGACCTGGCAGGACAAGGTGCTCAACGGTATCGGCGCGATCCTGGGGTTTGTCGGCTGGCTCATCGCCTTGCCCGTAGCGCTCATCGTGTGGCTGTTGGCCGCCATCTTACCCGCCGAGCGGATGGGTGTCCGCAGCCAGAAACGTCTGCGGACCATCGGTGCGCTAGGGCGGGCCATTGGTCTGACGTTGATGTTGGTCTTTATCCTCTTCCCCTTCTACTGGATCATCATCACTGCGTTCAAGACCGAACTACAGATCAGCCAGCGGGTCAACATCTTCTGGCCGGCGCCATGGACATTAGACCAGTTCGATCGTCTCTTCTTCAACGAACCCTTCTTTATCTGGTTCCGCAATTCTGCCACAGTGGCAGTGGCGACGACATTTCTGGCGGTGCTTTTTGCCAGCCTGGGTGGCTATGCGCTGGCGCGGTTGCGCTTCCTCGGCGCACAGACGTTGACGACGGCGCTGTTGATTACCTATCTGTTGCCGGGCGCGCTCATGTTTATCCCGCTGTATCAGATCCTTGCCAGCCTGCGTGTCACCAACACGCTTTGGGCGCTGATCCTCACCTACCCGACCTCGATGATTCCATTTGCCACCTGGCTGCTCATGGGCTACTACCGGGCTATTCCTGAAGAACTGGAGCACGCCGCCCTGGTGGATGGGGCAACCCGGTTGCAGGCGTTCCTGCGCGTGACGCTGCCGCTAACAGCCCCTGCGCTGCTGGCGGTGACGCTCTTCTCGTTCACTGCAGCGTGGAAAGAGTTTCTCTTTGCCTTTGTCTTTATCAGCAGCCAAAACTTGATGACACTGCCGGTGGGGTTGGCGCAGAAGATCTTTGGCGATATTTACCCCTGGGGCCTACTTATGGCGGCCTCGCTGGTGATCTCGATCCCAGTGGTGATCTTCTATATGTACGGCCAGCGCTTTATGATCGCCGGCTTGACTGCTGGTAGCGTAAAAGGCTAGCCCTGGTCCCCTATAGTCGCATATGGGAATCTAGCGAGGCTTTTTGCAAAAGCCTCGCTACTCGACTTGAGCGAAGCGCGGGAACTATGATAGGATTGGAGCGATGTTGTACGCATACGAATCGGTAATCGGTCTAGCGTCGCCCAATCATTCCGCGGTTGCCTTGCAACGCATTTTGCCAAACACCGTTGCATACGTATGTCGGTATCGCCATGTTGAAGGGGACTCGATGTCGGCTCCACAGATCTTGGTTGTCGATGACGAACCACTGCTGCGAAGTCTCCTGGAGATGTCCCTCAAGCGGGCAGGCTACCGGGTCCAATTGGCGCGCGGAGGTGAAGAGGCGCTGACGCTCTTTGCCTCCGCGCCCATCGACCTTGCGCTGATCGACGTAATGATGCCGGGGATGAACGGCTATGCGCTCTGCAAGGCGCTCCGCCAGCGGAGCGATGTCCCTATTATCCTCCTGACTTCGCTTGACAACCCGGATGAGATTGTCTACGGTTTTAGCGTCGGCGCCGATGATTATATCACGAAGCCATTCCAGTTCCGCGAGATCGAGATACGTATCCAGGCACTATTACGGCGCGCTGGCGAGGACTCACAGCGCTGATATGTGCTGTCCAAAGCTGATTTTTGAGTGATTTGATGGCAAGCGTTCATTCGTATCAACGGCGGCGGCCTGGCCGCTTCTGGCCTGATGGCGAACAGCAACTGGTACGCCGCCGGGGGCCGGAGACAGCCCAAGCAGACCTGGTCGCCTCACCCTGGTTTTTGACGTTTGTAATATTTGTACTGGCGCCGGTGATGGCCCTCCGATTGGTAGGTCTTTACTATACAGAGTTCGAGCCGCACACCGGCAGCCTACACCCCTATGAGGCAGCCTACCGGCGTTACATGCTCGATTTTAATACCCTCCGCGGTTTTGCGTTGAGCGTACCCATGCCCTGGCCACAGTATGCGCGGGGACAACTCGGTTGGTATCGCCAGGGGTTGCGCGAGGTGGCAAAACATCGTGCGCTGATCGAACAGTTGGCGCCGGATCAGGAGTTGGGCACCCTTGTGGCTGCAGCCGTCGCCAATCAGGGAAATAGCTATCAACGCCCCTTTGGTTGGGCCGGGTTGGAAAAGCTACAGACGTGGCTTGGCCGCCACTTCGATTGGCCCTGGCCGCAGTGGGAAAGGGGGTACAAGCGCTGGGAGGCATGGTTCGAACAATCCAGCGTTGGCATCGGCCAGATCACACCCCAAGAGGTAGAGTGGCTGGGCTATCCGCCCGACCGTATCAACCTGTTGGTGGACCCGATCAGCATCGCGTTGATGCTGGAGAAGCTGGCAGTTGTTCGGCACCAGGCAGAACAACTGGGCTTAGGGCGCAGCGATGCGATGATCCTGATGTTGATTGCCGGTAACACGGATGGGGACCTGATCCAACTCTACAGCACCTATGGCCGCAATATGGAGGAATTCCTCGCCCACAACGAATGGGCGCGGCGCCAACTGGCCAAGATGATGACCTATATCGCTTACCTGCACACGGCTGAACAGTGGCCGCTCCCGCAAGGCATCGACTGGTACTATATCCTGAGTATGGCTGAAGT
>QEUW01000167.1 GCA_003577005.1 Chloroflexota bacterium | reverse complement strand
ATCGCCTTGGCTTTGACCAATTCTGACCAGCGGTCGATATTGTACTGTGCAATACGATCCATCGTCGAGCCCAAACTAACGTTGATTACGAACATAACCTAGACCATCGCTAAACCGGGTCAACAGCCGGCAGTTATGTCCGGTAAGGTCACTTTGTATATCTGGATTAGCGAAGTCCTTGGAATTTGTTGTGACGATCACAAAACCGGCTCCGTCACGACAGAACCATGTTTAATTGCGTCATACAGGCCTGACTCGATGATCCACCTCTGCGATGGCTCATTCAGCTCGGAATAAGGAGTGTTGACAATCTCCTTTAGCCACGCGTTAATCAATAACTCGAGGCTAGATTCGCTGATCTCGTCGAGTGGTTTTGGTAGACTCTGAAGATAGTTCGCCAGTACTATCTGAGTCGCAACTTTGTAATCTGGTGAACTGTCAATGATCGTCTGATCTAGATTCTTCCACAGGTAGACGAAATCAGGCAAGACCAACAGAAAATAGGGAGTATGTGGCACCAATGCATGTGCTAACAGATTGCGGCGCATCTGTCGAACCCATTCCTCTGAAGCACCAGATCGATTCTTGACTTCCACAACCAGTTGAAGTCCATCGTGTGGAGAGAAAACCGCAACATCTGTTCGTGGATTCATAATATCTTCAATCTCCTAATTCGACCGCCTACGGATTAGCGAACCAGATGGCGCTCAAGCCTCAGCCAGCTCGGCCCACGCTTCCATGGCCTGCTCCAGCGCCTGTTGTGTATCCGTGTACGCCGCGCCCAGCCGTTGCACCTTGTCGATCTCCTGCGCCTGGCTGGCCGCGGCCAGGTCTGACTCCAGGAGGGCCAGCTTTTGTTCCAGGCGGTGGACCTCGGCTTCGGCGTCGGCCAGGGCTTTGGCGCGTTTGCGTGCTTCGTTTTTGCTCTGGCGGTCGTTGCCCTGTTCGCGGCGAATCTCGGCGCGCTGTTGGGCGGCGGCTTGTTTGGCCGATTCAGTGGCGCGGGTGCGGGCCTCAATAAACTCGGCATAGGTGCCGGGAAAGACGGCCGGTCATGGGAGACCAGCAAGATGGTGCCCTGGAAGTTCTCCAACACCACCTGCAACGCCTCCTGTGCCGGGATGTCTAGGTGGTTGGTCGGCTCGTCCAGGAGCAGGAAATTGGCATCCTCCAGCGCCAGCAGCGCCAGCGCCAGACGGCCCCGTTCGCCGCCGCTGAGCAGATGCACCGGTTTGTAGACATCCTCACCGCGGAAGAGATACTGGGCCAGATAGCTGCGCGCCGGGCCGATGAGCATAAACTTGTGGTCGATCAACGTGTCGAGCACCGTTTTATTGGGGTCGAGCTTCTCGTGGGCCTGGGCAAAATAGCCGATCTTGAGGCTCGCCCCCAAACGGATCTGCCCGGCCAAGGGTTCGAGTTCGCCCATGAGGGTGCGCAAAAAGGTCGTCTTGCCCGTGCCGTTGGGGCCGATGAGCGCAGCGCATTCGCCGCGATGACTCGTGCGCAGGACGAGATTGCCGCTGCGCAGGGTCGGCTTGAGGTGCATGTTGAGCCGGGGTGGCCGTTCGACCGGGCTGCGCAGATTCTTGATCGCCTGCTCGGTATCCATCCAGCCCCACTTGTGGCTGGAGATCTCCACCTGCTCCATCACCTTGCCCCAATTCTGATTGAGGAGCAGATGGAGACCCCCCTGCTCGACCACGCGCACCTCGCGGATCAGACGGGTGAGGCGCCCCTGAGCCTGGTCTTTGGTGGCATCGCGCGCAATATTGCGTTTGACAAAGTCGAGTTCGCGCAGAAACTTCTCGCGGATCGCCTCAAACTCTTGCTCGCGGCGCTCCCAACGCTCTTGGCGCTGCTGGACGTAGGCGCTGTAGTTGCCGCGGTATTCCTCCATACCGTTGCGGCTCATCTCCCAGATACGGTTGACCACGCGGTCCAGAAAATAGCGGTCGTGGCTGACGATGAGCAGCGCGCCATCCCATGTCTGCAGCATGCCTTCGAGCCATTCGACGGCGGCAAAATCCAGGTGGTTGGTCGGCTCGTCGAGGATGAGCAGATTGGGATGTTCGAGGAGCAGGCGGGCAAGCAGGGCGCGGGTCTTCTGGCCGCCGCTGAGCATCCGCAGCGGCAGATCCAATTCGCTCTTGCTAAAGCCCAACCCCTGGAGCACCTGGCGGATGCGCACCTCGTATTCGTAGCCGCCGGCCAGCTCAAACGAGTGATGCACCTCATCGTACTCGGCTAGCAGTTCGTCCGATGTGTCGCCTTGCGCCATCTGTTCCTGTAGCTCGTGCAGGCGCGCCTCCTGAGCCCGCAAGTCAGCGAAGACGGAGAGCATCTCGGTGTGAACTGTGTTCTCTCGTTCGGCGAAGGCATCCATTGCCTCTTGCCGCAGATAGCCAACTCGTGTACCCTGGGCCAGGTGGACGCCGCCGCTAGAGGGCGTATCCAACCCGGCCAGAATGCGCAGCAGCGTCGTCTTACCAATGCCGTTGGGGCCGACCAGACCGATCTTGCCGTCGTTGGGGATGCTGGCGTTTAGCCCCAAAAAGACATCATAATCGCCATAGGATTGGCCAAGGTTAGAAAACGATAGGATCGACATAACAGGATTCTCGATGATACTGAGCTCTGTTTGAACACCGGAGCTACCCGAAGAGTAAGTGTCTCAAAACTTCCAGTTTTCACAGCAACCGCAGTATAGCGCAGACCGTACTGCGGCTCCCTACGCCCGCAGTTACGGCAGAATCGTACCACAGCAGGGACGATTTTGTCCCATCCGGTAGTGCCCAGGTGAGTCTGAGAAGCGGTCAGGACCCGCCACCGCGCCGGGGGTAGGGGTTCTTAGCCTCTCGATCTTCTGAGAGCGACTGCCGCGTGCGTTTTGTCAACAGTTCGATGGCGTCGGCCAGGTAAGCATCGGTGATGTGGTGATCCCCAGCGGCCACGCGTAGGCGATGCGCTTCGAGCAGCACTTCGCTGTGGGTGACGCCAACGGGCGGCTCGAACTTATAGGATGCCAGTTCGTAGAGCTGGCCCAGCGGGTCGCGAAAGTAGATCGAATCCATAAAGCCGCGGTCGATCTCGCCCGAATGTTTGATGCCGCGCGCTTCCAGCCGTTGAGCCACCTGAGTGTAAGTGGCGCGTGAGACGGTAAAGGCAATGTGATGCAGGTTGCCGATGCCTTCCGGGTTATGGGTCGGATCCGGTTTGCGGTCTTCACGGGTAAAGACGGTGATCAGCGAACCGTCACCCGGCTCAAAGTAGAGATGGTTCTCTTCGGGGACATCCAGGTTCGGCTGCTCGAAGATGAAAGGCATGCCCAGCACTCCTTCCCAGAAATCAATCGACGTTTGGCGGTCTGCGCCAATCAGTGTAATATGATGAACGCCCTGGGTTTGGATTTTCTTCATAGTTTTCTCCCTGCTACCGGAAAGCTCAACCGGTCAAACCGGTCACGGGGCCGGGCTATCTGCACCGGCTCGTTTCCTGCCAAGTAAAAACTCGCACCGTACAGTGTACACAGTGTACCATAATGTGTACCAAGCATTGGAGTGGCTGAGCCAACCAAAACGACCGGATGGCCGTTTGCGGGGCATATAGCGTATATAACAGATCAGCAACAGGCCACCGGTTACCACATAGAAGGTATGGAGCAGCCAGATCGGCCCTGCCGGTAGGTTGTAAACATAGAACGAATGGACAAGATTTGCGACATTGGTCAGGATGATGTTGCTAAAACTATACGACCGTAGGTCTTTTGTGCGCAGCGCTTTGAGCACCATCGGCAACATACTGGCGGCAAATAGAATGGTCGATATGGTACCAGCTAAGACAGGAAGTGTAGTCGTCATGGTCGATTTCTCCTTTAACCTGATTTGTTGAGATAGGGTATCTTCTCAACCCAGCCGGACGGCACCCCCAAAAGGGAGAATTGCCGGTTGGTTTGGTGGGTTGGTTTGCCCTTGCACCCGCTTTCATCCACGATCGGGCTACGTGCAGTTCATTGCTTCTTGGCCCTGTGAACAAATCCGTCTATACTGACAGGCGCCAAAACCAACCCGTCGTCACCCTTACGCACACCACCCATGACAAACACTCGACCCAATATTCTCTGGATCTGCACTGACCAGCAACGCTACGACACGATTGCGGCGCTGGGAAATCACTCCGTATCAACCCCCAATATCGACCGGCTCATAGGCGAAGGGGTGGCCTTTACCCACGCCTATTGCCAAAGCCCCATCTGCACACCGAGCCGGGCCAGCTTTCTCACCGGTATGTACCCCAGCACGGTGCATATCAATGGCAATGGCAACGAATATTTCCCCAGCGAGCCACCGCTGGTCACGCGGCAACTCGCCGATCTCGGCTACACGTGCGGTCTGATCGGAAAATTGCACCTTGCCAGCGCCCACCGCCGGATTGAACCGCGCGTGGATGACGGCTATCGCTACTGGCAATACAGCCACGCACCGCGCGACGACTGGCCCGAAGGTCACGACTATGCCGACTGGGTGCGGAGCAAGGGCCACAGCCTCAAAGCCTTGACCCAAGACCCCGACGGCGTGCCGGCTGAATTGCATCAAACCACCTGGTGCGCCGAAAAGACTATCGAGTTTATCAACCAGCCGCACGAGGGTCCGTGGTTAGCCAGCGTCAATATCTACGACCCTCATCCACCCTTCAACCCGCCTAAAGCCTACCGCGTCCTCTTCGACCCGGCGCAGATGCCCGGTCCACTCTTTCGCGAGAGCGACCTGGCCCAGCAACAGCGGCTAGCGAGCATCGACTTCCAGTCGCAGGTGCGCCGGCCCGATGCGCTGGACATCAAAAACCCGGTGTTGCCCCAATCACCGGGGATGGAGCAGAATGACGTGACGGGCGCCCGTGATGCCTACACCTTGCAGGCCGCCTATTACGCCATGATCAAGCTCATCGACGACCAGTTTGGCCGTATTCTCGATGCGCTGGAGACAACCGGCCAGCGCGAGCAGACCGTCATCATCTTTACCAGCGACCACGGCGAGATGTTGGGCGACCACGGGTTGATCCAGAAGGGCTGTCGATTCTATGAGGGGCTCGTGCGCGTCCCGCTCATCTGGTCGTGGCCCGGCCATTTTGTGCCGGGGTTGCAGAGCGATGCGCTGGTCGGATTGCTGGATATTGCACCCACCCTGCTCGAATTGGCCGGCCAGCCCATCCCAGAGCGGATGCCAGGTCGCTCGCTGCTGCCCATTCTGCGCGGCGCGGCCGACCCGGCCTACCATCGTGAGGCGGTGCGTTGTGAATATTACGATGCTCTGGCTCTGCCTGACGGCTCCTTCGCCACCATGTTGCGCGACCGGCGTTACAAGCTGGTGGTCTATCACGGCCACGGTCTGGGCGAGCTTTACGATCTGGTGAACGATCCAGGCGAATTTGAAAACCTGTGGGATGACCCGGCGCACCAACACCTCAAATTGGAGCTGATGCAGCGCAGCTTTGATGCGTCGATGCTAGCTATGGACCGAGGTCCGCGACGCATCGGGCCGATCTAGGGTGGACGATGGTCCATCGTCTATCGTCCATCGTCTTTCACGCAGTGGGTACAGAGCGCTATTGCCTCTTATCAAGGAGCAACCATGAAGGCTATCTATGTAGACGCAACTCAACTTGACCGGCCGTTAGTCTGGCAGGAGGCGGCCGATCCTACCTTTGGCCTAGACGAAGTGCTGGTCGAGATCCACGCTACGGCGCTCAATCGGGCGGACCTTATGCAGCGAGCCGGCAACTATCCACCGCCCTCCGGCGCGCCGGATATTCTGGGGCTGGAGATGGCCGGTGTGATCAGCGCTGTTGGCGACAACGTGCGCGAGTGGAAGGTGGGCGACCGGGTCTGTGCGCTCCTGCCCGGCGGGGGCTACGCCGAAAAAGTGGCCGTGCCCCAGGCCATGCTGATGCCCACCCCCCACAACTGGAGCTTTGAGCAGGCAGGCGCCATGCCGGAGGTCTACTTTACTGCCTTTGTCAATCTTTACATGGAAGCAGACCTCCAACCAGGCGAAATCGTGCTTGTCCACGGTGGGGCTAGCGGGGTTGGCACGGCAGCTATCCAACTGTTACGCGCCACCGGCAACCCGGTGATTGTTACGGCCAGTACGGCTGAGAAGTGCGCCGCCTGTCTGGAACTGGGCGCCAATCTGGCAATCAACTACAAGGAAGAAGACTTTGTTGAGCGGGTCAAAGAGTACACCGGCGGCGCGGGAGTCGATGTCATCCTCGACATGGTGGGGGCAGCCTACCTCGAACGCAACCTGAGTCTGCTCCGGCTCAAAGGGCGGTTGGTCTTTATCTCGATGCTTAGCGGCGGGAAAACTGAAATCGATCTAGGTTCACTGATGCGCCGCCGCCTGCGCATGATCGGCTCGGTCTTGCGCAGCCGCTCTCTGGAAGAGAAAGTGGAGATCAAAGAGCGCTTTATGGATCTCTTCTGGACACACTTGGAGGATGGTGCCATCCAACCGGTGATCGACTCGGTCTACCCTATTGCCCAGGCAGGTGAGGCGCAGCAGCGTATGGCTGACAACCTGAATATTGGTAAGATTGTGTTGCAGGTGCGTTGACATGCATAGACTGGAACCCACATGGAAATCGTTCGCACGACGGTGCGAACTCTGCGGAATATGGGTGGTGGCCGGGGCCGCTCTCATTCGCCGGTTGCAGCCGAGATTGAGATTGGGGCCAAGTAGCGCAAGATGGCATCTTGCCCGCTGTATCTCGCATTCCGGGAAAGGGCCTGAGAAGCGCAGGTCAGGCAAACGAGTGTTGGCTCTTTCCCGGAATGCGGACGCCGCCAATTCTCGCCCTCAATCCTGGATGCACCCCATTCGCTCTCTGCTTTGGAAGGCCTTTGGAAAAAGTTGTATAATTCTTGCACGAGTCAGGATATCCGAAGTCAGAACGATCAGAGTGATGACCCCTAGTATGCCCACGTTGCTGTTCGACCGACAGTTCAGGCGATGGTCCGGTTTGTGCTCTTTGTGCCGCTGCCTGCCCACACCCAAACGTGTCCACATTCAAATCCAATTCCAAAGGGAGAAATCAGTATGACCATGTCGATGTCACGGCGCAAGTTTTTACAGTTTGCGGCTGCCACCACCAGCCTGGGTCTCGTTGCCCAGGGCTGTGCAGCCCCGGTTGCCCCCGGCGCCAGCCCTGGCGGTGAGACCACCGCACCCAGCCAGGCCGCCAATAGCGTGGAGATGTGGGCGCCCCACCCGCTCGAAGACAATATCGGCATCACCGAATTTGTGGCCGAAAACTTTACCCCTGATCATCCGGACATCCAGTTCACTTTTACTCGTGTGCCCAGCGAGTGGGAACAGAAGTTCCGCACGGCAGCAGCCGGCGGCCAGCTCCCTGACATCTTTGCCGTCGATGGCATCAACGTGCCGGCCTATGCCTCGCGCGGTCTCTGCGCTGAACTCGACGAACTCGTGGTGCCGGCGGATGTGCTCGATGACTACTATCCTTCGGCGCGGGCGGAGATGCTCTATCGGGGTACCACCTATGCTGTCGTGCTCGAGACCAATTCGCAGGCCGTACGCCTCAACCTCGATTTGATGGACGAGGCCGGCGTCAGCGCGCCGGAAACCTGGGATGAACTGGTCACCGTGGGCCAGCAACTGACGGTAGACCAGAACGGCAACACGGCCAATTCCGCCGATTTCGACAACAACGCAGTGGTCCGCTGGGCGATGGAGACCTGGTGCTGTCTGGGTGAAGGCGCCACGTGGATGATCACACCGTGGATCTGGATGAACGGCGGTGATATTCTGGACGAAAATACGCGCGAGGTCAAGATCGCCGAAGAGCCGGCCGTCGAGGCCATTCAGTTTCTCTCCGACCTGGTCAAAGTGCATGGCATCTGGCCGCGCGCCGGCGCTGTGACCGCCGGCCCCGAAGGCACCTGGTACGGCCAACTGGTGGCAATGAGCTGGACCGGCGCCTTTGACCTGGCCAATCTGACCCAGAACAACCCGCCCAATTTTGCCTGGGACGTTGCGCCTTTCCCCCATCCGGCGGGCGGCGAAGCGATCAGCGGCGTGGGTGGCTGGCTCTTCTCGGCGTGGCGGGATGGCCGCAACCTAGAGAGCACCATGTCACTCATGAACTTTATGACGACGCCCGAATGGCATCGCCATGTCTCGCAGTACGGCTATGCCGTCACGGGGCGCCGCTCCATCGCCGAGGAGCGGCTCGAAGAGGTGCCCCAGTTGCAGGTCTTTCTTGACGCTATGCTGACCGGTCGCGCCCGTCCGCGCAGCAACCAGTACCCGCTGATCACCGAGGCGCTCCAACAAGCTTTCGACGCCTCGATCTTTGGCGACACCCCGGTCGAGCAGGCGCTTGTCGAAGCCGAAGGCAAGATCGCCGACGCCCTGGCCCAGGAAGAAGCGGAGTAAGATGACGGATGGCCGGATGACAAGATGCCCGGACATGACGAACATCTTGTCATCCGGTCATCCGGTCACCGTGTCACCTTGTCAGGATGCTGTGTGAAAGAAGGATCTGTGCTGTGGAATCAAACCTGACCTTGAAGCCGGCTGGTGCAGCGACGCGGCGGTCACCCCGTATCTCGCCCGAAACCGTGTGGGGGTATATCTTTATTGCGCCCTGGCTGATTGGCTTTGTGATCTTTGCGGTCGGCCCGATCATTGCTTCATTCTTCTTGAGCTTTACCCGCTACGAATTGATCGGCGATGCCAATTGGATCGGTTTGGACAACTACCGGACCATGTTCACCAACGACCGCCTCTTCTGGACTTCACTCTATAATACAGCGTACTATACGCTGTTTAGCGTGCCGCTGGGGCTGATGGTCGCCTTTCTGTTGGCGATGTTGCTCAACCGGCCGTTGCGGGGGATTGGCGTCTACCGCACAATCTTTTACCTGCCCGTCGTTTCATCGGGTGTGGCGATTTCGCTGCTGTGGATCTGGCTCTTCAACCCCCAGTTTGGGCTGATCAACTATGTGATCCGCCTGTTTGGGTTGCCCGGCCCCGGCTGGCTGGTCGACAGCGCCTGGGCCAAACCTGCGTTCATCCTCATGAGCCTGTGGAGCGTGGGCGGGACGGTCGTCATTTTTCTAGCCGGTCTACAAGGGGTGCCGCGCACGCTCTACGAAGCCGCCGCCCTGGATGGAGCCGGTCCGTGGCGCCAGTTTCGCCATGTCACGGTGCCGATGATGTCACCGGTGATCTTTTTCAACCTGATCATCGGGATCATCGGTTCGTTTCAGGTCTTCACCCAGGCTTACGTGATGACCGGCGGCGGCCCGCAAAACGCCACGCTCTTCTATGTGCTCCATCTGTTCAAACAGGGCTTTGGCCTCTTTCGCATGGGCTATGCCGCGGCCATGGCCTGGGTCCTCTTTTTGATTATTCTGGCCCTGACCTTATTGCAAATGACGTTGGCGCGGCGTTGGGTCTATTACGCCAGCGGTGAATAGGAGAAACGGATGCAAGCAACCGCCACCGCCAACCTGTGGGAGCGTCGCCGGGTGCGCACGACCCTGAGCAATGGTCTGGCCTATCTACTTTTGACGGCATTGGGCGTTCTCTTTGCCCTGCCTTTTATCTGGATGCTCTCAGCTTCGCTCAAGGTTGAGGCCGATATCTGGACCTACCCGCCGGTTTGGATCCCGAATCCGGTCCTCTGGTCCAACTACCCAGAGGCATTGGCGCTGATGAAGTTCTCGCGCCTGCTCTACAACACCGTCTTGATCACCGGGCTGAGCATGGTCGGTACGCTACTCTCTTGCACCTGGGTAGTCTATGGCTTTGCCCGTTTTCGCTTTCCGGGCCGCGACCTGCTGTTTGTCTTGCTGCTCGCCACGATGATGTTGCCGGCACAGGTGACGATGATCCCACTGTTCATCCTCTTTCGCGATCTGGGCTGGCTCAACACCTTTTTGCCGCTGATCGTGCCGGCCTTTTTTGGCAATGCCTTTTTTATCTTTCTGCTGCGCCAGTTCTTTATGACCATCCCCACTGAGTTGGACGACGCCGCCAAGATCGATGGGTGCAGCTATATCGGCATCTGGTGGCGAATCTTGCTGCCGCTCACCAAGCCGGCGCTGGCCGCGGTGGCGATCTTTGCCTTTATCGGCAACTGGAACGATTTCCTCTTTCCGCTCATCTATCTCAATGACGAAGCCAAATTTACCCTCACGCTGGGGCTGGCCACCTTCCGCGGCGTCTACAGCACGCAATGGGCCTACCTGATGGCCGCATCCGTCGTCGTGCTGCTGCCCTGTCTCATCGTCTTCTTTTTGGCCCAGAAACAATTTGTCGAGGGCATCACCTTCGCTGGTCTGCAAGGGTGAGTGGACAGAGTCAGCACTATCCCAATCACGATCTCAATGTAGAGTAAACACAAACAACATGTAGAACACAGATGGACACAGATTTGCTGGATTTTTCTGTGTCTATCTGTGTCCATCTGTGTTCTATTTCCAGAACCAAAGGACAAAGCGATGGATTCCGTGCAAACTGGACGCACCAATAGCGCAGTCTTCGTCCCATGGATGGACTATGGGACTCCCCGACTAGCCGGCCACCCTCCCGACGTGACGGATGAGGACGCCGGGGACGGCTGGCGGCGTGTGCGCATGACCTGGCAACTCGACCAACCGCTCCAGCAGGATGAACTCTCCATCCAGTTTCAGTTGCAATTTGAACCGGACTTCTGGTGGGCTCCCCACCTGGCCCCGGCGGAGGGCGACTGTATCGCCCAACATGTCTTTCGCTCACCAGCCCTGATCGCAGCCGGGGGCGCAAAAATCCTGGTGGTCGTCCCCGACCTGGACATCTGCGGCGCCAATCCAGAGACTCCCTGGTTTCTCGACCTGGACGCCCCCGCGCGCAAACTCTGGCTGGGGCTGAGCCGCACCACCATCCCCGAACATGTGCGCTATCAGAAGAGCGGCGGCATGGTCTTGGGGCCGGGTATAGTCCAGCTTGGCTTCTTCTACTGTGACTATACGGAGCCGGAACAACCGGTCAACCCCTGGCGGCGTGTGACCCAATTTCTGTGGGAGCGTTACGGGCGCCCACTCTTCAACAGGGGCGAGCCGCAGACCGCACCGCTGGATCGCTATGTGGAACACGTTTACCGGTGGGCCTTCAACACCTGGCAGGATGCGGTCTGGCAACAGTTCGAAATCGATGGCCGGACGGTGGGCGCGCCCGCCTTTATCGTCAATGTCACCGAATCGCCCAACTATCCGGGTGAGGTCAATCTGCGCGAGTTTCTTTCGATTTGGAACCAGGCCTGGTTTTCGTCGTTGCGCGGCGCATCTGGCCTCTATCGCTACGCCCGCCGCACCGATAACGCAGATCTGCTCGCCAGAGCCAACTTGACCAAAGAATTTGCCCTGGCTGCGCCCCTGCGCGATGGCATCTTCCCCAGCGTCTACCGGACGCAGATGACAAAGGTCGAGATCGACGGCAAGAGCTACAACCGCTCGTTGGGTTGGGAGACCGGCTACTGGACCAACTCCAACCGCACGCCGCGCGAACGTGGCATCACCGATGCCTGGTATCACATCCTTGATGCCAGTTGGACGGCGCTGCTCATGCTGCGCTGGTACGAGGAACTGGAGGCGGACGAGCGTCTGCTCGCCTACAGCCGCACCTATGCCGAAAAACTGTTGACCCTCCAGGAGGGTGACGGCTTTTTTCCCGCCTGGTTGCACCCTGAAACGCTGGAGCCTGCCGAGGTGTTGCGCCAGTCGCCGGAGACGAGCATGAGCGTCACCTTCCTGTTAAAGCTAGCCGAGCTCACTGGCGACCAACGTTATCAAACTGCGGCGCTCAAAGCGATGGACGCCGTGCTGGTTGAGATTGTCCCCAATGGCCGCTGGGAGGATTTCGAAACCTACTGGTCTTGCTGCGGGTTTGGCAAAGAAGAATTCTACGGCAGGCGCATCCCGCGCAACGGGCTCTACAAACAGTGCAACTTCTCCATGTTCTGGACGGCGGAGGCGCTGCTGGCGTCTTATCGCGTCACCGGTGACGAGCGCTATCTCCGCTGGGGCCGCCGCACGCTGGACGAACTCTCGATGACCCAACAAAGCTGGCAGCCGCCCTTTCTCTATATCCCGGCGTTGGGTGGCTTTGGCGTCATGAATTTCGACGGCGAATGGAATGATTCGCGCCAGTGTCTCTTTGCCGAGCTTTTTCTAGACTACTACCGGGAGATAGGTGAACCGGCCCTGTTTGAACGGGGCATCGCCGCCCTCAAATCGGCCTTTGTCATGATGTACTGCCCTGAGAATCCGGCGGCTAAGACGCTCTGGGAGAAGGTCTGGCCCTTCTTTGGCCCGGAAGATTACGGCTTTACTATGGAGAACTATGGGCACACCGGCTACACCACGCCCGTAGGGGGCGGCATCGGCGAGTTTACCATCTACGATTGGGGCAACGGCGCGGCGGCTGAGGCACACAATCGCATCTGGGACCACTTTGGCGATCTCTACATCGACCGTCGCCGCGGACACGCCTTTGGCATCAGCGGTGTGGCGGCTCGCCTGGAAGGGGATGTCTGCCACATCTCTGGTCTGGCGGGGGGTAGCCGTCCGCTCAAAGTAGTCTTTGACGACGGAACGACTTCGACCCTTTCAATTGGGCAAGAGGCTTACACGCTGGCGCTTTGAATCTGCTGGCAGCTTCTACAGCCGGGCAGATAGATTGACAGAGCATTCTTCTTGCACTATACTCTTTATCAGGATAGTGCAAGCTAGGAGAAGCTACCATGACAGACGCCACCATTAGCATCGGCCAGGTAAAGCGTGACATTTCAGAATTGGTCAATCGCGTTGCGTTTGGAGGTGAGCGCATCGTGCTCACCTCACGCGGCAAGCCCAAAGCCGCGCTCGTCAGCGTTGAGGATTATGAACAGTTGCGCACTCATGATGAGGCCACAGAAGATTTGCAACATTGGCAACAATGGCTACTACGCGCCAGGCAACTCGGTGATAAAATTTTACAACGGCGCGATGGGCAACCGATTGATGTGGAGCAGATCGAACTCGCTGCCAAAGAGGAACTAGAGGGGCGTGGGGATGAGCTCTTTATCCACTAACGCAGTGGTCATCGATGCTGGCATCGGCTTTCGTCTCGTGGCGCCGCACCACCAACAAGAGAATCTGATCGATCAGCTGGATACAGCCTATCGAAACAGGGTCAGCCTGTATGCGCCAACGCTATGGCGCTACGAATTGGCGTCGATCTTCACCAAGGCTGTCCATTTCAAACAGTTGACAGTAGCGGAGGCGCGGTCAGCACTGCAACTAAGCCTTGAGCTGAGAGTTGAGTTGGTTCAACCCACCGCCACTCTCGCCTTGCTGGCCTTCGACTGGACGTGCCGTCTACAACGCGCCGCCGCCTACGACAGCTTCTACCTGGCGCTGGCGGAGCAGATGGGCTGTCAACTGTGGACCGTCGACAGCCAGCTGGCGAACGCGGTAAACAGACCTTGGGTACGTTTTGTCGGATAGCCAGAAAGTCTCACGGGTGCAAGCAAGCGTTGTCACCGACCTGGCTGAAGGTGGTTGATGAAGATTCACAATTTAGCTCAGTAATCCCTACCGTTTATGTTATAATAACAGGATCGTCATGCAAACGGGGGGAGTCTATCATCATGGATGTCAAACGTCTATCAGCCGCATCCTTGGGTCACTTTGCTATCGATGTGCTCAACTCGTCGGTCGCCATGATCCTGGTCTATTTGTCCGGCCGGTTTGACCTCAGCGTGAGCCAGATCGGCTTTGGCGCCATGGTCTACACCATTTTCGCTGCGTTTACCCAGCCCGTCTTTGGCGCGCTGGCCGACCGTTGGCGAGGGCGGTGGTTGGCCGGTATCGGTGTGCTGTGGACCGCCACCTTTTTCGCCGTTGCGGTGGCCATGCCCACCTACCCAACCTTCTTGCTCTGTCTTACCATCGGTGCTTGGGGGAGCGGTGCGCTACATGCGGCGGGAATGGTCAACGCCAACGCGGCGGGTGGCGCTCGCAACCCCGCGACGGCCATGTCGGTCTTTTTCTTGTTTGGCCAGGCAGGGCTGGCGCTTGGCCCGATTGTGGCCGGTTTCTACCTCGAACGGATTGGGCTGATGGGGATGACCTATGCGGCGGTGGCGACGCTGCCGGTGATTGTGCTCATGTTCGCCTGGATGCGGCACCCGATTGTTGAAGAGGCGATCCCCGCGCCGGCGCCCACGGAGGCGGGCGGCACAGCCCGGCGCCAGGCCGCCGCCATTATGGTGACGCTCTTTGTCCTCCTCATTGCGTTGCGGGCGACGACCTGGCAGAGTTTTGTGACACTGTTACCCAAGCTCTACGACGACCAGGGGATTGCGCCGAGCGTCTATGGGCAGATGCTGGGCGTTTTTGCCTTTGCCAGCGCGTTGGGCACCCTGGCGGGCGGGATGTTGGGCGACCGCTATAATCGGCGAATGGTGATCTTTGTTTCCACCAGTTTGAGTGCGCCCTTTTCTGTGGCGTTGCTCAACACGGAGGGCTGGCTCTTCTTTCTTTCGGCTGGCATGGCCGGTGCGCTGTTGAACGTGCCCCATAGCATCATCCTGGTGATGGCGCAACAGCTTTTGCCGACCCGCAAAGGGTTGGTCGGTGGGTTGGTGCTCGGCTTTATGTTTGCCAGTGGTGCGGTCGGCACCTGGCTCGCCGCCCTGGTTGCCGATCATGTTGGCCTGGCCGCTGTGCTGGCTGGCGTTGCCTTTTTGCCGGTGGCGGCGGCATTCTGCGCCATCTTCTTGCCGTCCACCCGCACCAGTCCCCGCTCTGCCCCCAAACCTGCAGCGGCAGGGGCAGACTGAGAAGACTGTCGCACGTTATTCCTCATTTCACAAATGTAACATAGCAACGTCGCTTGCTCTCGCTGGCGAGCGGTGAGAGCGAGCGCGCCGAACCGCACTCTGATGCTCCAGGTTGGAACACATTGTTGGCGCCCCTGTTGTTATTTCCCATAAAAACAGTTAAAATAATTAAAACAGAAATATTTGACAATATTGCCGCGGCATGGTATCGTTATGAGAATGAGTGGCGGGTGCGTTTGCGACGCACGCCGCTGGAACCGGATGAGAATAGCCCAGGCGAGGATAGCAATGACAAGCGGTGCGCACCAGAAAAAAGAGTCGGCCACCTGGCAGATTGTCGAATACTTGCAGCGGAACGGCCCGGCCGCCATCCGCGAGCTGGAGCAGCACCTCGGCGTAACGACGACGGCGGTGCGCCAGCATCTGACCACCCTCCAGGCTGAAGGCTATATCGAACGCCGCGCTGTGCATGACGGTGTTGGCCGACCCCATCACGTCTATACGGTGACTGATCGGGCGCGTGAACTGTATGCCTGTCACTGTGATGACCTGGCGCTCACCTTGCTGCAAGAGGTCTTTGCCCTGGAAGGCAAAGAGAAGACCACCCTCTTGCTCGAACGCGTGGGCCACCGGCTGGCCAACCGCTATGCACGCTCGGTGCGTTCCACCCTGCTCCAGGAGCGGGTCGAGGAGCTGGCCGATGTGCTCGACCAGCAAGGGGTGTTGACCGATGTGGCGGCGGCCGATGAGAATACAATCATCCTGAAAACGTATAACTGCCCCTATCACGAATTGGCGCAGGAACATCGCGAGATCTGCGAGATGGACGAGGGCATGATGCGCCAGTTGCTCGGCTCCGATGTCAACCTGAGCGCCTGTATCATGGACGGGCATGGGAGTTGTTCGTTTGTAGTGTCGGCAAAGGGTGATGCGTGATACATGATTGAGGCCGGTGGCGCTTTCTTTTTCGTGGCAAACGAGTGGGGTCAACGTTGCATCATTCCTCACTCATTACGCGTCATGCATTCTAATTCGTAAAAGTTTAGTAAAAGCGAGAGCAAATCGTTAAATAGGAGTTGGCAAAAATGAGCGTTTTGGAAATTCGCAATCTGCACGCACGGGTGGAAGACAACGAGATTTTGAAGGGTGTCAACCTCACCCTCAAAAGCGGTGAGATCCACGCGCTGATGGGGCCAAATGGTTCGGGCAAATCGACCCTGGCCTATGTCATCGCCGGCCATCCCCACTACGAGGTGACCGAGGGCGACATCCTGTTGGATGGTGAAAGCATTTTGGAGATGGAGGCCGACGAACGGACCAAGGCAGGTCTTTTTCTGGCTTTTCAGTATCCGGTTGCCGTTCCCGGCGTCAGTGTGGCGAACTTTCTGCGCACCGCCGTCTCAAATGTGCGCGGCTATACGGCCCAGGCTGCTGCCGGCAGCAACGGCAGCAGCAATGGTCACACTGGTGTGATCGGCAGCAACTTGATGCCCATGCGCGAGTTCCGTCGGGAGCTCAATGAAAAGATGAAGGAGTACAACGTCGACCCCAGCTTTGCTCGCCGCTATTTGAACGATGGTTTTTCGGGCGGCGAAAAGAAGCGCACCGAGGTCTTGCAGATGGCGATGCTCGAACCCAAGTTTGCCATTCTCGACGAGTCGGACTCTGGCCTGGACATC